>DASZFS010000415.1:0-12160 GCA_035939575.1 Vicinamibacterales bacterium | reverse complement strand
TCGACATGCCTTCCTTCGCGCGGACGAATTTGCCGGATGTCATGATCGCGGACCCGACACGAAACCTGGACCGCGGAACCATCGTCATCCAGCAGCCCGGCGCCGTGCTCAACGTCGACGTCGTGGACGGGGCAGGCGCCCCCGTTCCGAATCACGTAGTCCTTATCGAGGACCCCCGTCCGCGATCGCCGCTGGAGTTCCGTCCCGAACGAACGAATGCGCAGGGCCGCGCGACGTTCGACCGGCTGGCCGCGGGACAGTACCGCGTCTCGACGACGGCCGTGGAACGGTGCGCCGGTGTGTTGCTCACGGCGTCCCGCGTCGTACCGGTCCCCGCCGAAGGAACAATCAAGACTCTGCTCGCCGTCGGTGGCCGTGCGACGTTCCGCATCACGTCACCATTCGGACCCGCGATGGGCGTTGTGATTTCCGCCTCTCCCAACGTACCAACGCCACCATCGCCATTTCCCTTTCGCGCAATCCCGTCCGGGTGCCGCGGCGCGACGGACGGGGACGGGCGTGCCGCGCTGACAAATTTCCCTCCTGGTCCGGCACACGTCGATGTGCACATGGCCAATTCGACGTATATCCGCCAGGTTGACGTGCCGCCCGACGGGCGGGAGGTGGCGATCTCGATCCCTGACGGGTTCCTGCCGCTGCGCGTCGTCAACGACAAGAATGAACCCGTCCCGGGAGCCGCCGTCACATGGACGAGCGGCGGCGGGCGCGTCGAAGCAACGGTGATGGCCACCGGCGACGCGCTGCTCGAAGGCGTGGGGGCCGTGAGAGGTACGCTGACCGCCTCCGCGAGAGGGTACCAACCGACCGAGGAGCAACTCGCCGAACCACCAGGCATTCTCCATACGCTCACGTTGTCGCCTCTTCCACAGGCCGCGCGTTTGCGCGTTCGCGTATTGACGATGGCGGGTGAGCCGATACGCAATGCCGTGGTCGAGTTCCTGTCGACGGATGCGGCCGCAGTGACGCGCGTGGTGCTGACCGACGGCAGAGGCGTCGTCATGTTTGACGACGTGCCGCCGGGATCCATTCGGCTGATCGTCAGCGCCGACGGATTCGTGACGTCCACCAGGCGCATCGCAAAAGATGCGACCGGCGAAGTTGTGTTCGCCTTGTCGCGCGGTTACCGCGCGATCGCCGACGTGGAGTTGCCGGCGACGGCCGGGCCACATCTCGTTCGCGTAACAGACGACAGCAACCGATCGATGGACGACGTTCTGGATAGCGAATCGGACCGGCGCGTCGAACCGCCCGGGCGCCTTTCACTCGGTTCGCTCGCTCCAGGAACGTACATCATCGAGTTGCAGGGGGCAGGTGGACGCCGGCAGGAACGGATCCGCATTGTCGACCGCGACGTGCACGCGATCGTCCGATGAGGACGCTCGAGGACGAGCCAGCGTCGTGCCTGCACAAGGCTGCCTGACCTTGACCGAAGCCTGCTCGACCCGATAGTCTCGCCGTCATGTCGCAGGCGCGGGCAAAACGCGACGTCGTCAAACCCCCTGAGCTGAACGACGCCAAAGCCGAAGCGGACCGGCTGGCAGCAGCGAACGCGCAACTGAAGAAAGAGATCGCGGAACACTCGCGGGCCGAGGATCGCATTCGCCTGATCATCGACACGATTCCCGTCATGGCGTGGAGCCTTCGGCCTGACGGCATCGTTGATTTCCTCAACCAGCGTTGGATGGACTACACGGGCCTTTCGTTGGGACAGTACGTGGCAGATCCAACGGGCCCGATTCATCCCGAAGATGCTCCGCGAGTCCTCGAACGATGGGGGGTACAGATGGCGCGTGGCGAAGGGTACGACGATGAAATGCGCCTGCGGGGGGCGGACGGGACATATCGTCAGTTTCTGGTTCGGACCGCGCCGTTCCGCGATGAATCTGGAAGGGTCGCCAGATGGTATGGCGTGTCTACCGATATCGAAGACCGCAAGCGGGCCGAAGCGGAGCTTGAGGAATCGCTGAGCCATCTCCGCGCGCTGACCGCGAGCCTCATGCGCGCCCAGGACGACGAGCGGCGGCGAATCGCGCAGATGCTGCACGAGACGACGGCGCAGGATCTCGCCGCGGTCAAGATGCTCCTCGGCCGGCTGGGCCGCACGATGGTGATGTCGGGCGGTGATCGCGCTCTGCTCGTCGAAGGCATTAATCTGATCGAGCGTTCGATCTCTGACGTGCGAACGTTGTCGTACCTGCTGCACCCGCCGTTTCTCGACGAGAGCGGCCTGCTGGCCGCCGTACGGTGGTACGCAAAGGGATTCGCGGATCGGAGTGGCATCGCGGTCGACCTCGAGGTGCCGCCGACGTTCGAGCGGCTGCCGCAGGACGTCGAATCGACGCTGTTTCGCGTCGTGCAGGAAGCCTTGACCAATATTCATCGACACGCGCGAAGTGCGACGGCGCGTATCCGGCTGAAAGCCGGCGGCGACTGTCTGGCGCTCGAAATCACCGATAACGGCCGGGGGATGCCGGCGGACGTGCTCTCGACCGTGACGAGCGGCAGCGGCGCTCCTGGTGTCGGTCTCGCTGGCATGCGCGAACGGCTCCAGCAACTCGGCGGCGCGCTGCACATCGAATCGAACGACCGCGGCACAACGCTCCGCGCCACGGTTCCGCTCCCGGAACATTGAAAGGCCGACAGCGCCACGTAGATCAGCGGGTTGCGAGACCGAGGATGGCGACCAGCGTGAAGCCGGGTGACTTGAACAGCTGACGCATCGCGTAACGGACCTCGGACATGCGGCCTCCGTTACGCGAGTATATCTGTGGTCAGATGTGACTGGCCCCTGTCAACCCCGCGATCAACGTCCGGATGGTGGCGAGGTCTACGACCTGTGACGTAGACAGTCTTCCGTGTGGTCTGCACGACCCGATTCGAGCGATAGTCCTGAGCGATTGATGGTCGCTATTCGCTGCGTAGCGCCACGAGCGCGTCAACCCTGCTGGCCCAAAGAGCCGGCACGACGCTCGCGAGCCCCGTGCCCAGCAGAAGGAGCGCCGGGACCGCCACAAACGTGACGGGATCGCCGGGGCCGATCCCGAAGAGCAGGCTCGACATCAGTCGCGCGGCCGCGAGCGAACAGACCAGACCGACGCCAATGCCGGGAACGGCCAGCTCGAAGGTTTCACGCAGAATCATCCGGGCGACGTCAACCTCGCGCGCCCCGCAGGCCTTTCTGACGCCGATTTCATACGTGCGCTGGGTGACCGAGTACGCAGCCACGCCGGCGAGGCCGAGCGCTGCCAGAAACAACGCCACGCCCGCGAACAACGCGAGCAGCGTCGCGGAAAAGCGCTGGACACGGACCGAACTGGCCTCGATGTCGTCGAAGGTTCGCACTGCACCAAGCGGCTGAGTCGCGTCGATCGCCCCGACCTGCGCGCGCAATGCCGAGGCCAGTCCCGTGAGCCCGGAGGCGGTGCGTACCACGAGATAGACCCCGTTGAAAGGTGCCTGCGCAAACGGCTTGTAGATCTGGGCTGTCGTCGGGGCGCCGAAACCGTACTCCTTCGTGTCGGTCACGACCCCCACGATCCGCCGCCAGGTGCCGTCGGGATCGCTGGCGTTCAGATGACGACCGATCGGGTCTTGGTTTGCGAACTGCTGCGCGGCCAGGGTCTGGTTGATAATGACCACGGGTTCGCGGTCCGCCCGATCCTGCTCGGTGAACAGCCGCCCCCGCACCAGATGAATCTCGAGCGCCCGGAACAGGTCCGGCGTGACGCCGTACAGGTTTGCGTTCGGCCGATCGCCCTGTGGCGGCGCCGGCCGGCCATCGACGATGAAGTCCGACACGTAGTCCGTCAGAAAAAAGAGACTCTGCGTCACGGCCGCGGCGCGGACGCCAGGAAGCGCCGAGACCCGCTGGAGGAGGTCGTCGTAGAAGCGGAGAACGTGCTCGGGGCTCGCATCGT
Source organism: Vicinamibacterales bacterium (assembly GCA_035939575.1). Lineage (GTDB taxonomy): Bacteria > Acidobacteriota > Vicinamibacteria > Vicinamibacterales > CAVVIG01 > DATKHR01. Next base: position 8,222 of record DASZFS010000415.1, on the reverse strand, counting down.
TCGCGGACGGCAGCGCAATCTCCGCCGTGATCACATTTGCCGACTCGAAGCCGGGATCGACGCGGACCAGATGACTGAAGCTCCGGATCAGCAACCCGGCGCCGGTCAGCAGGACGACCGACAGCGCTAATTCCGCCGCCACCATCAGTCCGTGGCGCGCACGTCCGCCCGCCGGGCGTGGCTCCTGACGCCCGCCAGCCGCAAGCATTTCGCGCAGATCGGCTCGAGCCAGCTGCAGGGCGGGCGCGAATCCGAACAGCAGTGGCGTGAGCGACGAGAGCACGAGCGCGAAGAGGAGCACTCGTCTGTTGACGGCGATCTCAGATGCTCGTGGCAGCACCGTCGGAACGGCGGCCATCAGCGCGGACACCAGCCAGCGAGTCAGGAGTAATCCCAACGCGCCGGCACTCAGCGCGACCACGACGTTCTCGGCCAGCATCTGACGCATCAAGCGCCAGCGTCCCGCCCCGAGCGCCGTTCGGATCGCCAGCTCCTTGCGCCGGCCGGCGCCACGGACGAGGACGAGATTGGCGACGTTCACGCACGCGATGAGCAGCACCAAACCGACCGCCGCGATCAACACGAGCAGCGCCGTGCGGACGTTGCGCACGGCGAACTGCTCGAGTGGCGTGCCGATCACCGTCCAGCCCTTGTTGCTCTCAGGATGGTCCCTCTCAAGCTGGCGTGCGACGCCTTTCAGATCCTGCACACCCTGCTCGAGCGTCACGCCGTCTTTGAGGCGACCGATTGCCGCGAGGTAATGTCTGTCGTGGTGTTCCTGCTCCTCAGCCGTGAAGGCGGTCGGCACCCAGAGGTCCGTTTCGGCGGACGGGAACGCGAACGAGGGCGGCATGACGCCGACGACCGTAAACGGCGTACCGTCCAACGTCAACGCCTGGCCGACGATGGCGCGGTCGCCCCCAAATCGACGTTGCCAGAGTCCGTACGACAGCATGGCGACGCGCGGTCCGTGGTCTTGATCCTCGTCAGGCGTGAACGTTCGGCCAACGAGCGGCGCGACGCCGAGCAGCGGAAACAAGTCGGCCGACGTCCGTACGCCCTGCCAGCGCTCGGGCTCGCCCTCGCCTGACAGGTTCATCGACTGCCGACCGAACGCCGCCACGCGGTCGAACGTGGTGTTGCGGCGACGCCAGTCGAGAAAGTTAGCGGGCGACACCGAAAACGTGGCGAACTGGGGCGGTTTTGACTCCTGCAGCACGACCAGACGATCGGGGGCGCCATACGGAAGGGGACGAAGTAGCACGGCGTCGGCCACGGTGAAGATGGCAGCGTTTCCGCCAATCGCCAATGCCAGCGTCAGGATCGCGGTCGCTGCAAAACCTCGACTGCGGAGGAGCGTGCGCACGGCGTAGCGAACATCGCGGATCAGCTCGGCCATGATCCGGCTTAGACGGGCAGCGGGCCTGGGCGGTTGGGCGACCCGGGCGGTCAGCGTCCACGACCGCCACGCACTACGAACAACGCTCTGGTGGGTGCACGATCAGCCGGACGCGGCGAGCCGCGCGAACTGAAGCTTCAGCGCGTTGACCTCTGTCAGGTAGCGGCGGGCGTCGTGCTCGCCGCATCGCTCGCCGCGTCTGAGCCGGAACCTGCGGCGCGCGTACGCGTCGCCGGCCCCGCTCCCACACAGATGAATGACCGCCGCGAGGTCCTGCCGCTGCCGAAGTGAGGCGGTGGCGATGCGGTTGCGACCGAGGGTGCGCGCGACCGTGCGATCCAGCAGCGCTGCGGTCATTTCCACCGCATGCTCGGGCACTACGCGCGTATAGAGCGCGTTGAACCAGCACGACTGTGGGTCGTCCCAAGGGCCGTCCTCGACCACGACGTGGTCACGGATGCAGTAGCGTCTGGCCTCGGCGAACGCACCGTCCGTGATCTGAAACATGCCGACTGCGCTCGAAGCCGGCCGGTACACCTCGAATGGGTTCCAGCTGAGCCGCCACCGCCAATAGGTCCGTGCCACCGGGTTGCCGCTGCCCTCCACCTGGGCCAGTGCGGCCAGCAATTCCGGCGTGATGACCGGTGTCGAGTATTTGGCGAAGAGCAGGCCGTACTGCCGCCAGGTCTGCGCCGGAGGCTTAACGAGTGAGCCGCTGACCGGGAAGAATAGCTCTGCCGGCTTGCGGGCCACCTGCACCATCCAGTTCACCGCCGCCCAGACCGACACCACGAGGACGGTCCCAAGGGCGATCCGCATCGCCAGTGGGGCGACCTGCAAGGCCACGAGCGCGCGTCCGGCCAGGCGCCAGGCAGCCGCCGAGCGGCGCGCCCGACGGCTTCGGGTGCGCGTCCTTTGGAGTGCGCCGCGCGAAATCGTCCCGTGCGGCATGATGCGCATTACCCCAGTATGCCCGGGCCGCCAGTTCCCGGCCACTCCAATCCGACTTCAGTCCGCTGCGGATAGCGCACCTATAGAAGAATCTGTTGAAGAAGCTCCACAAAGAAGCCGTAGAGTGGATGTGGATTCGTCATGCCACCCTTTACCCTTCAAGCGTCCCGGAACAATATCCGTCGCATCGATTTCACTCAACGCCGCAGCGGAGGACGCTCTCCCGGCGCGCTTCGACTGGCAACTTTGCTCCTGGCGATCGTCGTCTTCGCCGCGATGCCGATCCTCGCTTTCGAGCACCCCGCGCAGATTACCGTGAACGGCAAGAGCTACAGCTGGCCGAAATCGCCCGTAGTGGTGATCCTGATCGACGGTGGCGATCCTGCCTACGTCCTCGATGGCCTCGCCCGGAACGTGCTCCCGAACTTCCGCCGCCTGATGACACAGGGCTTCGCCTCCATCGCTCGTGGCGCCATGCCCAGCTTCACCAATCCGAATAACATTTCGGTCATCACCGGCGTGCCTCCTTCCGTCCACGGGATCTCCGGCAATTTCTTTCTGAATCCCGCGACCGGCCAGGAAGCCATGATGGATCAGCCCGAATTCCTGCGCGCCGACAGCATCCTGGCGAAATTCTCCCAGAACGGCGCGAGAGTCGTGGCCATCACGGCCAAGAACAAGCTCGCGAAGATGCTCGCGGCCGGCCTCCAGAATGGCATCACGTTCTCGGCCGAAAAAGCTGACGAGTGCCACGCCTCCACCAATGGACTCGCGGATTGCTTGAACTACGTAGGCAGACCCTTGCCCACTGAATATTCCGCCGACCTCTCCCTCTTCGTGCTGGAGGCCGGCATCCGGATCCTGGAACGCGAGCACCCCGACCTGATGTACCTCTCGCTCTCTGATTACATCCAGCACAAATACGCCCCAGGGTCGCGCGAAGCGACCGATTTCTACATCGGCATCGACCAGACAATCGGGCGCTTGCTCGCAGCAGGCGCCAGCATCGCTCTCACCGCCGATCACGGCATGAACGACAAGTCGAACGCCGAGGGATCCCCGAACATTGTCTTCCTGCAAGACCTGCTCGACCGGCATTTCGGCCAGGGGAAGACCCGGGTGATTCTTCCCATCACAGATCCTTATGTGAAGCACCACGGCGCGCTCGGCTCTTATGCCACGGTGTTTCTGCAGCCTCAGGTGCCGCCAGCTGCCGTGATGACCCTGCTGAACCAGCAGCCGGGCGTGGAACTGGTCCTCGGCCGCGACGCGGCCGCCAGGACACTCGACCTGCCTGCGGACCGCATCGGCGACATCGTTGTGATCGGCGATCGGGCCACCACCTTGGGAAAAAGCAAAGCGACGCTGGATCTATCGGAGCTCGGCGGCGTGCGTCTCCGTTCGCACGGCGGGCTCTCGGATCGCAACGTCTATCTCATGTTTTCGCGACCCTTGAGCGATGAGTACGCCAACATCGCCCTCAGCCGGCAGCTCCGCAATTTCGACGTGTTCGATTTCGTGCTGAACGGCCTGCGCTGACGACTGGGGACAGCGATTCAGAAACTGAAGTTGATGCCGAAGTCGATCTTGCGCATGCCACTGACCGCGGTCGGCCTGCCGAAGAACGGCGAGGTCTCCGTACCGCTGTACCCGAGATAGTTCGCTTCGTTGGTCAGATTCTGCGCCTGGACGAAGAACTGCAGACGGTAGCGGGCGGGCCCGAGGTCGACGCTGCGCACCTGCGCCGCCGCCCCCGAGCCGAATACGCCGATGCCGGGCGGCAGGGGCGCCGATGAGTGGCCGAACGCGAAATTGTAGCCGGCGAACATGTTCACCGTCACCTGCCGGCTCGCTCGCAACGTGTTGCGGCCGACACCAGGGGGACGATCGTTGAAAATGCCGTCACCGTTATTGTCCGCGCCAGTGAGGAGCGTGTACGGCGGCGCGCTGCTCGCGTTGACGCCGAGTGACAGCACGAAGTTCCGCACTACCTGGTTGTTGAGGTTCACATTGACGCGGTGCCGCACGTCAACGGTCGTCGGTGCGCCGCCGAAGGCAATCAGTCCCGGGATGTTCGCCCCGGAAGAGCCGCTCCCCCCGTTGGCCGGTCCCCACTCGGTCGCCAGCGTGCCGGTCGGCGGCGGGCTGAACGGGCCATCGGTGTTGTTGCGCAGCGACGACAGCGTGTAGTTCGCGAACACGGTCGTGCGTTTCCAGTTGATGCGCGGTGCGGAAGCGGGCAACGGCAGCATCGCCCCCGGATTGATGCTTGCGTCGAAGCGTAGCTCGTGCTGTCGCGACGCGGCGTCGGAGACGACGTCGATTACGTTCGCGAAGCGCGGATCCGCCCGCACGCCGTCGATCACCGGGTTGACGTTCAGGCCGCGCGCGAGCCGCGACCCTCGCAGGTAGCTGTAGGTGACCGAGACACGGTTCACCTTTCGAATCGCCTGATCGATACCGGTGCTGAAGCGCGTGATCCGCGGCGTATCGTAATTCGGACTGAGCGCGTACCGGTTGACCGGCGGCACAGTCGCCGCGCTCTCGTCGACCGGGAACGACGGGTCGACGACGTTGATTTCCTGCTGGTGGAAGCCGTCGAGGCGGACGAGCTGATCGTAGGTGCCCGTCGGCAGCCAGTCGTAAAAGATCCCCGCGCTCCCGCGGATCGTCGTCTGGCCGCTGGCCGTCGGAGCCCACGTCAGGCCGAACCGCGGGCCGAGATTGGTACGATCGCGGACGTGGCTCTGCATCTCGTAACGGAGCCCCGGCGTAATTGACAGGCTCTTGCGCACGCGGATGTCGTCTTGCACGTAGAACCCGGCCTGCACGTTGTTGTACACGATCGATGGATCGCCAATGCGCCGGCTGTAGTTGCTCGGCTGGTTCGCCTCGTAGGCGCTCAAGCTGTCGAACGTATACGTGCCGAGATAGTTCGACGTCGCGTCGGACCGATAGTGCGTCGCATCGAGCACGAACCCCGCGCGGAGAGAATGCCGGCCGACGACGTAGTCGAGATCGGACGCTGCGTCGACCGTTGTCGCATGATTGCCGCCGGCCTGCTGCGCGCCGCCGCTTGTGAACGAGTCGAGCACCTGGATGGTGGGCGCTTCGACCGCCGACTGCGAGCTGGTGTCCGACTGAATCAGCTGGATGCGTGATCGCGAAAACGCGCGGCGCCCTACGGGTCCGAAATGCTGCACGCGTAAGGTGTTCACCTCGGTGCCGGTCGAATATGCACGGTCGGGACCGCTGTAGCCGCCCACCCCGAGGTTGTCGTTCGTGACGTGCGTCAGGTTGTAGCCGAACCGGAGTGTCTGATCGAGCGTGACCGCGTAGTCGAGCACGCCGTTCACGAACAGGTTGTTCCGCGGCGCATGCAGATTCAGCGCGCGCGAGATGGTTCCCGCTGGCATCACCGCGTTCAAGTTCGGCGTGTCGTACGCGTCAATGCCGAAGACGTTCAGGAAGAACGAGCTCTTGTCCTTGACGATCGTTCCCCCGAGGCCGAAGCCGTAGTTGACGTTCTGCTCGGGGCCTCGTACCGGCACGAACGGACTCGTGCCCGAGAGCGAGCTGTCGCGCATTTGCGCGTTTGAAAAGAACCGCATCGGCCCGATGCCGGGCTGCGTGATGATCTCGATCGACACGCCCCCGGCGCTGTGGAACTCGGCGGCGAACTGATCGCGGGCGATGCGGATCGAACGGATCATCGCCTTCGGCGGCAGCGCGCCGCCCTCGAAGCCGTCGATGCGGATGACGGCGCCGGGACCGGCCATGTCCTGGAGTTGCTGCTGGAGGATGGTGGGATCGTCCGAGAGCGCGTCGACTTGATCGCGCGTCAACACGGTACCGAATGATGGTCCGTTGCGGTCCGACGCCGCCTGCTGCTTGTCTTGCTCCACCGTTACTGCGGCTTCCATCTTCCCGATCGCGAGCATTGCGACCTGGCGGTTGTCCCCCGCGCGGATACGGACGTCCGGAAGCGTCCGCTTCTCGAAGCCCGGGAACTCGACGTCGATCGCGTAGCGGCCGGGCGGCAGGTCAGGGATAGTCGCCACGCCGGCATCGGTCGTTCGCCCCGGCGCAATCGCGACGCGCCGGGTCGCGTCGTCCGCGCCGGTAACGGTCACCGTCGCGCCGACGACCACGGCGTTGGTCTGATCGATCACGGTGACGCGCAGCGTGCCGCCGGATGCCGTCTGTGCGACGAGCAGCAGCCCCAGAAGAACACTCATTTCAGCGCCTCGAACTTCTTCGGATCGATCTTCGCGTTGATGCTCACGCGATCGAATGTCGTTTCCTCGATGGTGGCGCCGGCCACCGCGTGGCGGATCCGGAACGGCCATTTCACGCCGCCGTTCACGGCGCGGTAGTCGGCGTAGTACAGCCGGTGTTCCGCGGACGCCGGCGGCGCACCGCGACCGGAACCGGCAGGCGAAGCTTCAGGGCCCCCTCGCCCCGCCGGGCCCGGCGCCTGCCACATGAGCATCACGGGTATGTGCGTCTCTCGTTGGACGAGGAAACGCGCCGAGAAGTTTGCCGGGCCGGCGACCGCGAGGACGTCGGCCTTGCCTTCTGGGGCCTCGGCCTCGGCGGCGTACGCGAATGTGAGCGGAAACGCCGGCGGCGCCCCTGCGAATGCGCCCAGCATCAGCCGCGCGAATTCCTCGCGTGTCGTCTTCGACGGACCGATCGCCTCGTCGCCGCGAAAGCCATTGACGGCGGGCGGGATGTCCTGGGCCGGAAACTCGTCGCGCCGGACGTACTTGTCTGGCAGTTCGCAGGCGATCTCGAACTCGATTGGTACGAGGTTGTTGCCGCGGAGTTGACGCGCGCGCCCGGTCGCCAGGAAGGTCTTCACCGCGGCGAGATTCCGATCGCCGCCGAGCGCCTCATGCGCTGGGGTCAGGACGGACGCGGCGTCATGTGCCTGGCCGCGCACCAATGGATCCCGGACTAGGACACCGGCCGCCGTCAGAACCGCTGCGCACAAGATGACTCGCGTCATGGGGGGTTCCTCTCTCCGCGTTGCCACATTAGACGCCCAGACGGGGAAAAAGGGCATGACTGTGACAATCTGTGATGATCGCAATCCCAGCGGAGGTAACGCGGACATGACCGCTGCCGGTCAAGGCTCAAGCAACCTTGACAGCCTTCAATGCAGAGGTATGCGAAAGAGATTCCGCTGTAGCTCGGTCTTGGTGAACACGAATGTCGAGGGGCCTGGTCCAGTCGCGAGGGACAGAGAGTCAATCATCTGAGCGCCTGGCGCCATAAAGACACTCGTCGGGTCAATTCCTACCGTAACCGCTAGTGAATGCAATCACATCTTGATGCAGCGGTTCACTTCCGGATGGCCGACCACTCGCCCGAAGTGCGTGAACGCTACTTCAAGAGATACACGACCGTCGTCTCAGTGTCGGCCGGATCCGGCGTCGGATCTCCGTATATCTCCCACGAGCGCCCAGCGGACTCCCTCCGATTCGCCGCCATCCATTTTCTGATCGCGTCGTGTGCCTCGTTCATCCGGTTGTACGGGCCGCAGTGAATGGCGACGGCAGCCTCGCCCCCTTGCGTTTCGGTCGCGTACACCTCGCCCGCAGTTTCAAATGTGCGCGTGACCTCGACACCGAAGTCGCACAGTATCGGCGCGCCAGGCTGTGTCGGGTGGTGGTAGAGAAAAATGTTGTGGCCATCAGTCCGCAAGCCTGGCTGGCTGCGAATGACCTCCCAGACCTTGCCCAGGGCCGGCCCCCATGCCGAGCCGACCGCGCCCGGCGCGACCTCGCGCCGCACCGCGGCCAGCTTTCTGGGGTGAACCGTCTGTAAGTGGACGGAGACGGGCATTCCTCGATCGTAAACCACCTGA
>DASZFS010000414.1:0-11753 GCA_035939575.1 Vicinamibacterales bacterium | reverse complement strand
CTCGGGCCTGAGCAGGGACACGACGTACGAGCAGACCGAGAAACGAAAGCCGGGGAACACCTCTTCGGTCACCGCGGCGCCGCCGACCAGGTGACGCCGCTCGAGGACCAGCACCGAACGGCCCGCCCGCGCCAGATACGCGGCCGCGGTCAGGCCGTTGTGCCCACCGCCGATGACGATGGCATCGAACTTCATGTGTTAGAACTGCATAGTTGCTGGTTGCCAACGGAGATAATACGCCGTGCCCATCGGAACCGCGGTCCACGAGCGGACCTTCGCCCTCGCCGAGAGCCTCAACTACCGGGAGTGGTCCGGCTACTACGCGGTCAGCGCGTATGAGGCCCATCCCGAGCACGAGTACAACGCCATTCGCAACGCGTCGGCGCTGATCGATGTCTCGCCGCTGTTCAAGTACCAGGTCAGCGGCCGCGACGCGGTCCGGCTCGTCGATCGCGTCATCACGCGCGATGCGCGAAAGCTGGCGGTCGGCCAGGTCTACTACACGCCCTGGTGCGACGAGCGCGGCAAGGTGATAGACGACGGGACGGTGACGCGCGTCGGGGAGCAGGCGTTCCGCTGGACCGCGGCCGATCCGAGCCTGCGCTGGCTGACGCAGAATGCGGTCGGGCTCGACGTCGCGATCGAAGACGTCTCCGACCGGGTCGCGGCGCTGGCGCTTCAGGGGCCGACCTCGGGGGAGCTCCTCCACGCGGTCGCCGACGCCGACATCGTCGGGCTGAAGTACTTCAGAATGACACGCGGCGTGATCGCCGGCGTGCCCGTCGAGATCTCGCGCACGGGTTACACGGGCGATCTCGGGTACGAGATCTGGATGCCCTGGGACCGCGCCGTGGCCGTGTGGGACGCGCTCATGACAGCGGGCCGCCGCTTCGACATTCATCCGGCCGGCATGCTCGCGCTGGATGTCGCGCGCGTGGAAGCCGGTCTGTTGTTGATCGACGTCGATTTCAACGGCAGCAAGAAGGCGCTCATCGAATCGCAGAAGTACTCGCCGCTCGAGATGGGCCTGGGCCGTCTCGTCCAGCGTGACAAGCTACCGTTTGTGGGACAGGCGCCGCTTGCCGCCGAGGAACGGCGCGGGCCGGCGAAGCAGGTGGTGGGCCTCGACATCAGCTGGCCGGCGGTCGAGAAGCTCTACGAGCGCGTGGGCCTGCCGCCGCAAGTGGGCGCGGCGACGTCGCGCGTCGCGGTGCCGGTCTTCCGCAACGGCCGGCAGGTGGGGCGCGCGACGACCACTACCTGGTCGCCCGTCCTCAAGAAGCTCATCGCGCTAGCCACTGTGAGCGCGCCGCATCACGTTCCCGGCGCAGCGCTCGAGGTCGAAATCACTGTCGAGGCAGTGAGGCACCACGTACCGGCCGCCGTCGTGAAAACGCCGTTTTTCAACCCCCCTCGAAAAACGTCGTCGATAGTCGTATAGTTCCCTTCCCGACCGTCGAACGCCTGACGCGCCCGACGCCAGTGCAAGAGCAATACTGGGGTGCCCATGGGTTGGCTGCTCACGACGATGCTGCTTCTGCCGCCGGCTGCGCCGGCGGAGGCGTTGGTCCCGAGCCGCGACCTGCTCCTGCCGCCGGTCGTCGTCCAGAACATCGATCCCGTCAACTTCGACCTCGTCGACGCGCGGGACGCGCTCCGCGAGGAGCAGCGGAACACGCGCGACGAGAGCCCGCATACGATCTTCGTCGTCAAGCGCCATCTCGGGGTGTCGGCTGGCTATGACAACACGATCATCCATGGGAGCGTAGGCCTCTACCTCACGGTGGCGGAGTGGGGCCGCTGGAACTTCGGCGTGCCGTCGCTCGGGTTCGGGTTGGGCCGTTACCCGATGTACGACCGCGCGCACGCGCAGGCGATGATGAAGAGCCAGCCAACCCTTTTCGTCAGCATCGCGTCTGTTCACTACCGCGTCCGCTACCTCCGGTCGCTCGGCGTGAACTGGTACCTGAACCTCGAGCAGGTTTACGACCTCCGCTACAACATGACCGGATCGCAGTTCGGCTTCTCCTTCAGCAGCAAGTGAGCCGGTAACCGTCGCCACGATGGGTGCCGGGGCGCTCGTCGGCCGTCTTATTCGGCGGCCATGAACGGATAGGTGTAGTCGCGGGCCGGGTTGAAGTTTTCCTTGATCGTTCGCGCGCTCACCCAGCGAACGAGGTTCAACTTCGATCCCGCCTTGTCGTTGGTGCCCGATGCCCTCGCGCCGCCGAACGGCTGCTGACCCACAACGGCGCCGGTGGGCTTGTCGTTGACGTAGAAGTTGCCAGCGGCGTGCCTCAGCGCGAAGGTCGCCTCGACGATCGCCCGGCGATCCTGGGCGAAGACCGCGCCGGTCAGCGCGTAGGGTGAGGTCGTGTCGACCAGGGTCAGCGTTTCGCTCCACTTCGCGTCGTCATAGACGTACGCGGTTACGACGGGCCCGAAGATCTCCTCGCAGAGGAGCCGGTAACCCGGATCCCGGGTCTCCACGAGCGTCGGGCCGATGAAGTAGCCCTTCGCGCCGTCTATCTTGCCGCCGGCGACGATCGTGGCGTGGCTCCTCGCGTCCTGGACATAGTCGCCGATCTTCTTGAATGCACGCTCGTCGATCACCGCGCCCATGAAGTTACGGAAATCCTGGACATCGCCTGTCTTGATCTCGTCGATCATGGCGGCGGCGCGATCGCGGACTGCGCTCCAGAGCGACTTCGGCACGTACACCCGGCTGGCGGCCGAGCACTTCTGGCCCTGGAACTCGAAGCCGCCGCGGACGATCGCGACGGCGAGCGCATCGACGTCGGCGGAGGGGTGGGCCAGGATGAAGTCCTTGCCGCCCGTCTCGCCGACGACGCGCGGGTAGGAGCGGTAGGTGGACATTGACGCGCCGATGGTCTTCCACATGTCGTTGAAGACTTCGGTGCTGCCCGTGAAATGCACGCCCGCGAGGTCGCGATGCGACAGCAGTGCCCTCGAGATCATGCCGGCGTCGCCCGCCACCATGTTGATGACGCCCGGCGGCATGCCGGCGGCCTCGTACAGCTTCATCAGGTAGTACGCCGAAAACATCGCGCTCGACGCGGGCTTCCAGACGACCGTGTTGCCCATGAGCGCAGGCGCGGTTGGCAGGTTCGCGGCGATCGAGGTGAAGTTGAACGGCGTGACGGCGTACACGAAGCCCTCGAGGCCGCGGTACTCGAGCTGGTTCCACATCGTGTGATCGCTCAACGGCTGCTCGTCGAGGAGCGCTTGCCCGTAGTAGACGTTGAAGCGCCAGAAGTCGACGATCTCGCACGCGGAGTCAATCTCGGCCTGGAAGACGGTCTTGGACTGCCCGAGCATCGTGGCGGCGTTGATGGTGTCCCGCCAGGTCGAGGTGAGGAGCTCGGCCGCCTTGAGCAGCACCGCGGCCCGATCATCGAATGACCAGCTCGCCCATTCCTTCTGCGCGGCGCGGGCGGCGTCGACGGCCTGCGCCACGTGCTGTTCGGTTGCCTTGTGGTAGTCGGCGAGGACGTGACCGTGATCGTGCGGCATCACGGCGCGACCGCACTGGCCGGTCTTGACCTCTTTGCCACCGATGAAGAGGGGGATGTCGATTTTCTCGCCGGCCATCTGCTTCAGGCGGGCCTTGATGGATGCGCGCTCGGATGAGCCGGGCGCGTAGGAGCGGATCGGATCGTTGACGGGCGCAGGTACGCGCCGGTGCCCGTTGAAGGACGCAGTTGAGGAGGACATAGCCTACCAGTCTACAACCCATGTCAGAAACGGGCTAATGACTCTGGCGGCGGGCTGAAGACTCTGAGGTGGGCTGAAGATTTTGAGTCGGGCTGAAGACTCTACGCGGGCTGAAGACTCATGGTCCGCGTGCAGTTGCCTACGCCCTCGATTTCTGACCACCCTGTCCAACTGTTGAGAACCTTGATTTCTTGGGGCGAGGCAACTGCACGCGGACCATGAGTCTTCAGGCCCGTTCTGTCTCGGTCCAGATCACTCTGGGGCCCGTGCCCCGACATCATCACTCCGGGGGTCCCTGCCCCTGCCTGACGATCTCGTCGAATGACCAGAGCAGGGATTCGCGCTCGGAGTAAGGACCGGGCCGATACATCCGAGAGCTGATGCCGGCCTGTGATTGCTCGGCGATCCACCAGTCCTCGCGGTTCGTGAGGTCCCAGAACTCGATCGCGTCAGCTGCCTGGAAGCCCGGCCGTGCGAGCTCGGCTGGATGGAAATGCCACTCGCAGATGATCTCCGTCCGGTCGTGCGCCATCGGCCAGAGGGTGTGCGTCATCATGTAATCAGGGTGCAGGCTGAGGAGCAGGTTCGGGTAGATCGAGTAGTACAACACGTGCTGCCGCTCAGACGCGCTGAGCTCCGGCAGGTATTCCCGGCGCCGCTTGCCGTCGATGCTCATCGTCTCGACGCCCTCTCGAAATCCCATCGCGCCGCCGCAGTAGCATGCCGTCGGCGCGACGTTGTCTGCGCCGAGGTAGTGATGGAGCCGGTTCAGTGCCGGGTGCAGCGTCGGACAGTGGAGGCACTCGTTGAAGTTGAGCACGATGAGCTTCCAGTTGGCCTTCACGTCGTACAGGATTCGCCGGTGGCGCCGCAATCCGCCCATGCGCCAGTTCGCGAAGCGCGCCGGCAGGTCGCCGAGCTGCGACGAGAGGGGAGGTGGGTCGGGTTCACCAAGGTGAACAAAGATGTGCCCGTCCCAGACCTCGCAACCCGCGCGATACAAAGGATAGTCTTCCCTGCAGAAGCCAGGCGGCATATGGGGCGCCGCAAGGAGACGTCCGTTCAGGTCGTACGTCCATGCGTGATATGGACATTGAATCCGGTCCGCGAAATGCCCGACATCTCCATCAGCGCGATCGCAGATGCGCGTGCCGCGGTGGCGGCAGACGTTGAACAGCGCGCGCACCTCACCGCCGGCGTCGCGCGTGATGATGACGCTCTCGGCTGCGAGCGTGCGCACGAAGAAGTCACCGGCGTTCGGCACCTGATCGGTGCGCCCGGCGCAGATCCATCTCTTGAAATAGAAGCGGTCGAGCTCTTCGAGGTAGAGCTCGGGGTCGGTATAGAAACGGCCTGGCAGCGTCTTGCGATCATCGGCCACGCGACACCAGCGGCTCGTTGAGAAACCGGATCAGCGGAACCGCAACGCGGAATGTCTCGAGCACGGTGGCGTAGAATTTAGGCGCCGTCGCGACGCCGGGCGCCATTTCGCGGCCGGCCAGGTACTGCCGGAATCGCAGCCATTCCGCCGCGGCGTGATCGCGCGGGAACCCTCGTGGCACGCGGGTCAGCCGCTCTCCCTCGAGCGCGCCGAACACGCGTTTGAAACCAGCCGACTCGACGATCGATCGCAGCCGCCGATGGTTGTTCGCGATGTGCTGACGGACGATGTGCAACTGCGCGGTCGGGGGCGCGTACATGCCGCCGCCGATCCAGACTTCGGTGGGCGAGACGTGGAAGTACAGACCGGCGCCTTCGTGCCTGGGCAGACCGCGCCACGGGAAGCTTGCGGCGACGTGCGTCTTGTACGGCGTCTTGTCGTTGGAGAACCGCGTATCGCGATAGATGCGGTAGATGGCTGTCTTCGGGTCCGCGATCACTTCGGGCGCGAACGGCCGTAGATCGTCCGCGAGACGCGCGACGATCTCCAGCGCGGGCCGTCTCACCAGCTCGTCGTACTGTTCCTTTCTTGGTTGAAACCACTCGCGCCTGTTATTGCGCTTCAGGGCGCGAAGAAATTTCAGTGCCTCGGGTCCGAACCGCGGAGCCGCCTGCGCCATGGGATGCCCTCAGGGCTGCGCGAGATATTCGCGGATGAGCCGGTTGACGTCGGCGGCGTTCTCGCGCACGACCCAGTGCGTGCCGTCGGGAATCCGCTTGATCGTCAGCTTCGGGACGTACTGATCCAATCCGTTCAGGTTGGCCGTGAGGAGGGCGGTATCTTTCTCGCCCCAGATGACGAGCGTCGGGACGCGCACGAGCACGGGCGGCACGGGCGCCGCAGCGGCCTCGGCTGCGACCCCAGCCGCGGGAGCGGGACCGATGCCGGATGAGCGGTAGTAGTTCAGCCCACCGGTCAGCGCACCCGGCTGCGACCACGCGGCGATGTATTCCTGCTTGTCCTGCTCGGTCACCGTGCCCGCGCGCAGCCCGGCGCCCAGCACCATCGACGTCAGCCGCTCGTAGCCATTCGCCGACAGCGTCGCTTCCGCCTCGGGACTGCGGAACATGAGCATGTACTGGCTGGCCCTCTGCTGGTCCGGGTCCTCGCGGAGAAGGCGTCCGAACACTGTCGGGTGCGGCGCGTTGACGATGACGAGCCGGTCGATCATGTCCGGGTGCAGTGCCGCGAACACCCACGCCACCACACCGCCCCAATCGTGAGCGACGAGCGTGAAGGTGCGGCCGCCGCCCGTCTTCAGAAGCCCCTCGGTCAGCGCGCGCAGATCCTCGACAAGCTTCGGCATCTGGTATTCCTCCAGCGCCGCGGGCTTCGATGAGAGGTTGTAGCCGCGCATGTCAGGCGCGACCACGGTGTGATCGCGGCTGAACTCGGCGAGCTGGTGCTTCCACTCGTACCAGAACTCGGGGAAGCCGTGCAGGAACACGATGAGCGGACCGCTGCCGGCCCGCGCGTAGTGCAGCCGGACGCCATTGACGTCGGCATATTCGTGAACGATCGGCGCGCTCGACTGAGCGAGGGCGCCGATCGCAACGAACGTCGCCGCGGCAGCCGTGGCGACCCTCCAGATCACCGGGCGGCCGCCTGTCCGGCGCTCTCCTGCGCGCGAGCCATGCGCTCCTGAAACTGCCGTGTAATGTGCGGCACGACGCCGATCATCCGCTGCACGGTCATCAACTGCCCGCGATGATGCATTTCGTGCTCTTTCGGCGACAGGAGCATCTCGAGTCGTGACTTGGTCGCCGGCTCGGCGCCGGGCGGCATCGCCACCTCTTCGGCCAGGAACGAATCGGGCAGACTTTCGAGGAAGGCGGCGAACGCGTCGCCGTTTGACTTGAGGAGCGCGATCGTCTCGGCCTTCGTGCGCGGCTTGGCCTCTTCGGCCGTGATTTTCTGCATGATCTCGGGGAAGTTCACGGTCTTGAGGTCGGTCACCTTGTTCTTGTGGATGTGCTCCGGAAAAGCCGGTCGAGACCGCGATGTGAACAAGCGACTGCTGAACCGACCGCGTTTCGGGCGCAGGCCGGAAACCGTACTGGCCTTCCGGAATGTCCTCCGCGATCTTGATCGTGTTGTTGCGAACCGTGCGGAACGCTGCCGCCAGCTCCTTGCCACCGTAGTGCGTCATGTTGGTTCCTCCCTTTGAGTCTTGAGTTTTGAGTTCTGAGTTTGTGAGTCTTGAGTTCTAGTACCAGCCGATAGGCTGTTCCGACAGATTGATATACACCTGCTTGACGTTGAGGTACTCCTCGACGCCCCATTTTCCGAGCTCGCGTCCAAAGCCGCTCTGCTTGTAGCCGCCCCACGGCGCCTCGACGTAGGTTGGCTGCATGTGGTTGACCCAGACGATGCCGGCTCGCAGCGTTTTGACGACGCGAAGGGCGCGGAAGATGTCGCGCGTCCAGACCGCAGCCGCGAGCCCGAAGTACGTATCGTTCGCTATCCGCAGCGCTTCCGCTTCGTCATCGAACGGGATGACCGAGGCAACCGGACCGAAGATCTCCTCGCGTGCGATGCGCTGCGAGTTGTCAACGTCGTAGAAGATCGTTGGCTCCACGAAGAAGCCGGGACCGAGTTGCTGACCGGAGGCCGCACCGCCGCCGTACGCGAGCTTGGCCTCGCGCTTGCCGATTTCCTGGTACTCGCGCACCCGGTCAAACTGCTCGCGGCTGACGAGGGGCCCCATCTTCGTCTGCCGGTCGAGTGGAGGTCCGAGGGTGATCGTGCGCGCCTTCTCGGCCATCGCCTCGACGAACCGCTTGTAAATCGGCCGCTGTACCAGGATGCGGCTGCCGGCCGAGCAGACCTCGCCCTGGTTGAAGAACACGCCGAACAACGCGCCTTCGACCGCCGCCTCGAAATCAGAATCTGCGAAGAAAATGTTCGGCGACTTGCCGCCGAGCTCCAGGGAGATCTTTTTCAGCGTCGCGGCCGCGCTGCGCATGATGATCTTCCCGACTTCGACGCTGCCGGTGAACGCGATCTTGTCCACCGAGGGATGCGCGACGATCCCGGCGCCCGCGCCCTCGCCGCTGCCGGTGATGACGTTCACGACGCCGGGCGGGATCCCTGAATCTCCGAGGCTCCCGGCAAGGGCCAGGGCGGTGAGCGGCGTCTGCTCGGCCGGCTTGAGCACCGCCGTACAGCCCGCGCAAATCGCCGGTGCCAGCTTCCAGGAGGCCATCAGCAGCGGGTAGTTCCACGGGACGATCTGGCCCGCGACGCCGATCGGCTCGCGGAGCGCGAGGCTCATCGCGTTGTCCGGCACGGGCACCACGTCACCGTGGATCTTGGTTGCGAGCCCGCCATAGTACTCGAAGCAGGTCGCCACGTCTGCGATGTCGAATTCAGCTTCGACGATCGGCTTGCCCGTGTTGCGCGCTTCGAGCTCGGCCAGCTCGTCTGCCCGCTGCCTCACAATCTCGGCGAGCTTGAAGAGCACGCGCCCGCGGTCCTGGGCGGTCGCATCCTTCCAGGGACCCTCGTCGAACGCCCGGCGCGCCGCCGCGACGGCCCGCGCGACGTCGGCCGCCGATGCGTCGGGCACGCGCGCAATCGTTTCGGTCGTCGACGGGTCGATGACGTCGAGGGTGCGCGGGCCGTCCGAGGGGACGAACTGGCCGTCGATGTAAAGGAGGCTGGGTGTCACGGGCGGCAAACAGCAACTATATTGACTTGCGGAAAGCGTTGTAAAGTTGCCCGCATGACACGTGACATTCTCCGTCCGGCGGTTGGGCTCGCATGCATGTGCTGGGCGGCCGCCGCCGGCGCCCAGAGTCCGGACTCGCACCCGACGTTCACGGTCGGCACGGCCACGGCGGCGCGCGGCGCCCGCGCGATCGGCGCGATTCATGTGCCGGCTGGCGTCGACGCTGGCTACGACATCCCGGTGATGGTCATCCACGGCGCGAGGCCCGGGCCGGTGCTCGCGGTCGTCTCCGGCGCCCACGGCACGGAATACGCGTCGATCGTGGCTGTCGAGATGCTGATGGGCACCGATCCGAAGCCGGCTGTCGATCCCGCGACGCTGTCCGGCACGATCATACTCGTGCCCCTCGTCAACGTCTCATCATTCGAGAAGCTGACGCCGCACGTGAACCCGGTCGACAACAAGAGCATGAATCGCTTCTACCCCGGCACGCCGAGCGGCACGCAGAGCGATCGCGCGTCATACGCGATGACGAAGGAGGTCGTCGAGAAATGCGACCACCTCATCGATCTGCATGGTGGGGACCTCGATGAGAATCTGCGGCCGTACAGCTACTGGACGGTGACCGGCAATCAGAAGCAGGACGATTTCTCCCGGGGGATGGTGCTCGCGTTTGGTCTTGACCACATCATCATCTCGTCCGATCGTCCAAAGGATCCGGCTGCGTCCCGCTACCTGGAGAACACGGCCTCGACGCGCGGCAAGCCGTCCATTACCGCAGAGGCCGGCCGGTCCGGTCCGGTACAGGCGGGGGATGCCGCCGCTCTCGTCAACGGCGTCCGCGGCGTGATGGGGTTCCTGAAGATGACTGCCACGAGCGCCGCGCCTGTCGCCAAGCCGGTCTGGGTCGAGAAGATCGTGACTATCGCGGCAGACAAGGACGGTGTGTTCTACCCCGCAGTCGACCGCGACGCGCACATCGTCAAGGGCGCGCGGATCGGCGTCGTCCGCGACTACTGGTACCGTGTCGTCGCGGAGGTCACCGCACCCGAGAGCGGCATCATCATGTTCGTCCGCGCGCTGCCATCTCTCAAGAAGGGCGACACGATCGCGAATATCGGGATTGTGAGTGCGCCGGGGGCCCCTTCGCCGCGGCCCAAAGGGGGCAGGTAGGGTCGGCCGGACGTGCCTCCCGTCACGCCAGCGCTGGCGTCGATCATTTTCGCCGCGGGCGCTATCGCCGGCGCCCTCGGCGCGCTCCTCGGCCTCGGCGGCGGCATCTTCCTCGTGCCGTTCCTCAACCTCGGTTTCAATTTTCCAATCACCGCGGCGGCTGCGATCAGCCTGACGACCGTCATCGCGACGTCGAGCACGGTATCGGCGGGGCGAACGGGAAAGCAGCTGATCAACATGCGGTTCGGCATGCTGCTCGAGGTCGCGACAGCGGCGGGAAGTCTCTTCGGCGGCGTGACCGCGCAGTTCCTGGCTCAGTCGACGCTGCAGCGCCTGTTCGGCGCGGTCGCGGTGATCGTTGCCGTCATCATGCTGACGCGCCTCAGGCGCCGCAACGTCATCCTTGACCCGGCGGCGGACGCCGGCGTGCTCGGTGGTCGCTTCTACGACGAGGAGAGCGGCTGCACGGTCACGTATCGCATCAAGCGGCTGCCCGTCGCCATCGTCGCGTCATTTCTGGCGGGCAACGTCTCATCGCTGCTCGGTATCGGCGGCGGGATCATCAAAGTGCCGATTCTCAACGCGTGGTGCGGCATGCCGCTGCGCGCGGCGGCGGCGACGAGCGCGTTCATGATCGGCGTGACTGCCACGGCCGGCGCCGTCATCTACTACGGCCGCGGCGAGATTGTGCCCGTGCTGGCGGCGGCGGCGGTGCTCGGCGTACAGCTGGGTTCGTGGGGCGGGATGCGCTTCGGCCAGCGGGCCTCAGCGAAATGGCTGAAGATCATGATGGCCCTGGTGCTGATCGTGGTGTCCGGGCTGATGTTCGTGAGGGCGTCACATTGACGCGCCTCGAGCGGTCGGTCGGCATCGTGCTGCGCGTTGGGGTCGCTGTCAGTTCCGGCTGCCTGGCCCTGGGGCTCGCGCTCTCGCTCGCGGGCGTGTCCCAGGCCGTCGCCGGCCCGCTGCTCGAGGTCGGGCTCCTGACGCTCCTCTGCACGCCCGTCGCGCGCGTCGTCATCTCGACGATCGAATACGCCGTCGCCCGCGAGTGGCGGTTCGCGCTCCTCACCCTGATCGTGCTGTGCGAGCTGATGGCGAGCGCCGCGGCGGCGCTCATCTTCAACAGGCGCCTGTAAGACGAATGGTTGACCGCTAAGGGCTGATGGCTTCTCGCTGAACCCGCCTCTGCGCGCTGATCGAGATCCGCGCGTGGCAGGCATCGCCGCCCGCCGCCCCGGGCGGACGCGCCGGAGCCGTGGTCCTACGGCTCGAACCTCTCGCCGACGCGGCGATCAAGGGGTTTTCAGGGCGACGGTCGCCAGGCGTCAGCCCCGGCACGGGTAATCACAACGTCACGGATCGCAGGCACCGTGATCGCCGCGATGAGAGCCTCCGGCCCACGGTCTGCGCAGTCGTCATAACCGGCCGCGCCGCACGGTCGGCGGTCGGCGATGCCTGCCACACGCGGGCGCGGGATGACCTCGCGTCCAAGCGCCGCAAGAAAGCACGCAACTTACGAGGCAGGTATCGCCGCCTCAGGCGAACGCGGCGAGCGCTCGGTCACGAACCTCCCGGGCGACGAGTGGAAACGTCGCCAGAATGTGCTCCAGCTCCGCGCGGGTCAGGCGGTACAGCTCCGCGACGCGCGCATTGAGAACCGCCAGCGCCGGCGTGATGTCCCTGTCCTCCTTGTCCTCCATGTCCTCACTGACCGCGCCACGAGCGAGGCGT
>DASZFS010000413.1:0-7915 GCA_035939575.1 Vicinamibacterales bacterium | reverse complement strand
CGGTACCCAACTCTGGCGGTACGTCAGGAAATACCCGGACGGCATGTTCCAGCTCCATCCGACCAACCGTGGGGTCGCTCTCTACGGTGACTACGTCTACATGGCGACAACCGATTGTGCGCTCGTGGCTCTTGACGCGGCTACGGGCAAGGAGGTCTGGACCGTCGCGCTCGATGACTACAAGACGGGTTGCTACTCGACCCTGGCGCCGCTTGCGGTGCGCGGCAAAATCATCGTCGGCTACTCGGGTGGCGAGCTTGGCGTTCGGGGCTCAGTGAGCGCTTTCGACGCACTCACCGGGAAGCGCGTCTGGAAAACCTACACGGTGCCTGCTCCAAACGAGCCGGGCGGGCAAAGCTGGAAAGGCGAGACCTACAAACGAGGCGGCGGATCGACCTGGATAACAGGGGTCTATGACCCTGCCTCAAACACGACCTACTGGGGTACGGGGAATCCGGGGCCATGGGTTGCCGACGACCGGCCCGGCGACAATCTCTACACGGACTCGACGCTTGCTCTAGACGCTGACACTGGCAAGCTCAAGAGCTATCACCAGTACACCCCGCACGACAGCTGGGACTGGGATGAAGTCTCGGCACCTCTCCTGATCGACACAGAGGTCGACGGAGAGCTCACGAAGACGGCCACACACGCGGGTCGGAACGGCTACCTTTGGGTCTTGGATCGCGATCGCCTTAAGTTCCTGCACGCCTTCCCGTTCGCCAATAACAACGTCTTTACGTCAATTGACTCGAAGACCGGTCGTCCCACGGTCGACGAGTCCAAGCGACCGGGGGCGACACAGGGCGCAGAGTTCTGCCCGAGCATTGGTGGCGGCAAAGACTGGCCCCCCGAGGCGTGGAGCCCGCAGACGAAACTGCTCTACATCCCGGCGAACAACAACATCTGCGGGTATCTCCCGAAAGGTCAGGTACCAGATCAGGAATCCAAGGGCTTTTATGTGGGGTACGAGGTCAACGACATCTTCGGATCGGTCCGTACCGGCCCTGGCGCCTCCGATCACCTGGGAGAACTGCAGGCCTGGGACCTGAACACCGGCAAGCGAGTTTGGCAGCACAATTTCAAGACGATGCTCTGGTCTCCACTTCTGGTCACGGGCGGGGACATCCTGTTCGCCGGCGGGACTCCGGATCGCTTGTTCAGAGCGTTTGACGCCCGCACGGGTGACCAATTGTGGAGCTTCCCGCTGCCGTCCGGCGCCATCGGTGTTCCCACGTCATTTGCGGTCGACGGTGAACAGTATGTTGCCGTGACGACGGGCTGGGATCTTGACGCGCGCGGCGTTCAGAACGGCCTCGACAAGATCAGCGGGACGACCACCGCCGTGCCTCAGAGCGGCACCATCCTGGTCTTCAAGCTCCAGTGATCAAGCTTCGGCCTTGGGCCAACCCGCGTTGGATTTAGGCCTCCGCACGGGGCCGCGATGAAGACGACGCCAACGGCTGACAAGTAACGGACCAACATGACTCGGCCTTCATCAATCCCTCCGGAATCTCTCGAAGCAATTTCGCGTCGCGGCGTGCTTCTCGCCGCAGCCGGGCTCGGCGCGGTCGGGTTGGGGACGGCTTTGGCTGCCCCGCGCGAAGCCGAGGCGAAAGCCACGGAGATCACGGTGCCGCCCGCCTCGCAAGCGGTGGCGGAATTCCGCCTCGCCATTCCAGCCGCCGCGCTCGCCGATCTGCGGGCGCGCCTGGGCGCCACCCGCTGGCCGGAGAAGGAGACGGTCGACGACTGGTCCGAAGGCGTGCCTTTGGCGAAGATGAAGGCGCTCGCGGCGTATTGGCGCTCCGGCTACGACTTGCGCCGCCTTGAGCGACGGCTCAACGCGCTTCCTCAATACCGGACCCAGATCGACGGTCTCGGTATTCATTTCCTGCATGTGCGGTCGAAACACCCGGGTGCGCTCCCGATCGTCTTGACGCATGGGTGGCCGGGCTCAGTTGTGGAATTCCTCAAGGTCGTGGGTCCGCTGACTGATCCCACGGCTCACGGCGGCAAAGCCGACGACGCTTTCCACGTCGTCGTGCCGTCGCTCCCCGGCTTCGGCTTCTCTGACAAGCCCGCCGAACGCGGATGGGGCTTGCCACGTATTGCGCGAGCGTGGGCCGTGCTCATGAAGCGCCTGGGCTATGGAAGCTTCGTGGCCCAGGGCGGCGACTGGGGCGCCGGCGTGACCACCTGGATGGCGAAACAGCATGTGGAGGGCCTGAAGGCCGTTCACCTCAACCTTGCCATTCTCTTTCCGCCGCCCCTAGAGGGAGAACCCAGCGCCGAGGAGAAGGCGGCCCTCGCTAAACTCGCGGCGTACAGCGACAGCGGCTCGGCCTATGCAAGGATACAGGGCACCAGGCCGCAGACGATTGGCTACAGCCTCTCTGACTCGCCGGTCGGTCAAGCCGCGTGGATATACGAGAAGCTGGTCCAGTGGTCCGACCCCAATGACGGGCCGGAGCACGAGCTGACAGGCGACGAGATCCTCGACAACATCATGCTCTATTGGGCTTCGAACTCGGGGGCCTCTTCAGCGCGGCTTTATTTTGAGAGCTTCGCGACAGACTTTTCACGCCAGCAACTCGACATTCCCGTGGCCGTGAGCGTCTTTCCCGGCGAACTGTATCGGCCTCCTAAGATTTGGGGCGAGCGGACCTATACAAAGCTCTTCTACTGGAACGAAGTTGCAAGAGGGGGACACTTTGCTGCCTTCGAGCAACCCGACATCTTCGTCGCGGAATTGCGCAAGAGCTTCGCCCAATTGCGTTGACCGGATGAGATGACGCTCTGCACAGGTCAAATAATTGCTTCAGAGAAGGGATCGCATCATGCAAGCATTTACGAAAGTCGGACTCGAAGCGCTTCTCACGCCTGACAATTGCGTGGTTGTGATGATTGATCATCAGCCGTTCCAGCTCGCGAATGTCAACAGTCACGAACCGACGATGGTGATCAACAATGCCATTGGTCTTGCCATGACGGCGAAGGCGTACGGCGTCCCCACAATACTGACAACAGTCACGGAAGAACGTGGCGGCCGGATCTTCAAAGGCATTCAAGATATCTTTCCAGATCATAAGACGATCAACCGCACCTATATCAACGCCTGGGAGGACCAGCGCGTTGTTGAAGCCGTAAAGAAGACGGGTCGGAGAAAGATTGTTTTCGCCGCCCTCTGGACGGAGATGTGCTTGGCGATGCCGGCGATCCACGCCTTGGGCGACGGCTACGACGTCTACGTCGTTACGGATGCCTCGGGCGGCGTGTCGGTGGAGGCACACGACATGGCCATCCGTCGCCTCGCCGCCGCGGGCGCCCAGCCGATCACCTGGCTGGCGATGGCCGGAGAACTTCAGCGCGATTGGGCGCGCACCCGGTATCTCGGAGACGTCGCCAAAATCTTTGCCGAGCGCGCAGGCGGCACCGGTTCGGCGCTCGCGTGGGAAATGCAGCTGCTTCACGCCAGCGAAGTCAAGGGCGCTTAGGTGACACGGGCGGACGCCGCTAACACAAAACTCCTGAAGGAAGATTTATGAAATCTGCCAGCGAACTGCTTGAAGCCTACCTGAACAACGTCGCGACACCCAAGGTCTCCGCGTCTCAGTTTGCCGAGGACGGTGTGCTCGAACTGCCGTGGGTCAAGGCTTATGCGAGAGGGCCCGCCGAAGTCGAAAAACTGCTCGTCGGCATGCTCGCCAAGGTGCCGGATTTTCGCTTCAAAAATCTGACCTACTTTATCCAAACTCCCGACAAGGTAGCGGCGGAATACCAGGTCGAAGCTCTGGTCCTCGCTACCGGCAAGATTTATCGGCAGACTTACGCCGGCGTGCTGGTCGCGGAGAACGGCAAGGTCAAGTTACTCCATGAGGCTCTGGACACCTTAGCGGCCTCACAAGCCTTCTCCAAAGACTAAAGTGTGCCGCTCGCTCAAGCCTCGAGTCGCGCGCATGTCGCTCAGTCACTTCCTGCATGAAAGGACATTGAGATGAAATGGGAAACTCCGAAGGCTACCGAGCTCCGCTTCGGCATGGAAATCACCATGTACGTGGCGAATCGCTGAGGGCTGACCAAGGTCAGCCCGCGTGAGCGGGCCGAACTTCATAGATAGAGTCAGTCGGGAGGTGGACACAGCGCCGTGGCCGCGAGCGGAGTTTGAGCGGAAGCTTCGTGAGCAGCGCGCGGGCTATCGCGTCCAGCATCCGTTCAACGTGATGCTGAGCTCCGGCAAGGCGTCCCGCGAGCAGGTCCGCGGCTGGGTGGCCAACCGCTTCTACTATCAGGTCAACATCCCGATCAAGGATGCGGCGATCCTCGCCAACTGCGGGGAGCGCGCGGTGCGCCGGCACTGGGTGCAGCGCATCCTCGACCACGACGGCTACGGCGACGATCCCGGCGGCATCGAGTCCTGGCTGCGCCTCGCCGTGGCGGTAGGCCTCGAGCGTGCCGAAGTGGAGAGTTTCAGACGGGTCCTGCCAGGCGTGCGTTTCGCGGTCGATGCGTACGTCAACTTCGCGCGTCGCGCGCCCTGGCCCGAGGCGGTGTGTGCCTCGCTCACCGAGCTCTTCGCCCCCGAGTTCCACCGCCAGCGCCTCGCCCGGTGGCCGCAGCACTACCCGTGGATCGATCCGGCGGGGCTCGAGTATTTCAAGACGCGCACCGGCCGCGCACGGCGCGACGTCGAGTTTGCGCTCGCCGCGACGCTCGAGCGTTTCACGACACGCGCAGCCCAGGAGCGCGCGCTCGAGGTGCTGCAACTCAAGCTCGATATCCTGTGGCAGATGAACGGCGCCATGGCGCTGGCCTACGGGGTGACGACGTGAGCGAACTCGCCGATACTTCGCGACCGGCGGTCACTCGCGGGCTGCGCCTGCGGGTTGACTCCATACAGATCGGTTACTCACCCGCGACGTTTCGCCGCATGCACGTCCAGCCCGCTTGCGGACCTGGAACACTGCTGGCCTCCTCGTGGCGGCCAGTGCGCGGAGACGATCATTCTGGCCGTTCGAAGGATTCAATGGACGATGCAGGGCAGAATCGCCGTCGACATCTTAAGTATTCACTCCCCGCACGTCGGGGAAGCGCTGCACGTCGGCCACGAACCTTGCAAGCAAAGGGGACTGATTGTCCTTTCTCCAGGCGAGCGACAGCGGCTGTGGCACGTCCAAATCAACCACGGACAGAATGACGACGCTCGTGGGACGGCGCCAACGTGCGGTTCCAAGGACCCATCCTACGCCCAGGCCGGTCGCAACCAGACTCAGGATTGTCGCCTCGTCTTGTCCCTCCTGAACGATGTTGGGGGACTTCAGGCCACCGCGAAAACATTCGAGCATCAGGCGGTCGTAGAGTGCGGGGGCTTCGCGCCTCGGAAACCAGACAAACGACGCACTCGCCAGGTCGCGCAGGCGAACCTGCTTGAGCTTCGTCAGAGGATGGCCTGTGGGGGCCGCGAGTTCGATACGCTGCATCGCCACTTGAAGTCCGTCCAACTCCGGATCGGCTTTCGGAATGTTGAACGCGAAACCTGCATCCAGACGGCCGGACCGGATGGCTTCTAACTGCACCAGACTCGGGGATGGCTGAAGTTGCAGTTCGGCGTCCGGTTGCATCTCCCGGAACCGCCGGAAGGATTCTGGGACCACGCCCCGCCATGACGCACTCTCGGTGAACCCTACGCGCAGCGTTCCTGATTGACCGCGAGCCACGCGCGCGGCGCGCGCAGCCGCTTCGTTTACCTCCTGAAGGATACGGCGCGCATCTCCCAGGAATAGCTTTCCGGCTGCACTCAACTTCACGCCGCGCGGGAGACGCTCGAACAGTTTGAAACCGACTTCCTCCTCCAGGTCCTGAATTTGCCGGGAGAGCGCAGGCTGCGCCACGCGCAGCCTGCGCGCTGCACGCCCGTAGTGCTGCTCCTCGCCGACGGCAAGGAAATATCTTAGATGCCGCAGTTCCATTTAGATACTTTATCGCGATTGATCCAATAGTAAAGATGTCTTGGACGTATTGGACGTTCGCTGGCAAATTCGAGCGACGAAGAGGAAGGCCGCGGCATCCTCGAAACGACTGACTGGAGGAGCGCGAAGCCTCAAGGTCCGAGCAGGAGGGCGACGGGGGACGGGCATGAAGGCGCTTGTCGTAAACGCATTGGGCCGCGGGTTCGATCTCGAGGACGTGCAGATCGCGACGCCGATGGGACGCGAAGTTCTTGTCGATGTGCAAGCGTCCGGGCTGTGTCATACCGACCTACTGTTCGCCATGCACGACATCGTCCCGACGCCAGCCGTTCTGGGCCACGAGGTAGCGGGAATCGTGGCGGAGGTTGGACCCGACGTGGCGCAATTCCGTGTCGGAGATCACGTGGTCGGTTCGCTCGCGCAGTCCTGCGGGATGTGCGCGCGGTGTCTGTCCGGCCGACCCTTTCAGTGCCAACACCCGGAGTCGACGCTACGCCGTCCTACCGATGCGCCGCGATTGACGCGCAAGGGGATTGGATTGTTTCAAGGCCTGGGGCTCGGCGGCTTCGCCGAACGGGCGCTCATCCACGAGAATCAACTGGCTGTCGTACCCAAGCAGATGCCGTTCGCACAGGCGGCCCTGCTGGGTTGCGGCGTGGTCACAGGTGCTGGCGCTGTCCTGAACACCGCTAACGTGAAGGCCGGCGATACGGTGGTGATCGTCGGCGCCGGAGGCGTCGGGCTCAATGCGGTCAGCGGCGCGCGGATCGCCGGTGCCTCAAGGATAGTCGTTATCGATATCCAGGCGAAGCGGCTGGAGGCGGCACGACGATTCGGTGCCACCGACGTCATCGATTCCACAAAGTTGAAGCCGGTTGAAGCCGTCCGCGATCTTCTGCCGGGAGGACCCGATCATGTCTTCGACTTTGTGGGGCTGAAGGCGGTAGCCGAGCAGGGTCTCGCCATGCTGGGCGTGGGCGGTGGCCTCTATCTCGTCGGTGTAGCCAGACCCGAGGTCAACATCGATCTGAATATCTTTGACGCGATCGGCGGCCAAAAAAGCATCCAAGGCGTGAATTTTGGCTCGACCAACTTCAAGCGTGACATCCCGATGTACGCCGAACTGTACCTACAGGGCCGGATGAACCTGGATGATCTGGTGTCGAAAGAGATTGCGTTGCGTGACGTCAACGAGGGCTATGCAGCACTCGAGGACGGCTCACTCAACCGAGTCGTTGTCACTTCGTTCGAAGAGTAAGTACTTATATGGAGACATGCCGATGAATGCGGTCCCACAAAGAGACATGATCAAGACGATCACCACGCACTATATCGATGGCGCGTTCGTTGAGTCTCATGGCAGACAGGTCATGGACATCATCAGACCCACCGATGGCCGAGTCATTGGCCGTGTAACGCTGGGCGATGAGCAGGATACTCGGCGCGCCATCGCGGCGGCCAAGCGCGCGTTCGCGTTTTACGGCCGGACGACCAAAGAGGAGCGATCAAAGATCCTGCGCAGGCTGCACGAGGCCGCCTCGGCACGCATCGACGATTTGACGGCCGCGATGATCGAAGAATACGGCGGCGTCGCTCAGTTCGCTGGGCTCATCGTGGAATCCGGTGTCAACGCGTTCCTGGCAGCGGAGAAAGCGCTCCAGGAGCTACCGTTGGCGCGCAGCTGGGACAAGACGACAGTGACCCTTGAGCCGGTCGGCGTAGCCGGTCTCATTACCGCATGGAACGCGAACGCGCTGTTCATTTGCCTCAAGCTGGCGTCGGCCGTCGCGGCCGGCTGTACGGTCGTCATTAAGCCCAGCGAGTTGAGCTCGCTGCAGACGCGGGTGTTGCTCGAGGCTCTGCACGAGGCGCAGCTTCCGCAGGGTCTGCTAAACGTCGTCACGGGTCTCGGTAACGTCGTCGGCGCCGAGCTCGTACGCAACCCT
>DASZFS010000412.1:0-2673 GCA_035939575.1 Vicinamibacterales bacterium | reverse complement strand
GTTCGACACGGATCGCGACCAGTGGGTCGTGCAGGCCGACGACGGCAGCGTGACGCGGGCGAAATTCTTCGTGCTCTGCACCGGGATCGCCGCGAAACCGTATATTCCGCCAATCGGGGGGCTGAAGGACTTCCGCGGCATCTGCCACCATACCAGCCTGTGGCCGCAGGAGGGCGTGGACTTCAAGGGCAAGCGCGTCGGCGTCATCGGCACCGGGGCGAGCGGGGTGCAGGTTATCCAGGAGGTTTACCAGGACGTCGCTGAGCTCACCGTGTTCCAGCGCACGCCGAACCTGGCGCTGCCGATGCGGCAGCGGAAGCTCGACGACGAGACCAACCGGCGGATGAAGGAGACTTTTCCCGAACGCTTCCTCAAGCGCGCCGAGACCTTCGCCGGGTTCGACTATGATGTCATTCCGAAGAACGCCCTCGATGTTTCCGACCAGGAACGGCTGGCGACGTACGAGGATCTGTGGAACCGAGGCGGCTTCTTCCCTTGGCTGGGTACGTACCAGGACGTATTGAGCAACGAGGAGGCCAACGATACCGCCTATGCGTTCTGGCGCGACAAGGTGCGCGCGCGGATCGAGGATCCCACCGTCGCGGAGAAGCTTGCACCAATGAAGCCATTGCATCCGTTCGGCGTGAAGCGGCCGAGCCTGGAGCAGCACTACTACGAGGCGTACAATCAGCCGAACGTCCATATTGTCGACCTGCTCGAGTCCCCAATAGAACGAGTGACGCCGACGGGTGTGAAGACGAAGGACGGGGAAGTCGAGCTCGACATTCTCGTACTGGCGACGGGGTTTGATGCCGTCACGGGCGGCCTGACCAGCATCGACATTCGCGGCACGAACGGCGAGACGCTGCGGGAGAAGTGGTCCAGCGGCTCGCGCGCGCATCTGGGCATGGCGAGCGCGAACTTCCCGAATCTGCTCTATATCTACGGCCCGCAAAGCCCGTCGGGGAACTGCAACGGGCCGACCTGCGCCGAGCTGCAGGGCGACTTCGTCGTCGCGTGCATCGAGCACATGCGGCGTAACAACCTCCGCCGGATCGAGGCGACGCCGGAAGCGGAGGAAGCCTGGCGCGATCATGTCGCCGAGCTGGTCGGTGCGACTTTGTTCCCGCGCGCGCAGTCCTGGTACATGGGCGCCAACATCCCAGGCAAGAAGCGCGAGATGCTGGTCTACCCCGGCGGGCTGCCGT
Organism: Vicinamibacterales bacterium; assembly: GCA_035939575.1. Lineage (GTDB taxonomy): Bacteria > Acidobacteriota > Vicinamibacteria > Vicinamibacterales > CAVVIG01 > DATKHR01. The sequence goes on along the minus strand of DASZFS010000412.1, from coordinate 1,465 downwards.
TGTACTTGCAGAAGTGCAAGGAATCCGCCGACGCCGGTTACGCCGGTTTCATCCTGAGCTGAGGCTGAAATTCCGGCCGGCGGTTACACCTGGGGCGGCGACGAGCGTGGCTACCTTAGCCCGCGCCGAAACCTACGTGCCCAACCCGACTTAACGGAGACCACCATGTCACGCACGATCAAATTCGCACAGGCCGGAGGACCGGAGGTTCTGGAGTTCGTCGAGACCCAGGTTCCGGCTCCTGGCCTGAACGAGCTCCGCATCAACGTCAAGGCGATTGGCATCAATCGCGCGGAGGCCATGTGGCGGGTCGACGACTACATCGAGCCCGTCAAGTTTCCGGCGGGTCTTGGCTATGAGGCCGCGGGCATCGTCGAGGCTGTAGGCAAGGACGTGACCGGCTTTGCGGCAGGTGACGAAGTCAACGTCATCCCGTCCTTCTCGCAGAACGACTACTCGACCTATGGCGAGGTCATCCTCGTACCGGAACATGCCGTTGTGCGGCAGCCGAAATCGCTTTCGTTCACCGAAGCCGCTTCAGTCTGGATGATGTTCGTGACCGCCTATGGCGCGCTCATCGAGGACGCGAAGGTCGCCAAGGGCGACTTCGTTCTCATCCCGGCGGCGTCCAGCAGCGTTGGCCTCGCGGCGATCCAGATCGCCAACTATGCGGGCGCGACGACCATCGCGCTGACCCGTACCTCGGCGAAGAAGCAGCAGCTCCTCGACGCCGGCGCGGCGCATGTCATCGCCACAGAAGAAACCGATCTGGTCGGAGAGGTGATGCGGATCACAAACGGCCTGGGCGCTCGTGTCGCGTTCGATCCCGTCGGCGGCCCAACTTTCCCGAAGCTGATTTCGGCGCTGTCCTCCGGTGGCATCATTTACATCTACGGCCTGCTCAGCACGGGCGTCACCCCGCTGCCGGTGCTGGAGATGATCGCCAAGGTGCAAACCATCAAGGCGCACAACATCTGGCTGACGACCGGCGACGAGACCCGACGTAAGGCTGCAGTCGAGTTCGTGGTGAAGGGGCTGGAGACGGGCGCGCTCAAGCCGGTCATCGACCGCACCTTCACCTTCGACGAGATGGCGGACGCGCACCGCTATCTCGAGCAGAGCGGCCAGTTCGGAAAGATCGTCGCGACCGTTTGAGGGTCCGCAATGGCAACGGACTCACCGGATCATCCGAAGCATGCCTTTGTCCCAAAGCGTCCCGTTCCCGCGTCACGGCGGCTAAAGGGCTGCGGGAGGCGGTATTCGCTCATCTGGGTCTCGCGATCACGTCCGAGTGGGAAAGCCCGATGAGATCGCCAACGCCCTCGTTTTCCTTGCCTCCGACAAGGCGGCCTTTATTACCGGCCACGTGCTTTCCGTCGATGGCGGGAAGTCGGCAGGGTAGCCCGCAGACCCGACAGTAAGACACAGCGAGGTTAAGCCATGGAACAGAACATCGTAACCGCAT
>DASZFS010000411.1:0-21579 GCA_035939575.1 Vicinamibacterales bacterium | reverse complement strand
CCCCTTCATAGATGAGTCTTCAGCCCGCCTCAGAGTGTTCAGCCGTTACCACCTCACGTCGACGCCGACTCGAATCAGGCGGCCTTGCAGAATCACGCTTGGCTGTCCGTATGTCTGCGACCCTGACCATCGAGCCGGCCGCTCCGACGCCGTGCACCGCAAAATAGGTCTGCTGCATGGCGCGCGATCCGCCGACGTCGGGCGAGCTCAGCTGTACACCGACCACGAGTTGGCCGAGGCTCTGAATCGTCTTCGCGCTCGGCACCGCGTCGAGCACGTCGCGTGACAGCACCTGCGACTTCACATTGCTCTGAACGTCAACGACCGGCGACGCCCCTGTGACCGTCAGCGCCTCCTCGAGCGCGCCGACCCGCATCTCGGCGTTCACGGTCGCCGTGAAGTTGGATGGCAGCTCGAGTCCTTCACGCTTGAACGTGCCGAAGCCCTCGAGACTGAACGTGATGACGTACGTGCCGGGGCGCAGGTCGACGATCTTGTAGTTTCCCTCGGCGTCCGTGACTACGGTCTTGGTTCTCTCGATCAGCACCGGACTGGCGGCTTCCACCGTCACGCCCGGCAGCACGGCACCCGTCGTATCTTTCACGGTCCCGCCAATGGCGCTCTGTGCATGGGCAACCGACGGCACGAGCGCGATGCACGCGACCGCTGCGAGCGCATAGAGCTCGAGCTTCCATCTGGTCATGGGTCTTTGTCTCTCCGTAAGAATGCTTGATGAGCGCCGGTTATTCTACAACCCACCTCAGAGACGGGCTGAAGGCTCTGAGGCGGGCTGAAGACTCTGAGGCGGGCCGAAGACTCATGGCCGCGTGCAGTTGCCTCGCCCAAAAATCAAAAATCTCAAGCTTTGTACAGTGTCGTCGGGGATCCAGGGCGCAGGCAACTGCACGGGACCATGAGTCTTCAGCCCGCTCTGACAATCTACGGTAGTTTGAATGCGACCAACTCGCCCGGATAGTTGCCGCCGCTAATGGACACCACGACGTACTGTTTCCCATTGAGCAGATAGGTCATCGGGGAGCCGGTCTGCGGCGCCGGCATGTAGACGGCGCCCGCATCCTGGCCAGTGGCCTTGTCATACGCTCGCAGGAGCGCTCCGCGCTGTCCGTTCGCCTGGGTGGCAAACCCGCCCTCGCCGGCGATCGTGAGCGTCTTGGTGACGAGGACGCCGATTCTGCCCGGCCGTCCGGTCCGGGGGATGGTCAGGCCCTTCAATGCCGCGTGGTTCTTGATGTTGTCAGGTGTGTCCCCGTGGGCAATCTGCCACGCGATGGTGCCCTTGTTCAGATCAATCGCCGTGATTCGGCCGTACGGCGGCTTCACCAGCGGGAGACCTTGAACCGAAAGCCCGACGCCACCTTCGCCACCACCGCCGCCTCCACCCCCAGCAGCCGCGCCTCGGCCTCCGCCCGCCGCTGCCGCCCCCCTGCCGCTGCCCGCAGCCGTCGTGGTCGCTCCCGCCGCGCGCGCGGTCCCCTGGACGTACCCGAAGTCGGATCGAGCCGGATCGGCGGCCACGAGCCCTACGGACGAGATCGACGTGACCGAGTAGACATAGAGCATGTTGGTCTGCGGATCGAGCGCCCCACCCTGCCAGTTCGCTCCGCCCGTCACCGAGGGCAGAATGAGCGTGGCGAGCGGGCCGTCCAGGTTGCTGACGACCGGGGGCGTAAAGATCGGTCCCAGCTTGTAGCGGGCCGCGAGCTTCAATGCCTCGGCATGCAGTTCGGGAGTGAAGTCAATCAGGTCGTCCGGCGCGACGCCCTGCCGGTCGAAGGCCGGCGGCTTGGTGACGAACGGCTGCGTCGGGGCGTACCACTCACCGGGCACCGTGCCCTTCTCCACCGGACGCTCCTCAATTGGCCACACCGGCTTGCCGTTCGTGCGGTCGAACACGTAGACCCATCCCTGCTTGGTAATCTGGGCAATGGCCTTGATGGGCCTGCCGTCGACCGTGATATTCGCGAGGATGGGCGCACACGGGATGTCCATGTCCCAGATGCCGTGATGCACCAGCTGGTAGTGCCATTTGCGCTGTCCGGTTTTCAGATCGAGCGCGACGAGGCTTTCGCCGAAGAGCCCGTTGCCCGGCCGGTTCCCGCCGTAGTAGTCACCCGTCGGCAGTTCGACCGGGAGGAAGACCATCCCCAGGTCCTCGTCAACGGTCATCTGCGCCCATACGCCCGCATTGCCGGTGTACGACCACGAATCGCGAAGCCACGTATCGTTCCCGAACTCACCGGGCGACGGAATGGTGTGGAAGATCCACAGGCGCTTACCCGTCCGCGCGTCGTAGCCGCGGACGAATCCCTTTTCGTGCGTTTTGCTCCTGGGAGTGCCGCCCGCCAGGTGCGCCGCACCAACGACGATCACGTCCTTGGCAATGATGGGCGTCGCGTGCAGCCCCATCTCGCCGGTCGTCAGATCAATGACCTGATCGTCCTCCAGCTTCAAGTCGACCACGCCCTTCACGCCGAAGCCGGCGGCGGGCACGCCCGTTTTCGCGTCGAGCGCGATCATCCGATAGCCGGGCGTGACATACACGATCCGCCCTTCGCGGCCATCGGTCCAGTACGCGAGGCCGCGGCCCGAGAGCTGGCGCGGCGCCGCCTCGCCGCGTTTGGCCTCGTTCTCGCTGTGCATCCAGATCATCTCGCCGGTGGCGGCGTCGAGGGCCACGACCGCTCGCCGCGATCCTCCCGTCGAGTAGACGATGCCGTCCACCATCAGCGGTGTCGACTGGAAGTTGAACTCGGGGCGCGGGCCGAGCGAGTCGGTCTTGAATCGCCAGGCCATTTCAAGCTTGCCGAAGTTGTCCTTGTCGATCTGATCGAGTGGAGAATAGCGGGAACTCGCGAGGTCGCCGCCGTACGTCGTCCACTCGCCCGGTTTGTTGTGCGATCTGTCCTGACCGAGGAGGCCGGCGTTCCATACCGCGAGCGTCGCGATTACGACGAGAATCGATGAAGGAATTCGCCTCATAATGCGCGCCATCATATCGCGGTTCGCGCCGGCTCCCACGGGCTATCTCCACCTGGGACACGTGGTAAACGCCGCGTGCGTCTGGGGCGTAACGCAGCTGGTGGCCGAGCGGTCCGCTGCGCGGGAGGCCGGTCGTGTGCTGTTGCGCATCGAGGACCACGATCGGCAGCGAAGCCGCAAGGATTACGAGGACGCGCTGCGCGAGGATCTCGCATGGCTTGGCTTCATCGCCGACGGCACCGAGGGCGGGCCGGTCCGTCAGAGCGACCGCGGCGCTCTCTACGCGGCCGCCCTGGACCGCCTCCGCGCCAAGAGGCGCGTCTACGCGTGTGCGTGCTCGCGCGCCGACTTTGCGACGGCGTCCGCCGGGGCGGGCGACCCCGAGCCCTGCTATCCCGGTACTTGCCGCGACCGTGGCCTGGCCGAAGCGCCGGGGCGGGGACTGCGCGTTCGCCTCGATCCGACGGTTGAGCGCTTCGTCGACCTGCGGCATGGTCCTCAGGCCCAACGTCCGTTGGACCAGTGCGGCGACCTGCTCGTTCGCGATCGCGAGGGCAACTGGACCTACCAGTTCGCCGTGACGGTCGATGATGCGGCACAGTCGGTAACACTCGTCGTCCGCGGCGACGATCTGCTGGAGTCGACCGGGCGCCAGCTGCAGCTCGCGCGGCTCCTCGGCCGTCCTGACCCGCCTAGATTTCTGCACCATCCGCTGATCATGAAATCGCCGACGCGAAAATTGAGTAAAGCGGACGGCGACGCGGGCGTCCGGGAACTGCGCCAGCGGGGATGGACGGCGGAAAATGTAATTGGCCGCGCCGTGGCGCTGGCGGGGCTCCTTCCGGAGCCGCGCCCGGTCCACGCGCACGAGGTCTCGTCTATTATGGGAAAGATCATCGGGGTTCGCGAGGTTCGCTAGGTTCTCGAGGTTCGCTGGGTTCGCGAGGTTCGCCAGGTTCTGGGTTCGCGCGGTCTCGACATTCGCCGAACTCTGAGAACCCCGCGAACCCTGCGAACCCTTCTGGACCCTTGAGGAGGCACCATGCAGCGTCGCCTAATCGTCGCCGTCGTGTGCGCGTCTGTGTGCGCGGTTGCGGGGCTCGGGGTTCGCGTCTCGGCGGACGGTAGCGATGCCCGGCAGGCGCCCGCAAGTACGGAGCACGCGGAGTGCTCGCACCTCGTGATGCTGAGACTGCCCGACGTCAAGGTCTCCGAAGCGGTCAGCGTCCCCGCGGCACCGGCAGCGCCGGGAGCTGGTGCCGGCGCCGCCGGTGCCATCCGCGTGGCGCACTGCCGCGTGGCGGGCGTCATCGGAAGCGAAATCCGTTTCTCGCTCCTCCTGCCCGACCAGTGGAACCATAAGTTCTTCATGGGCGGTGGCGGCGGTTTTGTGGGAACGGTGCAGAATTCCGCTCTTCCAACCGTCAATGCCGGTTACGCGACCGCGGGAACCGACACGGGACACGAGGGAGGCACGACCGACGCGAGCTGGGCGTTGAACAATCTGGAGCGCCAGCTCAATTTCGGCTATCTGGCAGTCCATCGGACCGCTGAGGTCGCGAAGACCATCGTCCGCAGCTATTACGGATCGAACGAGGCACGCTCGTATTTTTCCGGCTGCTCGAACGGCGGACGCCAGGCGCTGATGGAAGCCCAACGTTATCCCGACGACTTCGACGGCGTCGTGGCCGGCGCGCCCGCGTTCGACTTCGTCGGTGTCACGACGCAGTTCATCAAGGACATCCAAGCGGCATTTCCCGACCCACGTCACCTCACGCCGTTGTTCACGCCCGACATGTTGAAGTCAATCGAGACGCAGATTCTCGACAAGTGCGACGCGCTCGACGGCGTCAAGGACGGCGTGATGGAGGATCCGCGCCGCTGCGCGGTTGACCCGACGACGCTGACGGGGCTGACCGACGCGCAGCGCGCCGCGCTCAAGAAAATCTACGCGGAGACGACGGCGAAGGGGACGGTTGTCTATCCTGGCCAGCCATTCGGTGGCGAAGGGCAGGCGGGCGGCTGGCCCGCCTGGATCGTCGGTGCGCCGCAGCCGACTGCGCAATCGACGCAGTCGCCGAGTCTGCGGTTCGCGTTCGGCACCCAGTTCTTCAAGTACTTCGTGTTCAACGACGCGTCGTGGGATTACAGCCACTACGAGATTGCCAACGCCCGCGCTGACGCGAAGCTCGCTGCGACGTTCATGAACGCGACCGATCCGAATCTCGACGCGTTCAGGTCGAAGGGGCGCAAGCTGATCCTCTGGCACGGCTGGGCCGACGCCGCGCTCACGCCGCTGGGCACGATCCGGTATCACGAGCAGGTGTACGCACGCGATCCAGCCGCGCGTGACTACCTCCGCACGTTCATGATGCCCGGCGTGCTGCACTGCGGCGGCGGCGTCGGGCCCGATGCGGTGGACTGGCCCGCTGCCATTGCCGACTGGGTCGAGCAGGGGAAGTCGCCCGAGCGGGTCGTCGCCCGCAAGATGGCGAACGGAACCGCGGCGCGAAGCCGCCCGTTGTGCCCGTACCCGCAGACGGCCGCGTACAAGGGCACCGGCAGCACGGACGACGAAGGGAACTTCATGTGCCGTTGATCCGGTATCTCCTCGTGCCCTCGTGGCTGGCGCTTGGCGCCTTCCTGGCGGCGTCATTCACTCCGGGGGCCCCTGCTCCCGGACTCGACGCCGCCAACGATGCGTGGCAGCGTGGCGACTACATTTCGGCCCTCAACGGCTACATCCAGGCGCTGAGCGCACCTGGCCGCGACGAGTACCTGGAGCGGATCGCGCTCACGACCGGTGAGCTGTATCGCACGGACGAGATCACCGATGACGGCCGGGCGGGGCGATTCAGCCCGGACGGCCGCTATATCGTCTACGAGACGGGCCTCGAGACCTCGCGGCGCACCCGGATTCTCAAGAACGACGATAGCCGCGCGCTCGTTGCCGATCTCCCGGGTGTCTCCGCGACCTTCACCTCAGACAGCGCGAAAGTTGCATACCTCCGCGTAAACGACACTGATGACGTACGCAAGGCGGGGCAGGCACTGGACGCCGCGACGCTGACGCAGCGGGACCGCAACACGCTCATCCAGATGCTGGGGTGGCTGATCGCGCGGGATTCGTCGATCGTGGTCCGCGATGTCACGAGCGGATTCGAGCTCGATCTGCCCACGCCGTCGATGCTCAAGGCATCGCTCACCTACAGCGGAGATGGCCGATCTCTGTACTTCCTGGGCGCCCGCGAGGGCAACGATACCCGCACGGACATCTACCAGATTACCGAGAGCTCCGACGGTCCGGTACTGGCAGTGGACGCTGGCGGCTTGAAATCCGCGCCGCTCGTCGATCCGAGCGGCGCCACGCTTGTATATGTCATTCCCGGCGTGAGCCCGCTGCGCCGACCCGGGCCGCCGGCGCCGGGGGCCGACGCCGGCGGGGGCAGGGCCGGCGGGGGCAGAGCCGGCGGTGCCGCACCGCCGCGGCCACCGTCGACCTTCGCGATTGTCGATCTCGCGTCCAAGCGCGTGTCGGTCGTCCCTGGCACGGCGCCGACCTTCTCCGCCGACGGCCGGACGCTCGCGTACGTCGCGCGGGATGGCGCCGAATTCAACCTCATGGTGGGTCCGACGACCGGCCTGCAGGTGACGGTCAAGCGGACCACCCAGCGGCTCGACGCGCCTGCATTGTCCGCCGACGGCGCTCGCGTGGCGTGGCAGATGATGCCCCGCGACGACTGGGAGATCTTCGTGGCCGACGTTGCCGGTTCGGCCTTGACAGGGGAACGTCGTGTGACGCGGGAGATCCAACACGATGTTCTGCCGCGCTTTCTTACGACGAACCGTCTCATCGCGATGATGGGTGAGCCCCGTCACCGCCGGTCGTATCTCTACGATCTCGGGCCGGGCGCGATTTCCGACGCCGGCGGGGACACGCTGCCGACGCGCACGCGGCTGTTTCACAACAACACGGTGCGGACGATCGCGCCTGAATACCAGTGGTCGCCGAGTCCGGACGGCATGCAGCTGCTAATCGGGGCGGAGCGCGACGGCGACACCGTGTCGCCGGCTCGAGGTGTGTATCTCGTCGACCTGAAGCGGAAGGTCACCAGGGCGAACGTGCTGGCGCGTCTTCGCGAGAACCTGAAGAGCGAGACCGCGCTCAAGGCCGCCGGCATCCGCGCCTTTCAGCCGCTGGCCGCGCAGGTGCGGCAGGTGCTCGCCCGCGAGTCGGTCGAGCGCATCTTCGGCTACGAGAAGGCTCTCTTCGACTTCGACTCGAAGAACATCACACGGCCAGGCAATCGCCGCGCGTCCGAATTCCTCTACGGCACATACGCGTCGTTCGGGTATACGCCGGAATATCAGTGGTTCGAGCCGCCCAACGCCCTCGGCGGCAAGACGGCGAACGTCGTGGCGACGCTCCGCGGCACGGTGAACCCGGAGCTGGTCTACGTCGTCAGCAGCCACTACGACTCCGTGGAAGCCGGGCCGGGCGCGGACGACGACACGTCGGGCACCGCGGCGCTGCTCGAAGCGGCGCGCGTGCTGGCGGGGCACCCGCTGCCGGCGACGGTCGTCTTCGCGTCGATGACCGGTGAAGAGGCCGGGCTCCTCGGCAGCCGCGAATTTGTCCGCCGCGCCGTCGCGAGCAAGACGCACATCGCCGGTGTGCTGAACAACGACATGGTCGGCTGGATGAATGACGAGCGGATGGACAACACCATCCGCTATTCGAATCCCGGCATCCGCGACATTCAGCACGCGGCCGCGATGCTGTTCACGAAGCTGATCACGTACGACGCGCAGTACTGGAAGGGCACCGACGCCATGTCGTTCTACGATGTGTACGGCGACGTCATCGGCGGGATCGGATCGTATCCGGTGCTCGGGAGCCCGTATTACCATCAGGCGACTGATCTGCTCGAGAACGAGAATCATCAGCTGATCGCCGAGACCAGCAAGACGACCGTCGCGACGATCATGCTGCTGGCGTCGAGCCCATCGCGGCTCACTCACCTGAAGGTGGACAGCTACACCGGCGCGGCCGCATCGCTCTCGTGGGCGCCGAGCCCGGAAAAAGGGGTCACCTCCTACATCGTCGCGTACGGTCCGCGGTCGTCGCCGATGGCGCACCGTCTGACCGTCACGCAGCCGCACGCGGTGCTGCCGCAGGTCGCTCCCGGGGAGATCGTTTCAGTGAAGGCGGTCAACGCCGCCGGGCTGGAAGGATGGGACTGGGCGAAGGTGAGCGTCGCGGAGAGCAAACGCCCGGCGCCCACTCAATAACCGGCCAGCAATTCGCCTCCGCTCGCTCAACAGACGCAGCGAGCTACGGCGGGACGAGCCATGGCATGATTCTCCTCGTAACCGGCGGTGGGCGTGGCATCGGTGCGGCGACGGCGCGCCTCGCTGCGGACTGTGGCTACGCCGTCTGCGTCAACTATCGATCCAACCAGCGCGCCGCCGAGAGTGTCGTCGCCGACATCGTGGCAAGCGGAGGCCGGGCGGTGGCGGTGCAGGCCGATGTCTCCGTCGAGTCCGAGGTCGAGGGTCTGTTTCGCGCGGTGGACGCGGAATTGGGACGACTGACCGCGCTCGTCAACAACGCCGGCATCCTCGAGGAGCAGGCCCGCGTCGAGACCCTTGACGCGGCGCGGATCACGCGCGTGCTCGCCACCAATGTCGTCGGTGCGTTCATCTGCGCTCGTGAAGCCGTCGGCCGGATGTCGACCGCTCGCGGCGGACCGGGCGGCAGCATCGTGAACGTCTCGTCGCGCGCCGCTATCCTCGGCTCGCCGGGCGAGTATGTGGACTACGCCGCGTCGAAGGCGGCGCTCGACGCGCTCACGACCGGGCTGGCGAAGGAAGTAGCGGCCGAGGGTATTCGCGTCAACGGCGTGAGAGCCGGGATCATTGACACGGACATCCACGCGAGCGGCGGGGAGCCGGGACGCGTGCACCGTCTGGGTCCGACGCTGCCGATGCGACGTGGGGGGAGCGCGATGGAAGTGGCGCGGGCCATTCTCTGGCTCCTGTCGGACGACGCCTCATACACGACCGCCAGCTTCATCGACGTCGCGGGCGGGCGATGAACAAGCGCGCCGGGCATCCGCTCGATGCGGCTGCCCGGCGCGGCTGGCCGATCCCTGGTCGAGATCGCTGACATCGCTTGACATCGCTTATCGGCGATAGACAAACTCGAGGCCGCTGCCCGAGCCGACCGGGTACCACGCGAGGACCGGCGAGGCCTCGCCGCGGCCTGCTTCACCAAGCGTCACGTGAGTGGCCCCGGCGGACGCCGGCCTCTCGATGCGGTGCGTGAACCCCATGAACACCGGCTCGTTGGTCACCTTGCTGCGCACGCGGACGATGTCGGCGCCGCTGTCGGGGTTAGCGATCTCGAACACGTAGGTTCCTGGAGCCAGCGTGACGCGCGGAAGCGCCACGGGCACCCGGAACGTCAGGTACTCGGTCCTGTTCATCGTCGATGCACTGAGCGCCGCGACGCCGACAACCAGACCCAGTATTGCACCGCACGCCGTGAGAAGCGATTGACGAGTCACCATCTTCTTACCCTCTTTCTGTTTGATTGCCGCGCCGTCATGGCGAGCACAACCGGATAGACGCCGGCCTCGGCAGCTTTCCCAGCTTTCTCAGCTTTCTCGCCTGGGGGAACTGGCGCGCTCCAGTCCGTCCTCTTCATCAGCCTTTTCATCAGCGCATATGACTCAGACACCATCGCTCGCCGTCAGCATCGGCCAGAGCATCGGGCCGTATCGCATCGAAGCGCTGCTCGGCGCCGGCGGCATGGGCGTCGTTTATCTCGCGCACGACTCCGAGCTCGGTCGCCGTGTCGCCATCAAACTCGTCGATCGCGAGTACGCCGACCACGATTCCACACGGCTGCTGCTCCGGGAAGCGCGCGCGACGGCGGCGCTCAATCATCCCGCCATCTGTGGCGTGCACCAGGTCGGGCATCTCGGTGACCGGGCGTTCATCGTGCTGGAGCACGTGGAAGGCACGCCGTTGTCGAACATGATTCCCTGCGACCGCGGTCTGCCCCTGGAGAGGGCCATCCACTACGCAATCGACATCGTCGACGCCGTGGCGCATGCGCATGAGCGCGGAGTCGTGCACGGCGACCTGAAGGCTTCGAACGTCATGATCGGCCCGGGCGGGCGCGTCAAGGTCCTGGACTTCGGTCTCGCCGTCCGGCGCGAGGCCGACGGCGCGGCCGCCGCCGCGGCCGAGACGACACGGTCCAGGGAATCGCGATGGGCGGCGGGGACCGTGGCGTACATGTCACCCGAGCTGTTGCGCGGGCAGGTGGCCGATCCACGGTCGGATATCTGGGCGATTGGCGTCGTGATGTTCGAAATGCTGGCAGGATCCCGGCCCTTTCGCGGCGCGACTGGCTACGAGCTCGCGGCTCGCATCCTGGACGGCGCGCCCGGGGCGCTGTCGGGCCGGGTGCCGCTCGATCTTCGCCGTCTGGTGTCGCGGTGTCTGGCGAGACATCCGACCGACCGTTTCGCCTCGGCACGGGATCTGGCGCTCGCGCTCGACGATCTCTCCCTGACGGGGGCTGCGAAAGTCCATGGTCGAGCCGTCTAACCAGGAGTCGAGCGTTGCCAGCGGACCAACGATCATGAATAATCCGGGATCACAGCGGCTGCAGCCCCAGGGGAACACGGCGTTCCCCGGGGGACCCTTCGCGAAGCGGCACGCATCCCCAGGGATCACGACAAGCGGGCACGAGGCGTCGGCGTCGGCAGGGTCGTTTGTGCAAGGCGAAGCCCTCTTCCTCGCCAGTCTTCCCGTCATCGACGATGTGACGGGACAGGTGTGCCGGCGGCACCGACTAAGCCGCGCGGAAGCGGACGACTTCCGATCCGACGTCCGGCTCCACTTCATCGAACGAAACTACGATGTTCTGGCGCGGTTCGAAGGGCGGAGCAGTCTCCCGACCTACGTGACCGTCGTCATCCAGCGTCTGTATCTGGATTTCAGGAACCGGCAGTGGGGGAAGTGGCGCCCGTCGGCGGAGGCGAAGCGGCTGGGGCCGGCCGCGATGCTGGTCGAGCGGCTCGCGTTGCGCGATGGGTGGACGTTCGAGCAGCTGTCGGAAACGCTGCGCATCAACCACGGCATCGCCATGGACGAGGAGCTCGAGGGCTTCTACCAGCGGCTCGTCTCGCGCGCGCCGGGACGGCGGCTGGTTCCGGAGGACGAAGCCGAGCAGATTGAAGGCGCGGGGCCGGCGTCGGACGCCAACGTGGTGCGCGCGGAGCAGGATTTCCTGGTCAAGCGCGTTCAGAGCGCGCTTGATCGCGCGCGGGAGGCGCTCGATCCGGAGGAGCGGCTCATTCTCAAGATGCGGTTCGAGGGCGCCGTGCCGGTCGCCGACATCGCGCGGGCGATGCACCTCGATCAGAAGCGGTTGTACCGGACGATCGAGCGGCTGCTCGCGCGCCTCGGCGACAGCCTGGCGGCGGAGGGGATTTCGCGAACGGACGTGAGGGCTCTCTTTGCCGAGGGCGTCCTGAGTTGGGATCGGAATCAGCATCCTGACGGGCTCACCGAGACCAGGCCGGCGACGCGTCCGGCGGAACCAGCGAGGACATCGTGGCTGCCGAAGCGATGAATCACCGCGTCGACCGGTGCCCGGATCTCGAGACGATCGCGGCGTACCTCGATCGGAGGCTCCCGGAACGCGAGCGCGGGCGCATCGCGGAGCACATTGCATCGTGCGAGACGTGCTACTTCGCCTTCACAGAAGCGGCCCAGATTCGAGTGAACGAACCGGCGGCCGGGAAAACGGCCGAGGCGGTGGAGGGGGGCGACGGCCGAGCGTGGTGGAGCGCGCCGCGGGTGCTCTGGACCGCGGGCCGCGCTCTGGCGGCGGCTGCGAGCGTCGCGCTGATGATCGGCACGGGCTGGCTGACGCTGTGGCCCGCGGGCGGCGCGTCAGAACTGCAGGGACTGGTCGCCGCCGTCGGCACCGATCGCAGCATCGAGCCGCGGCTCACGGGCGGATTCGCTTACGGCCCGGTACGGGGTCCAGTGCGGGCGGGCGAGCCCTCGATGGCCACCGCTTCGCCGGACGTGCGCATCGCGGCGGCCCGAATCGAGCAGGACGTTGCCCGTCATCGTACGCCGCAGAGCCTCAGGTCGCTCGGTCTCGCGTACCTGGTCATGGGGGACGTGAACCGCGCGGTTCCGGCCCTCGAAGAGGCCGCCGATCAACCGGCACCCGACGCACAGGTTCTCAGCGATCTGTCGGCCGCGTACCTCACACGCGCCGTCCGGAACGGTCAGCCCCAGGATTTTGTCACGGGACTGGCCATGGCCGATCGCGCCGTGAAAGCCGATCCTCGCCTCGGCGAGGCGTGGTTCAACCGCGCGTATGCGCTCGAGCGATTGTCGATGGCCGACGAGGCGCGCCAGGCGTGGCAGGACTACCTGAAGATCGACGACCGCTCCGGGTGGGCCGAAGAGGCCCGGAGTCGCTTGAAGACGCCGGCCGGTCCGCAATCGGGACTGATTGACGAAGGGCGGCGCACCATCGAGCTCGCCGCAAGCGGACAACAGGATACGCCCGCCATGTCGGGCATCGTCGAGCGATCACCTCACGCGGTGCGCGAACCGCTCTCGCTCGTCCGCGAAGCGTGGGATGCGTGGCGCGACTACCCGACGATCGATGGTCGATCAGGATGGGCTGGGGCATCGTGAGAGGCACGCGTCGCAGTGCCCTCACGTTGTCGGTCATCCTAGCCGGTTCACTGGCTCTCAGCGGCTCCTATCTTCAGTGGGTCCGGAACCGAAATCCCCTGAGCGATTTGGCAGCAGCGGTCGGATCGAGGATGGACTTCGAGCCAAGACTCACCGGAGGGTTCCTTCCTGCCGATCAGACATCGAGTCATCGATCCGCGGGTTCGGCAAAGCCCGATCTTGGTCCTGATGCGCGGATCGCCATGGCCCAGATTGAAAAGAGGGCCCACGCCGACACTCAACACGCGGTCTTGGAAGCGCTTGGTGTCGTTCGCTTGCTCGCGGGCGATGTCGATCGGTCCATCGCCACGCTGGAAGAAGCGGCGCTGACCGACGCCGCGCCGGCTTGGAGCGACCTGAGCGCCGCCTATCTGGTCAAGGCCCAACGCACACCGACTCAGAGAATCGAGTACTTCGCCCGCGGGTTGGAGGCCGCATCGCACTCGCTCAGTCTGCGTCCGTCTGACGAGGCGCGGTTCAATCGCGCGCTGGCCATCGAAGCGCTCTCGCCTTACGCCGGGCCGCTGAGCGCGTGGACTGAATATCTGCGGACTGAAAAGAACCCTCGATGGATTTCCGTGGCCAGGCGCCACGTCGTGAACACGCGGTCGGCTGTGAGCGCGAGCCCCGCGTGGGAGGCGCGACGAAGTGCGCTGCGCCAGCACCTGGCTGACGCCGATCGCCCCGCGATCGAGGAGACCGTCACGTTGTTCCCGGAGGCCGCCTTCGAGTTCTTCGACCAGGACTTGATCCTCGAGTGGGCGCGTGCCGAGTCGGCCGGCATCTCGGACCGCGCCGCCGCAGCCTTGCGTCAGGCAGAGATTCTCGCCCAGGCCATTCATGAAGCAACACAGGACTCGATGGCAATGGACTCGGTCCGTGTCATTCGGGCCGCGCGCGGTGGACCGCAGTCCGCCCGCCGCACATTGGCCGACGCTCATCTGTCGTACGCGCGCGCGGTTCAGGAGTTTCGAGCGGACGACTACACCGGCGCGATGACCGCCGTCGATACCGCTGTGCGCACATTTCGCGTCAGTCGCAGTCCGCACTGGGCTCTTGCCGCGCTCCAGAGCGCGACGATCCTGTTTCAACAGCGCGACCTGGGCGGCTCGGACCAGCAGTTGGACGCCATCGAGGCGTTCGCCCGGCGCCACGAATACCCGACGCTTTTGGGAAGGGTCCTTCAGCAGCGAGGGCTGACGCTGTCGAAGCAGTGGCGGCTCGTAGAAGCCTTGGAGGCGTTTCGGACGGCCGCGTCCTGTTTTGAGCAGACAGCCGAACGTGAGCGCGCGGCTGCGGTGTACAGCCTGATCGCTGACGCGCTTCGATCGCTCGGTGAACACCACGAGAGCTGGGAGTACATAGGCAAGACGTTGGACGGCCTTCCGCAGATTCGGACACCATTGCGTCGCTATCTGGTCCTGTTCAACGCGTCATTGTTCGCCTCGAGTCAAGATCTGTTCGAGCCAGCGCTTGTGTTCCAGAATGCCGCCCTCCGCGAAGCGACGGCGCGTGGCGGTGGGGTGGCGGTCGAGGCGCTGACCGAGCGAGCCACGATTCTCGCGCGACGACACGACCACGACGGAGCGCGCCGCGATCTGGAAGAGGCGCGCCGCCGCCTTAGTCCGCTCCCCGATGGTCCGCTGAAGCGTTATCACGAAGCCGAAATCGCGGAGTTGGCTGCCGAGTTGGGGCAGACCGATCAAGAGTCACTCATCGCCGGTCTTCAAAACGCCGTGACGTTTTATTCGAAGGCAGAACCGACGTTCGTCCCGCGGCTTCACCTTGCTCTTGCCAGAGCGCAGGCGGCGAGCGGAGCGTTGGACGCGGCCGAAACATCGTTCGCTCAGGGTATCGCACTGCTTGAGGAGCAGCAATCACGACTCGGAGATGACGCCCTGAAGATCTCGTACTTCGACGAGTCGTGGAGCCTGTTCCCGGAGATGATCGAGTTCCAGGTCACCGTTCGACACGACATGACCACGGCGTTCGAATACGCGGAACGTTCGCGCGCCCGATCGTTGTTGCATGATCTGCGGCCGCTCCGGTTGGGCGAAATCCAGGACAATCTTCCCGAGTCGGTTGCCCTTCTCTACTATGTGACCTTGCCTCATCGGCTCCTGATATGGACGATCACGAAGGCTGAGCACCAGCTGACGGAACAAGTAGTTCGCCGTGAGGACCTTTCGCGCCAGATCTCCCGATACCGAACGGAAGTCATCGATGGCGGCGCGGCCGACACGAGCGTCGCCGCGACGCTCTACGACGAACTGATTCGGCCGGTCGTTCGCAGGCTTCCGTTGAACGCAACGCTTGTCATCGTCGCCGACGGCGAGTTGCAGCGCCTGCCATTCGCAACGCTTCGTAATCCGGCCACCGCTCGTTACCTGATCGAAGAGCGCACCCTAATGTGGTCTCCAAGCGCCACCTTCTTCGCCAGAGCGCTTCCACGGCTGCGAGAGCTCGGCAGCCACCGGATCGACTCCGCGCTGCTCATCGGCAACCCGATTTCCAGCCACGACCCCTCGCTTGCGCTTCCGCCGCTTCCTGGCGCCGAGGCCGAGGCCACTACTTCGGCGGCATTTTATCCGCGACATGAGGTGTTGACGGGGTATGCGGCGACCAAACAGCGATTTGTGGAGTCGGCAGCCGGGTACGACCTGGTTCATTTCGGCGGTCACGCGGTGGCGAACGCGGAGTATCCCCTTCTGTCCTGGCTGTCGTTTTCTCCTGACGGCGACACGGGACATTCTGCGTCGCTCTTTGCTTACGAGATTTCGAGAATCCGATTCTCTCGAACGCGGCTGGTCGTCCTTGCGGCGTGCAGTACGGCAGCGGGCGCGGTTTCGCGCGGCGAAGGCGTCATGAGTGTCGCCAGGCCGTTCCTCGCCGCCGGCGTTCAGCTGGTGATCGCAAGCCAGTGGGACGTCGACGATCAGGCGACCGCGCGGATCTTTCGCGAATTCCATCGACTCCTGGCGGAGTCACAGGACGAGGTCTTAGCTTTGCGTGGGGCTCAGCTGGCGCTGTTGCGAAGCCGCGACGCGCAACTGACCGCGCCTCGCAGCTGGGGTGCCTTTCTCGCACTCGGAACGGCTTTGCGTTGACAGTCGGCGTGGCAGACGAATGGAGGCTCACATGACGCGGAATTGGCGGCGAGGGCTCTTTACGGCACTGGCCGCGGGTGCCACGAGCATCGTGGCGTGCAGTAGCTCGTGCGGCACAACGTTGGAGCTGACATCTCAGGGAGGGTTTGCGTATGTGAGCTCACCGGACAGCAAAACGGTCGAAATCGCGATGCTCAAGTCGACGACGGGCGAGTGCACTGTGCCGCAACTTGGCGCGAAACTCCGGGTCGACGACGGGCGGATCGTTGAACCATCTGGTGCGGGCGCAACCTTCGACCCCGGAGGTGCCGTGATTACATTCGAAGGTACAGGGAACAACGGCGTGACCCTGGTCGGTCCGGGTCGGCCCGACACGCCGCGTCCGGACAACCCGACGACAAGCGACTGGCACGACTTGAAGTGGGTGCCGGACACAAGGCCCAGCTACTCCAGCAATCCGCTCAACCCCAATTGGCGGAGCAAGACCGATGGACGAATCGTCCTCACGCAGGGAACACTAACGGCTGAACCACCCAGCGCCCCGGGCGCGGTTGTGAGCACCTGGAAGTTCAAGCGCACTTCAGACAGCACATCCTTCGAGCAGGCGATCACCGACAAGACTCACTACTCTGTCCACTTGTCCAGCAATCAAGTCGTGATCAACCTGGTTGGCGCGAGGTCATCAGCGACCCCCAGTCGAATCGTCGTCGAGCCCCTGGATAAACGGCGAACCGTCGCCTTGACGCTTATCGGTACGCACGATCCCAATGCGCCTCAGATCGGGGTCGGTGACCCACTCAAGGACTTTTGCGCGTTCTATGAGCTCCTGCTTCCAGTACCGCCGATGAGTGAGCGGCTCATTCCTTTTTTCCTTGGCCCTTATCCACAACAGACCGCACCGTCAACACCCCCGCCGGGAAACGGTGGTTCGCCGGGCGCATACTGTCCCGGGGACTGGCCGTAGAGGCTGCGAGGACCCATGACTCTTGCGAAACGGCTCATCCACTGGCTGGCTGGTGCGCTACTCGCTGTGGCTGGCGTACAGGCTGATGCCTTCGCGCAGACGATCACCCCCATTTTTCCGACGTCTGGCCCGGGCGGTAGTTACGTAATCGCCGTTGTGTCCGACGGGTATGCCAACACATCGAGCGATCGGCAAAAGTTTGACAACGCGGTCAACGGCCTGATCGTGAACGGAATGCTGCTCGACCCGTTTTATCAAGCCCACGAAGCTGCGTTTACCATCGTCAAAGTCTTCCAGCCGTCGCCGCAATCTGGCCAGTCGCAGTTCGGGATTACTCAGAATTACGACGTCACTCACTGCTACATCAACTGGATACCTGATTCGTCAACCCCCAATACGGCGACGATGATTGACAATGCGGTTCAGTCGGTGGGTCCCGATCGCACACTGGTCGTCGGTAATAACGAATCGCAGGCATTTGGATGCACACCGCATGACGGCGACTGGACGTATGTGACTGCCTGGGCGCGCACCGAAGAGCCAGGTGGGATTCTCGAGCATGAGTTCGGACACCTCATTGCGGGCCTCTGGGACGAATACGCGTTCACGAACCCGCCGTATACTGGTTCGTATCCCACGCCACCGCCGGTGACCGGGCCGAACTGCTCCACAGAAGCGAGTCCATCCTGGCTGACGCTGCCAGTGGCAGGGGCGGGCAAAATTCAAAGCTGCAAGTTTTACCAGCTGAACATTTTTCGGCCCTACTCGACCTGCAGGATGAAAGACACGACCTTCGCATTCTGTCCCGTCTGCGCGTACTCGGTGGATCACCAACTGTCGGCTTTCCTGAACGGATCAGAGCCTCAGGCGCCAACCGACGTCCGGACCATCAAGGCACGGTTCGTGGTCCAGCCAACTCCGCCCTCGCCCCAAAACAATCAGACTGTCCGCGTCCTTGTGGAGATCAATCCGCAGACCGCCGGAGCCAGGGTTTTGACGGTATCAGACATTACGAGGCGCGATGTGAACCGCCGACACCGCGTTGGCGATTATGTTTACGAAGTCATTGACGGTGGGCAGACGATTGCGATAGGAGTCCTGCCCGGCGATCCGTTCGAAGATCGCGCGTACGGTGCACGAGGGGCGCCACATGACACTCAGAGGACGAGTACAGCAAGCGCGGTAATTTTCATTCCACACGTTTCGCGACAGAATCTCTTGACCCGGGCGGTCGAGATCAACTTCTACCGCCTCGATCCTTCATCTGGCCGCGACGACGTGACGCCAGAACGCCTGGCGGGATTCCGGCAGACTGGACTGGCCCGGCCGGTGGCCAAGGTGACTGCCGACGAGTTGAAGAAGGCGATCAGCGCTCCACGAAAATGAGTCTTGTCCCGCGACGCTGACGACCGGTCAATGCTCAGCGCGAACGTGAACTCCGACTCAGCGTTGACAACCATCGGTACCGATTCGAAAAGCGTCTCAGTCGAGCCTGAACGACTCGCCAAATTCTGGCGCGTGGAACACGCGCGATTCGAGACCGCGCGCGCGGCGCGCCTCGTCGAGAGCTGTCAGCGGGTCGGCGATCCCTTCGAGCGTCAGCTGGAACGTCCCGAAGTGCATCCCGACGCTGCGTTCGGCGCCCAGATCGACATGCGCCTGTACTGCCTCGTCCGGATTCATGTGGATGTCACGCATGAACCAGCGCGGCTCGTACGCGCCGATCGGCAGCAGCGCCAGCGCGGGTGAACCGACGCGGCTGCGGATCTCCCGGAAGTGCGGCGCGTAGCCGCTGTCGCCCGCAAACACGATGCGCTGGCCGTCAACCTCGATGGCGAATCCGCCCCAGAGCGCGCGGTTCCGGTCGAACGGCGTGCGCGCCGAGAAATGCTGCGCCGGCGTCGCGGTGACCCGCACCGGCGACTGCGTCGCGTTTTCCCACCAGTCGAGCTCCTCGACGCGGCGCATGCCGAAGGATTTCAGTAGCCGACCGTTGCCGAGGGGCGTGACGACGAGCGGCCGCCACCGGTCTTCGATCGCGCGAAGCGTCCGCGCGTCGCAGTGATCGTAATGGTTGTGGCTCATGAGCACGATCGAGACCTGGGGGAGATCGTTGAACGCGATGGCGGGCGCCCGCACGCGGCGGGGGCCGGCAAACGCGACCGGGCTCGCGCGCTCGGAGTAGATGGGATCGGTCAGGATGTTGCCGAGCCGTGTCTGAATCAGGAATGTCGAGTGGCCGATGAACGTGATCGCCGCCGCCGCGCCGTCGAGCTGGGGTGGAGGGCGAACGTCAACCGGCACGCGGTCGGGCCACGGCGTCCGCCTTTGAGCCAGCATCCGGGGCACCGCGCTCACCGGCTGGCCGTTGGCGCGACTGGGGTTGAAGAACCGGTTGCCGTCGAAATGGTCCGTCGGCACGCCTACTCGTCTCGATGCACCGTCTCCGGCGAGAACGCCGGCAGGCAGACGGCGATGTACTCAGCGCCTTCCGGGCCGGGCGTGCTGTAGCGGATCCACTCGCCCGGCAGCGTCACGACCGCCTGGCCGGCGCGCACCTCGAGCGCGCCGCCGGCGTGCTCGACGCGCAGCATGCCGCGCAGCACGACGGTGATCTCCTCGAACTCCGGCCGCTGGCCGGGCTCCACCCAGCCCGAGGGCGACTGCATCCGAGCTACGCTGACGCCGGTGTGGCCGGAGTTCACGCGTCCGGCGAATTCCTCGATGTGCTTGGGTTTGGTGCCCGCCGCCTGCACGACGGCTGGCGCGGGGATGAGTGTGGGCATGCGGCGTCGATCGCGACCTGAACGTCAGTATAAACTTTGTTGGTGACGAACATCCGCGCGAACATCCTCGAGGCTATCGGCGATACGCCGATGGTCCGCATCAACCGCATCACCCGGGGCCTCGTCAAGGGCACGGTCCTCGCGAAGGTCGAGACGTTCAACCCCGGCAACTCGATCAAGGACCGGATGGCCGTCAAGATGATCGAGGACGCGGAGCGTGCGGGGCTGCTCAAGCCCGGCGGCACCATCATCGAAGGCACGTCGGGCAACACCGGCATGGGCCTCGCCATTACCGCCGTCGTGAAGGGGTACAAGTGCATCTTCACGACGACCGACAAGCAGTCGAAGGAGAAGGTGGACGCGCTCAAGGCCTTCGGCGCCGAAGTGATCGTGTGCCCGACCAACGTCGACCCGGAGGATCCGCGCTCGTACTACTCGGTGTCCTCGCGCCTCGAGCGCGAGGTGCCCAACTCGTGGAAGGCCAACCAGTACGACAACCTGTCCAACTCGCGCGCGCACTACGAGCAGACGGGGCCCGAGATCTGGGATCAGACCGGCGGCGCCGTGACCCATCTCGTGGTGGGCGTCGGCACGGGCGGAACGATTTCGGGCGTCGGCCGCTTCCTGAAGGAGCGCAACCCCCGCATCAAGGTCTGGGGCATCGACACCTACGGCTCGGTGTTCAAGAAGTACAAGGAGACGGGTGTCTTCGACAAGAACGAGATCTACCCGTACATCACCGAAGGCATCGGCGAGGACTTCCTGCCGAAGAACGTCGACTTCGATGTCATCGACCACTTCGAGAAAGTGACCGACAAGGACGCCGCGCTGATGACGCGCCGCATCGCCCGCGAGGAAGGGATCTTCGCCGGCAACTCCGCTGGCTCGGCGATGGCCGGCCTCCTCCAGCTGAAGGACGCCTTTCGCGACGACGACGTCATCGTTGTCATCTTTCATGACCATGGGTCGCGCTACCTGGGGAAGATGTTCAACGACGACTGGATGCGCGAGAAGGGCTTCCTCGAGAAGACCGGCATGACCGCGCGCGATCTGGTTGCGGCGCGGCTGTCGGGCGAGCTGTGCGCGATCGAGGCGCAGGAACCGGTCGAGCACGCGCTGAGGCTGATGAGCGAGCATGACTTCTCGCAGATCTCGATCACGCAGGACCGCCGCCTCGTGGGTTCACTGAACGAGATGCAGCTCTACGCGGAGCTGGTGCGCAATCCGAAGGTCAAGGCGCAACCGGTGGACTCGATCATGCAGCCGGCGTTCCCCTTCGTGGACGTCTCGACGCCGGTCGAGCTGCTGTCGACAATGATTACGCCCGAGAATCCGGCGGTCCTCGTTCGCGACTTCAAGACGGAGAAGACGTTCATCATCACCCGATCGGATCTCATACGGGTGTTGTAGTCACCAATCCGCAATCCGCAATCAATCCTCAATCCTCATTCCTCAATGTCTATTTGAAGGGAGCTACCCGTCGTTTCGTGGCCTGCTCGAAGGCGAACGCGAGCGTGATCAGTTTGGGCTCACTGCACGACGCGCCGGTGAAGCCGACGCCGAACGGCGCGGGCCTGGCGTTGAATCCGGCGGGAAACGGCGGCGTCGGAGCGTTCGGGACCATCGCGAACGGCACGACGATGATCGGATAGCCGGCGCGTGCCGCGAGACCTGCGCCGGCGCCGCCCGGCGTGAGGATGGCGTCGAGATTGTGCGCCTTGAGGACACCATCGATGCCGGCCGTTCGACTGAGCGCGTTGTCC
Source organism: Vicinamibacterales bacterium (assembly GCA_035939575.1). Taxonomy (GTDB): domain Bacteria; phylum Acidobacteriota; class Vicinamibacteria; order Vicinamibacterales; family CAVVIG01; genus DATKHR01. The sequence goes on along the minus strand of DASZFS010000411.1, from coordinate 182 downwards.
TTCTTCACGTCAGCCTCGTTGCGCGCGCGGTCGGCCTCGAGGTCCATCTCGTCCGAGATATCGAGGCGCGATTGCCCGAACTTGATGGCCCCGGCTTTCTCATGGGCGAGATTCCACTGGCGGAGCTCGGTCAACGTTTTCACCGGCGCGGACGGCCCGAGGCTCTTCAGCCACAAATTGAA
>DASZFS010000410.1:0-12165 GCA_035939575.1 Vicinamibacterales bacterium | reverse complement strand
CTTGCCGACCACCCAGCCATCGTGCCCCGGCTCGATCGCCACGATCTGCGGAGCTCTGTGCTCGACCACGCAGCCGTCGGCGTATTCGATGTGGATTTCACCATGCGCCAGGAAGCCGACGTGCGCGTGCATGCAGAGGCTGGTTCCGACGATTGGCTTCATGTCGACCGACCAGCGAAACCCCGGTGGGTAGATCATGCGCTTCACGCGAGCGGCGCCGGCGCGTCCGACCTCGAGACGGACGTGGCCGATGTCGCGCCGCTGTGCGCCCTTCACGGTGGCGAGGAGCGGATCGGGCCGTTTCGGTGCACTCCGCGTCGCCTGGCTCCGCTTCCCGGCCGTCGACTTCCCGCTCTTCGATTTCCCGCGCTTCCCTCGCTGTTGTGTTTTCTTCGTCATGTGCGCGCTCTCCAGTGTTTCGCAGGCCGATGCTAGCACTACAACCCATCTCATAAATACCTCAGGTACAGCGACACTGATGACTCAAAATGGGCTGGAGACTCGTGGTCGCGTGCAGTTGCCTCGCCCAAGGATTCGGCCGGAGAGGGACAAGGCATGGAGAATCAATGGATGGAAGTCCGGAGCTGTGCGTGGCTTCCCGAGGCACAGTTCCTGAAGTCGGTGCTGGATGCCGCCGGAATTGACGCGATGATTCCCAACGAACAAACGCTGGGCATTCAGCCGCTCTATGGGACGGCCCTGGGTGGCGTGCGACTGCTCGTGCGGCCGGAAGACTTCGAGCGCGCCGCCGAAGTCCTCGATTCGCCAGCCGTCCGCCTCGAGCGATCCGAGCCCCCGTTGAAGAATGATGGAAAATGACGAGAGACACCGAGCTTCCTTCGGACTACTGGCGAGAGCATGGCGTGCGAATCGTCGCGGGATCCGCCCTCGACCCGAACACGCCGCAGACGCCCGGCATGACGCGTGCCGCAGCGATTACACACGCCCGTGCTGGCGCGAGCAAGCTCTGGGCGGGCACCGTAACGATCCACGCCAACGCGAAGACCGGCGCCCACCATCACGGCGACCTCGAGAGCGTCATCTACGTCGTAACGGGCCGCGCGCGGATGCGGTGGGGCGAGCGGCTCCAATACGTCGCTGAGGCCGGGCCTGGCGATTTCATCTACGTCCCCCCGTATGTGCCGCACCAGGAGATCAACGCAAGCCGGGATGAGCCGCTGAGCTGTGTGCTGGTGCGCAGCGGACAGGACCCGGTCGTCGTGAACCTCGACATTGCGCCCGCCGAGCCGCCGGAGGAGGTTGCGTGGGTCGACTCGATTCACCCGCCGCCGGCGAGCAAGTAGCCGAAGCGCCTTCGTGATCCTCGACGGCCTCGTACGCTTCGCCTACAGATGCGCGTATTGGTGCGCGCGGGGATGGTGGTTCGTGCGACGCCCCCGCACGCGCGGCGCCGCCGTCGCCGTGTGGAGCGACGGCCACGTGCTCCTGGTGAAGACCAGCTACCGCAGGCACTACTCGCTGCCGGGCGGATTCGTGAAGCGCAATGAGCCGCCGGAGCGGGCGGCGTCGCGCGAGCTGATGGAAGAGGTCGGCCTGTCCGTGCCGGCGGAGCGCCTCGTCGCCGCCTGGGAAGGGACCGAGGCATTCGAGCACCACCACGATACGTTGACGATCTTCGAGGCGCCGGGGGCGCTTCGAGGCTCGACGCCGCACTTCCACGCGAATGGGAGGGAACTGGTGTGGATCGGATGGAGAACCGCAGATGAGGCCCGGGCGCTGCTTCTTCTGCCGCACGTTCGGCGATATCTCGAAGGCCGCGCGCCGCGCTCTACTTGATGCGACTCGTGAAAGGAGACGCCGTGACCAGACGATTGATCAGCTCGGGCTCGACCTTCGAGGCGGAGATCGGATTCTCCAGGGCGCTGGTGGACGGCGACTGGGTCTTCGTCTCGGGGACGACTGGATTCGACTACGCCTCGATGACGCTCGCCGAAGGCGTCGTGGAGCAGACCGAGCAGTGCCTCCGGAACATCGAGTCAGCGCTCGCGCAGGCAGGAGCGAGCGTCAAGGACATCGTCCGCGTCCGCTACATCCTGCCTGACGCCGCTGATTTCCCGCCGTGCTGGCCGACGCTCCGGAAGTATTTCGGCGACGTGCGGCCGGCGGCGACGATGATCGCGGCGGACTTGATCGATCCGAGGATACGCATCGAAATCGAGGTGACGGCGAGGCGGCAAACGACGGTATGATCCGCCCCATGCGTCGAGCCGTCTTTGTCCTTGTCTTGATTCTTTCGTGCCTGTCGCTCTCATCGCCGGCGCTCGCTACCTGGTCGGTCATTGCCGTCGACCGCAGCACAAACCGGGTCGTCATCGCGTCGGCGACGTGCGTCGATCGCGACGACCAGTTCCTGATGGGCGTCCAGGCGGTCGTCGTGCCCGGCAGAGGCGTCGCGGCGTGTCAGGCGAGCGTCGACAGCACGCATCAGAACCAGATGCTGGTGTATCGGGAGCTGCAGAAGGGCACCGATCCGAAGGTCATCATCGAAATGCTCAGCCGCGATCCCGCGTTTCAGACCCGCCAGTTCGGGATCCTGGACCTCCAGGGCCGCCGGGCGGGGCATTCCGGGCTGACCAACGGCTATGTCTCACAGCACCTGCAGGGGCAGGTGCCGGGCACGGAGATCTTCTACTCGATCCAGGGCAACATCCTGCGGCCAGGCCAGGTCGTCCCCAACGCCGTCCAGGCGTTCGTCAAGGCCGGCGGCGCCATCACCGATCGCGTCATGGCGGCGATGGAAGCCGCCGACGGCTCCGGCGGCGACAGCCGCTGCACGTGTCCACCGTGGCCCGAGGATGGGGCGAAGCCGGCAATCCCGTGCGACGGCAAGACGACGCACGTCGCATACATTCTGATGGCCGAAAAAGACGACGCGAGCGGCGACTCGCACAATAACGGAAAGTACGCCATGTATCTCACGGTCTCGCAGCCTGGATCGGACCATGGTCCAAACGTCATTCACGCCGGCGAGAATCTCAACCCGGTGAAGACCCTTCGCATGCGCTACGACGAGTGGCGGAAGAAGCAGCCGGCGTCGTTCAAGTAGAGGATTGATACCGATGCGCGTCGTGCGATTCGTGTTGATGGCGGCGCTGGCGTGCTCGGCGCTCGCGGTGACGGCCCGGGGCGGACAACGCGGGGCCGCGCCGCCAGCTCCTGGAACGCCCGCGCAGCCAGGCGGGGGCCGCGGCCGCGGCGCCGTCGATGTGATGACGCTGACGTCGAGCGCGTGGCCCGACGGCGGCGCGATTCCCGCGAAATATACGCAGGCCGGCGAGGACATCTCCCCTCCGCTGGCGTGGAGCCACGTGCCACCGGGCGCGACGAGCTTCGTCCTGATCGCGCACGACCTCGATGCGGCGGCGGGGAATGGCACCGACGACATCCTGCAGTGGATGCTGTGGAATATTCCCGCGACAGCGATGACCCTGCGCGAGGGCGCGCCCGCCGTCGCGCAGCTGCCGGATGGCACGCGTCAGATCAGCGCGACGGGACCGTACTACCGTGGCCCCGGCGCGCCTGCAGCCGGGCCGGCTCACCATTACGTCTTCGAGCTGTTCGCGCTCGACATCACGATCGATGTGCCGGCGGTCGGCGCATGGCCCGCGCAGACGCGCGCCGCGGTCGTCGCCGCCATGGCCGGACACGTGCGTGGGAAGGCTGCCTGCGTGGGCCTCTTCAAGCGACAGGGTTGAGATTGCAAGGCGAGGGCATCATGACAACATCGACACAAATTGCCGTCCTGGTGGTCACGCTCGGCGTCGGCTTGCCATTGCAGGTCGCCCCGCCCACGTCACAGATCGGTTTCGCAAGCGATCGCCTGGCGCGTATCGATCGGGGGCTCCAGCAGCTCGTCGACGCCAACCGCATCGCCGGCGTCGTGGCGCTCGTCTTGCGTGACGGCAAGCCGGTCTATGAGCGCGCAGTCGGATGGAGCGACAAGGAAGCCGGACGAAAGATGACGACCGACACGATCTTCCGCATCGCGTCCCAGACCAAGGCGCTGACCAGCGTCGCCATCCTCTCGCTGGTCGAGGAGGGGAAGATCGCGCTGGGCGATCCGGCAGGCCGCTACATGCCGGGATTCGCAAAGACGACCGTCGCCGCCGCAGGGGATGGCTCTGGCGGCGCGGGCGACATGAAGGTCGTGCCCGCCAGGCGCGCGATCACCATCCGCGATCTGTTGACGCACACAGCCGGTATCTCGTACGGGACCAATGCTTCCGTCGCGTCGGCCTATGAGGCCAAAGGCCTCGGTCCCGCCGCCGGATGGGGTTGGTACACCGCCGACAAGAACGAGCCGATCTGCACGACGATGGAGCGGCTGGCCACGCTGCCGTTCGTATCGCAGCCCGGCGACGCGTGGGTCTATGGCTACAACACCGACGTGCTCGGCTGCATTGCGGAGCGCGTGTCCGGGATGCCGTTGGACGAGCTGATTCGCACGCGCATCACGGGTCCCCTCGGCATGACGGACACGCAGTTCTTCCTTCCGCCCGCCCAGCGTGATCGCCTCGCGGCGGTGTACTCGAGCACGGCCGACGGCACGATCGCGCGGGCGCCAGACGGCCCGAAGGGGCAGGGCAACTACGTGGACGGGCCGCGGCGGAGCTTCGCCGGCGGCGCGGGCCTGCTCTCGACTGCCCGGGACTACGCGCGCTTCCTCGAGATGATTCGCAACGGCGGTGCGCTCGATGGCGTGCGCGTTCTCGGTCCGCGCGCGGTGGAGCTGATGGCCACCAATCAGGTGGGAACGCTCCATTCGGCGAACGGCCTCGGCTTTGGCCTCGGGTTCGAGACGACCGACCGGTACGGCGCCAACGGCATGGACTCGGTTGGCGCTTTTGGCTGGAGCGGTGCCTACGGCACGACGTATCGCGTCGATCCGAAGGCGCACCTCGTCATGGTCATGATGGTCCAGATGCTTCCGAACACGAGCGGTCTCGCGGAGCGGTTCAACGCGCTCGTGTATCAGTCGCTGATGGAGCCGGCGGGCCGATGAGCGGAGAGATGAGCTACTTCTTCGCGCCGTAGGCCTTCGCCTGCTGGCCGACGATCTCGACGAGATTGCCCATGGCCAGGTTCACGTCGATGAGATGCAGGCCCCAATTGGCGAGCGGCTGCGCGGCCGTCCCGATATCGCCCGTGATGTCGTCCACGCGCGGGTCAGCCGGGTCGCCATGGACGGTGATCTCGAGGAACGTCGCGTTGTCGTTTCGGGTGCAGCGCGCCGTCAGGAGTCCGGGCACGCTCACCCATGGCGTGTCGATCGACGGACCCGCGGCGACCCACGGCTTAAGCGGCGGCGTGCTCGTGATCGTACGGCCCGTGGCGTCGAGGTACGCATGCAGCCCGCCGCTGCCGCCGCCGAGTGCGGCCGGGTTGACGCAGGCCGCCTCGAGACCGGGATCCGCCACTTTGCCGAACAGCGTGTTGGGGGGCGGCGGAACGGTCGATCGGAATGACGAGTAGTTGATCACACACCCGGTCTGCGTCGCGGCGTGGCAGAGCGGGATCGTCTTGAACGTGCCGCCGACGTCCTTGCCCTTCGCCACAGTTAACGTCGCGCCGAGGAGCAGCGCCGAGACCATTCGCGACTGTACCGGCTTGCCTTCGATCTCCTGCCGAACGAGCTCCATCAGGATGAACGAGCCTTGCGAATGGCTGACGAGCACGAACCCGCGCCCCTTGTTGTCGTGTTCCAGATAGTAATGCCACGCGTCGCGCACGTCCTCGTACCCGAGACCGCGGTCGAGCGCTGCGCCGCCGCCGCCGCCCGCGAGGACCTTGCGAAGTCCGGCCAGCGTGACCTGCCGGTAAAGCGGAGCGTAGACACGGCAGGCCGACCCGAACCGCGCGATCTGCTGCTTGACGACGTTCAGCTCGGCCGCGTCGGGGTTCATGTCGCTGTGGTCTGTCGGGTCGGTCGAGACCGTCGGGTAGACGTAAAAGCAATCGACCGGCGCGTTGGGGTTTGCCTTCCAGGTTTCGCGGCTCAGCGCTCCGCTGCTGGCGACCACCGTCGTCGTTTCATCGACGTCGCAGGCGTTTTTCTCGCCGGCCGGTCTTCCCGGCCTGCACAACCATGACTTCGTGTTGCCGTAGTCGTTCGGTTTCGTGTCCTCGGCGGGCTGGGCGGCCGAGGCGGGCGCCTGCGCCGACGCGCATTCGGACAGCAGGAGTCCCGCGATGAGGGTCGCGCCGATCAGGGTGCATTTCACCACGAAGTCCTCCCGCACAGTGGCCGGATGCTAGCACAGACTCGGAGCTGGGCTGAAGACTCATGGTCGCGTGCAGTTGCCTCGCCCCAAGATCAAGATTGTCCGGGGGTTGCAAAAAGGTCGTCGGGACTCGAGGGCGTAGGCAACTGCACGCGACCATGAGTCTTCAGCCCGATGCCGCAAGATCAAGATTGTCCAGGGTTGCAAAAGGTCGTCAGGAAATCGAGGGCGTCGGCAATTGCACGCGGCCATGAGCCTTCAGCCCCTCTGAGGTTTATGAGAAGCGTCTAGCGGCGGAGGAGGGATTTGGGGATTTTGGCGACGACGGTGAAGGCGGGATCGACGACGTTTGCGACGTCGTACTCGGCGGCCTGGCCCATGAACGTCTGTGCTCCTCGCTCCGTGAAGCCGTAATCCGACGTGAGCCAGCGCTGCAGCTCGGATGTGGCGTGCTGGAACGCCTCGAGCAATGGCCGCGCGCTTCCCAGAACCATGATGTGGGTGGCGGTCTCGATGCGCGGCCACCCGATCGTCTTCTTCTTGAGGACGTCCACCGTGAACTCGACGTCCATCGACGTCTCCAGGCCGGTACCCGCCACTTCACCCTCGCCCTGCCGCGCGTGCCCATCGCCGATGAAGAGCAGAGCCCCTGGCTCGTTCACCGGCAGCATGAGCTTCGCGCCGGCATTCAGCCATGCGTAGTCCATGTTGCCGCCGAACGCGCCCGGCGTGCTCGTCGAGATCGCTTCCTTCCGCGCCGGCGCGACGCCGACGCATCCAAGCATAGGCCGGAGCGGCAGCTCGATGCCCCCGGGCTGGACGTCTGTCTGATCGAGGCGCGCAACGTTCTTCGCCTTGTCGATGGTCCACGTGAGCCGCTTGGCCTCCCGGTCCACCCGCGCGCCAATTGCTGCGGGATCGACGGTATAGGGCGAGAGCAGGCTGCCTGAGTACGCCATGGTGCGATTCGTCTCGATCTTCTCGAACGTCACGACCAGCGTGTCGCCTGGCTCCGCGCCTTCGACGAAGAACGGACCGGTCTGCGGATTTGGACCGCTCGCGACGGACTTGCGGTTCCAATCCACGCCGCCCGCGTCGACGGTCTTCGTGGACACACGGTCGCCCGGGTGTACGTGCAGCACGGGCGGATGCGCCGCGGAGTACGTGTTGTAGAAGTGGTCGGGGACGAAACGGTGGACGTCGGCCGCTCCGATTGGCGCGAGCGTCCCCGCGACCAGCGCGGCCGTGGTCATCAGCACGCGACCTCGAGACATGCGCGGCCTCATTTCTCGGGGATCGGCTCAATGCCGATCCGCTGTGCGAGCTGATTGAACCGCGGAAGGTACGTTGACAAAGTCCGCTGCAGGCGGTCGGTCTCCGCCTGCAGCTCGCCCTTCAGGTCGTTGAAGATCGGCCCGGTGCTGCTGGTCGGCCGGCCGTCGCCGGCCTCGACGACGCGGAGGAGCGAGGCGAGGCGGTTGTTCGTCTTGATGGGGAAGTTCAGCGGGTCCTGGTTGCTCTGGTTGCGCACCTGATACACGTTTTCCTCGACGGCCGTGAGCTCCTTGATCAGCTCCTCGGCAATGGCCTTGGCGTCAGCGTTCGAGGTCTTGGTCACGCGGTCGGCAAGCTGCTGCTTGATCCGCCGAATCTGGATGATCGCGTTGTTGGCGTCGTTGACCTTGTCGCGGATCTGGCTGGCGAGCTCGAACTGCGCCTGCAGGTCGGCGTCTGTCGCGGTGTGATAGGGATGCTTCTTGACGGTGAACGACTGCACCTGCGGCGTGCCGCCGTCGACGGTGAGCCGTGCCTGGTATGTGCCGGGCAGGACGACCGGGCCATTCTGGGTCGCGCCCCACAGGACCAGGCCTGGAAAGTTCACGACCGGCTGCGCCTGCAGATCCCAGGTGAAGCGCTGCATGCCGGCGGCCATCGACGCGGTCGGGGGGCCGCCACGGCCGCGGCCACCGCCCTCTTCGTCGTCTGAAGGCGCTTCGCCTTCGGCTCCGCGCCCTGTCGCTTGCCCGGATTCGGCTCCGCGCCCCGGTGCCGCTCCCGCTTCGGCCGCGCCACGACCGTCGGCGCCCCGCGCACCCCGCCCGGCGCCCGGAACGGCGCCGTCAAACGAACGCACGACCTGTCCTTTGCCGTCCAGAATCTCGAGCTTCAGGTTCTGCGCCGGCTTCTTCAACCAATACGCGACGCGCGCGGGCGTGGCAGTGCGAATGGCGTCGCCCGGCTTGAACAGATACGCCGTGGGCGCCGAGGTGACGCTCGCCCCGTACTGCCGCAGCGGATTCACGTCATCGAGCACGTAGAAGCTGCGGCCCATCGTCGAGATCGCGACGTCGTTGCCCTCGACCCAGATGTCCGACACCTGCGTGAGGGGCAGGCCCTGTGACAGTTTCTGCCAGTGGTCGCCATCGTCGAGCGACACGTAGAACGCGTGCTCCGTCCCGGCGTAGAGCAGCCCGCGGCGAACCGTGTCCTCGCGCACCGAGCTCGCGTAGTCAGTGGAAGCGATGCCACCCACAATCTTCGTCCAGGTGCGGCCGAAGTCATGCGTGCGGAAGATGTACGGCGAGAAGTCCTCAAGGAGCGGCTTCTTGACCGAGACGTAGGCAGTCCCCGCGTCGAACGACGAGGCGTCGATCTGGCTGACCCGCCCGAACTCCGGCATCTCACGCGGCGTGACGTTCGTCCAGGTCTTACCGCCATCCCGCGTGACGTGCACGAGACCATCGTCCGATCCCGCCCAGATGATGTTGACGTCCGTCTTGCCCGGCGCCAGGGAGAATACCGTTCCGTAGATCTCCGGGCTGTTCATGTCGTGCGTAATCGGACCGCCCGACTCGGTCATCGTCTTGGGATCGTGCCGCGTCAGATCGCCGCTGATCCGCTCCCACGTGTCCCCGCCGTTGGTCGTCTTCCACACGTGCTGAGATGAGGTGTAGAGGATCCTGGAGTCGACGGGCGAGAAGATGATCGGATAGGTCCATTGCCACCGCTCGACGACCGCGCTCGACGGCTCGCCGGAGAAGAAGCGCGGGTAGGCGCCGACCTCTTTGATCTCGCCGGTCCGCCTGTTCAGCCGCGTCAGGAAGGAGCCGTTGTTGGCGCCGGCGTAGTAGACGTCGGGGTCCTTCGGGTCGGTCGCGATGTAGCCAGGCTCGCCGCCGCCAGCTTCATAGGGCGCAACGATGTTGCCGCGTCCACCGCCACCGCCGCCGCGGCCGAGGTTCGTGCGGCTGTCCACGCACAACGTCGAGTTGTCCTGCTGGGCGCCGCACACGTGATACGGGACGTGCTTGGTCGTGATGACGTGATAGAACTGGGCCGTCGGGAAGTCCTGATTGGACCAATGGCGCGGGTTCGACGCCACGTCGTAGGTGATCGTGCCGCCGCCGTCGTTGCCCAGCACGATGTGCTGCGAGTCGTCCGGATCGATCCAGATGTCGTGATGGTCGCCGTGCGTGCCGTTGCCGATGCTCGCGACGGTCTTGCCGCCGTCGATCGACCGGAACGCGCTCGTGTTCAGCATGTAGACGATGTCTTTGTTGTTCGGATCAGCGAACACGTGGGTGTAGTAGAACGCGCGCTGGCGCACGTTGCGGCCCTCGTTGACCAGTTTCCACGACGCGCCCGCATCGTCGGACACGTAGAGGCCGCCCTTATCGTTCTCGATCAGCGCGTAGATGCGCGTGGAATCGGCGCCTGAGATGGCCACGCTGATCTTGCCGACGAGCCCCTGCGGCAACCCCGTTGCGCGCGTGATCTCGCGCCAGGTCTCGCCGCCGTCGGTCGACTTGTAGAAGCCGCTGCCGGGGCCGCCGCTCGACATCTGGTACTCGACGCGGTACGCCTCCCACAGCGCGGCGAACATGACGTTCGGGTTCTTGCGATCGATCGCCACGTCGACGCCACCGGTCTTGTTGTCGCGAAACAGGACCTTTTTCCACGTTTTGCCGCCGTCGATGGTCTTGAAAATGCCCCGCTCGTCGCTCGGCTCGCCGTAGCGGCCGAAGTCCGCGACGAACACGATATCGGGATTCGTCGGGTGAATGCGAATCTTCGAGATGGCGTCCGAGTTCGCGAATCCGACGTGGGACCACGTCTTGCCGGCGTCAACGGACTTGTAGACGCCGTCGCCGGGCATGATGTTGCCTCGGATACAGGACTCGCCCATCCCGATGTAAACGATGTCCGGGCTCGTCTCCGACACCGCGACCGCCCCCACTGAAGAGCTTTTGAGCTGTCCGTCTGTGACGACGGCCCAGGTGACTCCAGCGTCGGTTGTCTTCCAGAGGCCGCCGCCGGTGGCGCCGAAGTACGCCTCTTTGGGACGGCCCTTGACGCCGGTCACCGCAATCGAGCGGCCGCCCCGGTCCGGGCCGACGTTGCGCCACTTGAACGAATCGAAGAACGCGGACTCCGACGCGGGATCCGGAGCCGTCGTGGCCTGGCCGGCGCGCTCGGCGCGCACGCCCAGTCCCCAGACGCTCGAGAGAATCAGGACAACCGTGGACACCCAGAACGACAAACGCGTATGAAAGCGGGGCATTGCGATTCCTCCGAAGATTTGAGAGTCTAGCATTCTTCCGAACCCATCCATGTTCATCGGCCACTTCGCAGTGGGGTTTGCCGCCAAACGGGCGGCGCCGCGCGTCTCGCTCGCGGTCCTCTTCGGCGCAGCTCAGCTCGCGGATCTGCTGTGGCCATTCCTCGTCGCGGCCGGGGTCGAGCAGGTGCGCATCGATCCCGGGAACACGGCATTCACGCCGCTCGACTTTGTCAGCTATCCGTACTCACACTCGCTCGTCACGCTGACCGCCTGGGGGCTGGCGTTCGGTTACGTGTTCATGACAATGCGGCGGACCGGCGTCAACGTCATGCTTCTGCTCGCCGCGCTCGTCGTGAGTCACTGGGTACTGGACTTTCTGACGCATCGGCCCGACATGCCGTTTTACCCTGGCGGGCCCAAGGTTGGACTCGGCCTGTGGAATTCCGTGCCGGCGACCGTTGCCGTCGAAGTGGGCATGTACACCGTGTCGCTGTTGATCTACGCGCGCGCCACTCGGGCGCGCGACCGGGTCGGTCGCTGGGGCTTCATCGGGCTGGCTGCGTTCCTCGTCGTCATCTATGCGGGCAACATCGTGGGTCCGCCGCCACCATCAGTGACAGCCATCTGGGCTGTCGGCATCATTGGCGGCGCACTGCTGATCGCCCTTAGCTGGTGGGTCGACGCGCATCGTGCTGCGGCCAGCTGACGCTTCTGAGGCGGCCCGAAGACTCTAAGTCGGGCTGAAGACTCATGGTCGCGTGCAGTTGCCTACGCCCTCGTTTTCTAACGACCCTAAATACAACCCTTGAGAATCTTGATTCTAGGGGCGAGGCAACTGCACGCGGCCATGAGTCTTCAGCCCCGTTCCGTCAACTAGGATCTGCGCTCGATGCGGCGATCGGGAACGAGCCACATCAGCGCGACGCTGACGTAGACGAGATCGGCGATCAACGGAAGCACGAATGCCAGCGCCACCGCCGCGACGTACATCGCCGTCGAGATCCGGCCCTTGCGATCGGTGCCGACGGCCACTGCGAGCTTCGACTCCGGACCCTCCAGGCGGATGATTGACCTGACGGTGATGAAGTATGCGATCGAGGCCATCAACAGCACGACGCCGTAGACCGCCGTCGGCAGCCGGGAGTTGTAATTCTCTCCCATCCAGGCGGTCGTGAACGGCACGAGCGACAGCCAGAACAGCAGGTGCAGATGCCGAGGTTGGACGAAGCTGAGGACGTACGCCAGCAGGGTCGGCAGCAGCGGGCGCAACGCCGCGCCGTCCACGCCGTGCGGGACTCTGAGCTCGAGCACCATGATCGTGATGAGAATCGCGATCACGCCGTCGCTGAAGGCCTCGATGCG
>DASZFS010000409.1:0-5095 GCA_035939575.1 Vicinamibacterales bacterium | reverse complement strand
GCCTCGCGGCGCGCCTCGACCAGAGCGCGCGCGATCCGTCGTGAGAACCGTTCTTCCCCGTAGCGGAAGATGGCGTCCGCGAGCTCCTGTTCCGAGGCGCGCGCCAGGAGATCGGCAGCGCGCGCGCCGCCGGACTGGTCCATGCGCATGTCCAGCGGCTCGTCTCGCTGGAAGCTGAATCCGCGGCCAGGCGCCTCGAACTGCAGCGACGACACGCCGAGATCGGCCAGCGCGCCATCGACCGTCGGGATCCGGCGCGCGTCCAGGACCTCGTCGATCTCACGATAGTCGCTGTGCACGAGCTCGACGCGCGCGGCCCACGGTGCGAGCGCGGCCTGCGCTCTGGCGAGAGCGTCACGGTCGCGGTCCATGCCGACGAGACGCGTGGCGCCCGCCTCGAGCAGCGCGCGGGCGTGACCCCCCAGGCCGACGGTGCAGTCGACGAAGAGGCCGCCCTGCTCGGGGCGGAGATGCTGCAGGATCTCGGCGGTCATGACGGGCAGGTGCGTCATCAGATGCCAAACTCCGAGAGCGCGCGGGCGTCGTCGTCGGAGTACGGCTCGCGCTGCAGTTTGGTCAGAAAGCGGTCGTGGTTCCAGACGTCAAGGCAGTTGTAGAGTCCGAGGACGTCGACGTCGCCGACCATCGTGGCGGAGTCGCGAAGCCGGAGGGGAATGATGACGCGCCCCTGCGCGTCGAGCTCGCCGACCTGCCCGAAGTAGCTGATACGATCGAGGTAGCGGAGCCGAGCGGGATGCGACGACGGCACCTTGCCCAACTTCTCTTCTGTCTCGAGCCAGACAGGCATCGGGTAGATCCGCACGTATTCGCCAGTGAGACTCGTGAGAAAGAGGTCGCGGCCGTACTTCGATTCGAGGAGCGAACGGAATGCGTTCGGCACCTTGAGCCGACCCTTGTCGTCGATGCGTGCGGGCGCGTTGCCTCTAAACACGCAACACTACTCCACTGAAGTCCACAAAAGTCCACACGGATGGTAGGAGAGGGCTCTGGTGATGTCAACCGCAAAATCATGTAAATCAGTAAGTTACGCCGTATTTTCGCCCTTTCCTCGCCTCGCCGCTAAGTCGATAGGGGTCTGACGGCTGACAACCGCAATTGCTGGTTGTCTGAGGTCAAACGCCTTACAAGTCGCGTGCTACCATCCGGACCTTCGACGCATGCTCAGGGCTGCCCTCATTGGGTTGGGATCCAGCGGAAAATCCACGCTCTTTCAATTGATGACGAGCGCGCTCGGCACCGCCCGGACGGCGCACGGCAAGGGCGAGACAGCAGTCGGCATCTCGAAGGTCCCGGACGCGCGGCTGGACACGCTGACCGCGATGTACAACCCGAGGAAACGCGTCCCGGCGACAGTGGAGTTCACCGACCTCGTCGCCGCCGGCGCGGCCGCCGCGAAGGCGCTCGTGGACGTCGTGGCCTACAAGAACGCGGACGCACTTGTCCACGTGCTCCGGGCGTTCGCCGATCCCTCGGTGCCTCACCCGTCGGGATCGATCGATCCCGCCCGGGACGCCCAGGCGATGGAGGACGAGCTCATTCTCGCGGATCTCGGCGTCGCGGAGCGCAGGCTCGAACGCCTCGAGAAGGATCTGAAGAAGTCGCGATCCGCCGATCTCGAGCGCGAACGTGACGTCATCGTCACGTGCAAGGCGGCGCTCGAGGACGGCAAGCCGCTCCGCGCGCTCGATCTGAAAGGCGAGGACCTCAAACGACTTCGCGGCTTCCAGTTTCTCTCGGCCAAGCCGCTCCTCCTCGTCATCAACCTTGACGAATCGCAGCTGACCAGCGGACACGGCGACGACGCGACGCGCATCGACCACGCGGCGGAGGCCGCCGGCCTGACCCCTTTTCTCGAGCGCGCCTCGACCGCCGCTGTCGCTGTCTGCGCGAAGATCGAGCTCGAGATCGCGCAGCTCGACGCCGCGGATGCCGCCGCGTTCCTCGCCGACCTCGGGTTGACCGCGTCGGGTCTCGACCGCGTCATCCGCGCCAGCTACGACCTGCTGGGCTATATCTCGTTCTTCACCGTCGGCGAGGACGAGTGTCGCGCCTGGTCCATCCCGCGCGGTATCTCGGCGCACTTGGCCGCCGGCGAGATTCACAGCGACATCGCCCGCGGCTTTATCCGCGCGGAGGTGGTCAGCTACGACGCGCTCATCGCCCGCGGATCGATGGCGGCATGCCGCGATCGCGGTGAGGTCCGGCTCGAGGGCAAGGACTACATCGTGCAGGACGGAGACATCATCAACTTCCGCTTCGCCACATGACCCGGACGGTGGTCGTGTGCGAGGCGCGGGTGCCGTTCGTGCACGGCGGCGCCGAGCTCCACGTGGGTGGGCTCGTCGACGAGCTGCGCCGGCACGGCTACCGCGCCGAGCGGGTGTCGGTGCCGTTCAAGTGGTACCCGAAGGAGGAGCTCCTCGCGCAGGCCGCCGCGTGGCGCCTGGTGGACCTCAGCGAATCGAACGGCACGCCCATCGACACCGTGGTCGCCACGAAGTTCCCGACCTACTTCGTGCGGCATCCGAACAAGGTGACGTGGCTCCTGCATCAGTACCGCGCCATCTACGACCTCTGCGGCACGCCGTACAGCGAGTTCGGCCACACGGAGGCCGACGTCCGGCTGCGCGACAAGCTCATCGCCCTCGACAACAAGGTGCTCGCGGAGTCCAGTCGGATCTTCACCAACGCGCGCAACACCGCTGCCCGGCTCGCGAAGTACAACGGTCTCGCAGCCGAGCCTCTGTACCATCCGCCGCCGCTCGCCGGCACGCTCCGGGCCGGCCCCTCAGGTGACTACGTACTGTCAGTGGGCCGGCTCGAGGGCAACAAGCGCGTGGATCTCGCGATCCGCGCCCTGGCGCACGCAGACCGGACGACGCGCCTCATCGTCGCGGGCGACGGACCGCTTCGCTCCGATCTCGAGAGAATCGCGACGGACGTAGGCGTCGCGGACCGGGTGAGGTTCACGGGCGGCGTCGATGGCCAGATCCTCGTCGATCTCTACGCGGGCGCGCTCGCCGTCCTGTTTGCGCCCTACGATGAGGACTACGGCTACGTGACGCTGGAAGCGTTTCTCGCCCGAAAGCCGGTGGTGACGGCGACCGATGCCGGCGGACCGCTCGAGTTCGTCGTCGACGGGGTGACGGGCCTGGTCGTCGAGCCGCTGCCCGAAGCGCTTGGCGCGGCGGTCGCGCGGCTCGCGGCCGACGCCCGGCTGGCGCGGTCGCTCGGCGATGCGGGATACGAGCGCGCGAGCCGGATTACATGGGACGGCGTTGTCCAGCGCCTGATGGCCGACCACTGATCGGGGCAGTCGCAGGCCACCAGCCATGAGCCACCAGCCATCAGGGAATGCAGCCGAGACCTGCGTCGTGATTCCGGCCTTCAACGAGGCGGGATCGATCCGATCGGTCGTCGCCGGCCTCCGCGCCGTCGCGGCGTGGCGCGACGTCATCGTCGTGGACGACGGATCGACCGACGACACGGGTGCCGAGGCCGCTGCCGCCGGAGCCCGGGTGGTGCGGCATCCCTACAATAAGGGGAACGGCGCGGCGGTCAAGACAGGCATCCGTCACGCCGACGCCCTGGAAGCGCTGTTCGTGCTGATCGTCGACGGTGACGGTCAGCATCAACCCGCCGATGCGGTGCGCCTGGTCTCCTACCTCGATACCTACGACCTTGTCGTCGGCGCCCGCTCGGCGCGCACACAGGCCGGTATCCGTCGTCGTCTGGGCAACCGCGTCTTGAACTGGATCGCGAGTTACCTCACGGAGCGGTCCATTCCTGACTTGACGTCCGGCTTCCGCGCGGCACGCCGCGAGTGCCTGGTGGAGTTCCTCCACTTGCTGCCGAACGGGTTCTCCACGCCCACCACGACGACGCTGGCGTTCATCAAGGCGGGATACAGCCTCCGGTTCGAGCCGATCGACGCGCGCCAGCGGCACGGCACGTCCAAGATCCGCCTCGGCTCGGATGGCCTGCTCTTCTTCCTCATCCTCCTCAAGGTCATCACGATCTTCAGCCCGCTCCGCATCTTCGTGCCGATCAGCGTCGCCGCGTTCGTCGCCGGCGCGGCGTACGCAGCCTGGACGATCGCCACGCAGTCGCACGTCACCAACACATCCGTCCTGCTCATCGTCCTCGGCGTGATTGTCTTTCTCGTCGGGCTGATCTCCGAGCAGATCTCGTCGCTGCGGTTCGAGGGACGACGGCCGTGAGCAAGCGCGCGCTCGTCATCGTGCCCACCTTCAACGAACGGGACAACCTCCCCCCGCTCCTCGCCGGGCTGCTCGCGTATCCCGGCGTCGACGTGCTCGTGGTGGATGACCAGTCACCGGACGGCACCGGTGAGGTCGCCGACGCCCTCGCCTCTGCCAACCCCGGCCGCGTCAACGTGCTGCACCGCGTCGAGCGGCGCGGGCTGGGAAGGTCGTACGTCGACGGCATCGCCCTCGCCGTTCGAAGACCATACGACGTGATCTGCCAGATGGACGCGGACCTGTCGCACGACCCCCGGCATCTTCCCGATCTCATCGCGGCGACGGATCACGCAGACGTCGCGATCGGCTCGAGATACGTCCCCGGCGGGGCGATCGTGAACTGGCCCAGACGGCGCCGTGTGTTGAGCCGGTTCGCGAATCTGTACATCAGGACGGTGACGCGCCTTGGCCCGCGTGACTGCACGAGCGGATACCGCTGCTGGCGGCGAGAGGCGCTCGCCGCGCTGGCGCTCGACCGCTTCACTTCGGACGGCTACTCGTTCCTGGTCGAGATGCTCTTCGCCGCCGCGCGCGCGGGCTGCCGCTTCGCCGAAGTCCCGATCACGTTCGTCGAACGGCGTCTCGGGGAATCGAAGCTGTCGTCCGCCGTGCTGCTCGAGTCGGCAATTACCCCCTGGCGGCTCATCGCTACAAAGGACGTCGGTCGCCCGTAGCCGCGCCGAAGCGTGGAACGCGAAGGCGGGCGAGCCCATCTCATAAACGGCTGAAGACTGTGTGCGCCAGGCTGGAGACTCATGGGCCGCGTGCAGTTGCCTCGCCCCCAAGTTCAAGATTGTCCAAGCTTGTCGAGC
>DASZFS010000408.1:0-5601 GCA_035939575.1 Vicinamibacterales bacterium | reverse complement strand
GAGCAGGGGCAGCGAGGGCGGTAGCGGCCGACTCGATGCCGTACAAGACGGGAATCGCTGCCGCCGCGCCGCCAAGCATCCCGCGGCGCGTCACGGCGTCGCCTACTGTCCGCTTCGGTTCGGCTTCCTGGCGTTTTTCGCGCACGATCTTCACCTGGATTCCTCTCGTGTCGTCGCGTGGAACGGGGCCACGAAGCGTGACCTCCGCGTCTCCCGTTCGCGTCCGGCGCACCCCCGGGTCAACCCCCGGGGGTCCCGGGGGCTGCGGTCCCGGGGGCACTGAGGGCGTGCCTGCGGGTGACCCTCCCCGCGTGATGCACCAACCTGAATCATGAGAGCGAGCGTCAAGCGGCTGAGCTCGCGCTAGTCCGCAGGGCTTCGGGCATTCCAAGCAAGCAGCGTTGGTGGCGCGCACGAGCAAAGCGTCACTGCGTCTGTCCGACACCGGCAGCGCGACCGCCCGGCCTGAGCGGCAAAAGCCGTTGTTCAGCGCAGCTTGCCGGCCAACAGATCAACCGCCCGCCAACCGCCAGGCTGGCGGTTCAGCACGACTGCCCAGTCTCGCGGCCGCACCGTTTGGCGGAGCTCGAGCACCGCCGTGCCGCCGTCCTGCAGTACGCGGCGAACGACGACCGAGAAGCTCGTGATCTCCTTGAAGTAGCTCGTGCAGCTCCCATGCAGCGCCTTGCCGTAGGCCTGAGCGAGCTGCGGCGCGAACAGCTCGGAGCACACTCGGGACGGATTGTCGACCGCCGCGGCTTCGTACGCATCCAGCCACGCTCGTGGCGTCGCTGGCAGTTGGGAGCGCGCCGGGCTGGGCGAAAGCCACAAGATCACCGTGAGACAGACCACGGCAAGCGGCACCCCGATCGCTACAAGCCTCCACAAGACCGGGCGGTGTAGCGGTCGGCTCGCGCCCCTCTGTCGGTCAACCACGTTTGCGGTCAGGCGAGGCGGGACGACGGCCTCACGGGCTGTGGTGGGAAGCCATCTCCCCCAGCGCGCGTCGTGCTCTCCGCGGATCCGCGCGATCATCGCTTGCGGTGCTTATGGTGCCGGCGAGGAGCTGCCGGGGGACGCGGGTGTCCGCCGACTAGAACGGACCGGCGTCCGGACGCGGCCGGAGCGTATGGATAGTCCCCCATCGGCAGAGTCGCGATCTGGAACCAGTAGCTCTTGTGGATCCCGGCATACCCGGCCCCGAACGTATATGTGGTCGTGAAGCGGCCGTTACCCGTGACGTGCTCCTGCACTCCGTAGGTCTGATAGCTGCTCCCCTGTCCGATCCGCAGCCGCACGAGCGCCCCGCCGGCCGGTAGGTACCCGCCGAACAGCCGCCCGGTAATCCGCACGGTCCCGCCCCACGCCACGCGTGGCGAGACGCTAAGCAGCTTCACTTTGGCCGGCACGATCACGCGAACCTGCCCGGAGGAAGCGCCCTCCGTCGTTGGGTCGCCGTCGTACACCGCCTCAACGATCCTCGACGGTCCGCGCGGCAGCCTCGCGGTCCATGTCCCGTTCGCAGCAGTGGTGACGACAGCCGCCTGGGTGAACCGCCCGCCGCCGTTGTCGGGCGCGGTCAGAACTCTCACGGCGTGACCGCCGATCGCGATGCCGGCGGACGTGCCCAAATATCCGTTGACGGTCGTTCCGCGCCCGAAGGCAACGGCTCGCGACGTCCTGGCGATGACACGCGGAGGCACAACCACGCGCACCACCTTGATCCGCTTGACCTTGACCAAGTGGCCATGACGACGCAGGCGCACGAACACCACGGTGCGCCGCCGCACCGTGCGTGGATGACAGCGCATCACCCGCTCGACCCGCGTGCGCGCGCGCGTCTTGACCTTCACGCGCTTGCCGTGTCGACGAACGGTGATCCAGCGCTCGGGAACCTTGACCCGCACGCGCGCGGCATGGCAGCGCAGCCCGACCAGCTTGTCGAAAGCGACCCCGACGACGGTGGGCTCGCCGATCTTCAGCGACCAGGTCGATGTCGTCGATGTGCCGTGCGCGCCCGAGGGGTCCACGGCGTTGTCCTGGGCGTAGCAGCTGACACTGTGAGGGCCGATCCCACTTACCGGCACCTGCGCGCTCGCGCCCGAATACGTCTGCGCCGGTCCACCGTCGATGCTGCACACGATGTCGGCAATCCCGGACGGGCTGCCACCGGCGGACGCGGTGACGTACTGCGTGCCCGCTGTTGACGGCGCATCGACCGGGCCCGACAACGAGAGCGTGGGAATGCTGTTGTCGATGTAGACCGTCTTGCTGAGACTCGCCGGCACGCCTGCCGCGTCGCTCGTGCTCAAGGTGAGCGGCACCGCGCCCTGGCCATACCGAGTCGTGTCTACCGGCTGACTGATCGGCGCCGCCGCGCACTGATGCCAATTCGAGACGTCCTGGGCTGACGTCGTCGTGTTGATCAGCTGCCCATTGAGGCTCGCGGACAGCGAGCACAGCCCTGAGGGCGAGTTGCCCCATACGAAGAAGGGCCACGTGCCCCTGATCCATCCTGATGACTGCCAGAGGCCAGTGGGCGCGGCGAAGCTCGGGCCGATCGTTTCACGAACGTAGAGCGAGATCGCTCCGATGTCGAGCTGGGCTGGCTGCGTGCAGTTGTTCACGCCGCAGACGAGCTGAAAACCAAAGTAGCTCGAGAAGATTGGCCCAAAGCCGGCCGAGGTCTCGCTGTCGTGCGTTTGCGCTCCGCCGCCGGACCAGTAGAAACCGCCGCCGAAATCGCCGCCGCTGGTGTTAAGTCCGGCCGAGACCATCGACTTGGTGCTCGCCCCCACGATCGCTAGCCCGGTCGGCGCGGTCGCCTGCCAGTGCGCACTCACGCCACGCGTGCTCGTCCCGCTTGAGTACAACGCAAATCCATTCGCCGTAAGCGGCGGATTCGGGCACGTTCCCTTCACGGTTATGCCTTTTACCGGCGGAGTTCGAGCGAAAACTTGATTCGCGTAGGACCCGCACACCTGGACCGTCTCGTCGGCACGACCGACCGATGCGACTGACAGCAGAATCATCGTAAAGACGAGCAGCGAGAGCGACCCGACACCCGTCAGACGCGATGCGCGAGATGCCGACATCGATCGCATCGGGCTAGGCCCACTCGTTCACGGCTGTGGACAGACGACGGCGACGTTCACCGGAAGCTGTGATGAGAGACCGACCCGGACCTGCGTTCCGAATCCCTTGCGTCCGGTCACCGTTACCGCGCTCGCACTACCGGTCGAAGGAAAGCTCTCGACCGTCGCAAGCGCGAAACAGCCGGTAGGCGCCCGTGCCGACCAGCGGAGCTGACCGCCGGAGAAGGACGACGGAGGCTTGTACCAGACGAGAACCTTCGCACGCGGACTGGAGGCAATCAGCCTGCCTCCGGCACTTACACGCGCCCAAAAGCGAACGTAACCGCCAATCGAGCCTGGATCCAGCTTGATCGGCGTGATCGAATGGTTCCTGAGCTGCCTGGCGCCGACGCTGCCGGCGGGAAGGGCGAGCGCGGCGTAGGACGTGCCGCCGAGCGCGACGAACAAGGCGAGCAGAGCGATGGCGTTGTGACGGATGAACGTGAGGGTCTTGAGCACTGGACGTAGGTCTCCTTATTGGGTGCCAGCGGCGCCTCTGCCTGGGCCAAGGCTGCCGTTCTGGCCGAAGGCAGGTTGGCTTTGGTGCGACGTATTGCTGCTTGTCGCCGCAGCGGCCGTGCTGGTCGCGGGCTGAGAGCTTGACGCAGCCGTCGAGCTCGAGCTGCTGTACGAGGAGGTGGGATTCGCAGGCGATGTCGAGGCCACGGTCGTGTGGGTGACGACGTGGCGCCGTGCTGAGCGCTTCCGGATGTTGGCGACGCGACGGTGGTGCCTCGACGGCGACTTGACGCGCGGGGTGAGCGACTGATCCGCTTTGGCGATCGCGTTGGCTGCCGCGTTAAAGAACTTGGTCGGCGCCAGCGTGAGCCCCGTGGTGGCGGTCAGCCGGCTCGGCCGAATGGAGGTCGGCGGGCGGTTGGCCGTGCCGCCCAGCTGAGACAGCGCCACGGCGCCTGCGGTGACCGTGAACACCGCGGCTGCGGCCAGGGAAAGCCGGAGCCGTTTGCGCTCGCCGCGCGCCTTCGATTCGCCACGGACTGCGCCTCGGACTTCACGCTTGCGTGTCGGCTGGACCTTGCGTCGAAGAGTGGGCTTCAGCTCGGCCGAGCCGCGCGGTGCGCTCGGGCGAGCGGTCGTCTGACCGCGCTGATGGTGCTCCTCAAGCTCCCGCAGGATCTCGTCGCTCTGAACATCGGCGACGGCTGGACCATCGCGAGTGACCGCCCGCTCATCGGCAGGCGAGACCTGCGGCCGAACGCCCGGTGCGGAGGCAGTGCTTTCCGGAGTGAGGGTCGCAAGGATCTCGTCGGGAGAGCGGACGTCGACGTCGTCGAGGTCGAAAGTCCCAAGCATGCTCAACGCCGCATTGCGATCGGGAGCGGGCGTCTCGTGGTTCGGTGCCGCCGGTGCCTTTGGGAGACTCCTTCTCCGCTTTGGTCGATCCGGATCGAGCGCGTGGACGCTCGCCAGTGGCCCGTCGTGCTTGTCCCTACCAGAACCGGACATCTTCCCGATCGTCACTCTACCATTGAGCTAATTCGTCGCGTAGCGCTGATCCTGCTAAGCTTAGCGCTAATGACTCCGAGCTTCCACCGCAAGCGTTTCGCCTAGTGTCTACGGCCTCTGACGAGTGGTTTACGCTGCCGCAGATCGCGGAGATGCTAGGCGTCAACCCGTCGACAGTGCGCCACTGGGTCAACACCGGCCGACTCTCTGCTGAGAAGCGCGGCCGCCGCTGGCTCGTCGAGCGCGAGGACTTAGAGACGATCATGGCGCAGCGCCGCCGCCGCGCCGGACGCTCGGCACTCATCGAGCCGCCGGCGGAGTCCGGCGAGCAGCGGAAGGGGCTGAGCATGGCTGACTCCATCGACTTAGGTACTGACACATGAGCGACGAGTTCGGATCGCCGCAAGAAGCAGCGATGCATGTTCGACGTGCCGACTCGCGCTGGCAGGCTGCGGTCCACGGCTTCGACCCTTACCCGGATCGTCTTCGCCGGCTCGCCGACGCCGCCGAGGCAGAGCGCAAAGCGCTCCTGTTCGCCGACCTGTGCAACGTCAAATGGAAGCCTCAGCCTGGCGCGCGCGGACTGCGGCTCGCGGCCGAGCTCGACCCGGGCAACCGGATCGGACCCGAGAAGCTGTGGGCCAAGTTCGATAAAGCTCTCGATCAACTCGGGATCGCCCTCGAGGGGGACGGCTTCGCCCAGTTGGCCGCCGTGTTCGGTTCGCTATCGGCCGCGGCGATCGAGATCGCCGACGCGCTCGAGCAGGGCGATCAGATCAGCAAGACTGGCTGAGGCTCCGTCGCGCTGCGCCTGCTGTTGGGTCTGCGATAGCCGTGGTGGCGACTGGCGGGCCCAGGGTGTTTCGCTGGCCCGACAAGAACCGACGCGAACACGGGTCCGCCTGCCGATCCGCCGTGACCTCACGTACCGCGTCAAGAACCTCGACCGATAATCAGAGCCCGAATCGAGTTCACGATCCCTTGCGGCCCCGCTTGTGCG
>DASZFS010000407.1:0-3848 GCA_035939575.1 Vicinamibacterales bacterium | reverse complement strand
GACCGCTATGTCGCTATCTCTCATTATGTTGCGGGGAGGATCGCCCGATACTATAATCGCGAGGCGACCGTGGTGTATCCGCCGGTTGATACCGAATTTTTCCGCCCGGGCCCCGAGGCTCCGGCGCGCTCGGCGCTGGTTGTGTCGGCCCTGGTGCCCTACAAGCGCATCGAGATCGCGATCGAGGCATGCCGGCTGGCAGGCGTCCCGCTCACAATCGTCGGAGACGGCCCCGATCGCGCCCGCCTCGAGCGTTTGTCGGGGCTTCACTCCGGACGCCTTTCAGGACGTCAAGCGGGAGGCGTGACCTTCGTTGGCCGGGCGCCTGACGACGAGGTCAGGAGCCTGTATCGGCGCTCGGCGCTCACCCTGCTTCCCGGCGAGGAAGACTTCGGAATCGTGCCGCTCGAGGCCCAGGCGTGCGGCCGGCCGGTGGTCGCGCTGGGCCGCGGCGGCGCCCGCGAGACCGTCATCGACGGGCGGACAGGCACCCTGGTCGGCGAGCTGTCGCCGGCCGCCTTCGCGGCCGCCATCGAGCGGACGATCGCGCAGCGGTTCGACGAGACGGCCATCCGGACGCACGCGGAGCAGTTCAGCCGCGCACGGTTTGGTGATGAAATGGAATCGCTGATTCATGCTGCGTCAGCATAATCGCCTCCTCGTCACGCTGTATCTGATGTCCGACGCGCTGCTCGCCGTGTCGGCCTTCATCCTCGCCTACGCGCTTCGCTTTCACACGGGCATCATTCCCGTCACCAAGGGCATCCCGCCGCTCCGGCAGTACATCAACGTGCTGCCGTTCATCGCGGTCGTCGTCCCGCTCGGATTCCAGCTGCAGGGCCTGTACCGTCTGCGTCGCGGCCGGACGCGCGTGGACGACTTTTTTGGCGTGTTCGTTGGCTCCATCCTGGCCGTCGTGTTCGGCATCGTCGCCACGTTGTATACGCAGACCTATTTCGCGAGCGGCAGCGCAAAGGATGTCGGGGCCTTCGAGGTCTCGCAGGCCGCCTGGGCCATCTTTCTCGTCATCAACGTCGTCCTGACCTACGCATCGAGGGAAGTGGTGCGCGAGGTGCTCGAGCGCCGGTGGCGCGCGGGCATCGGACTCAAGCGCGTCCTCATCGCGGGGTCCGGCGAGCTCGGCCGGCTCGTCGCCGACAAGATTCTCGAGCACCGCGAGCTCGGCTACCAGATCGTCGGCTTCGTGGACGATCGATCGGGTGGGGATCATCTCGGCTATCGCGGGCTGCCGCTGCTCGGCTCCGTGGACGAAGCGTCCGAGATCACGGCGCGCGAGGCGGTCGATCATCTCTACGTGGCTCTGCCCCCGGAGCAGCACGTCCGCATGCTGCAGCTCATCGAGAGCACGAGCCGAGAGTGTGTCGACGTCAAGGTCGTGCCCGACCTTCTGCAGGTCATCGCGCTCAGGGCGCGCCTCGAGGACCTGGACGGCATCCCTGTCATCAACATCAACGACGTGCCGCTTCAGGGCTTCAACAGCATCGTGAAGCGCGCCACCGACGTCGTCATCTCGGCGGCCGCGCTCGTGGTGCTCGCCATCCCGCTGGCCGTCATCGCCGCGCTTGTCCGGCTGACGTCACGCGGGGCGATCTTTTACTACCAGGAGCGCATGGGCCTGGATGGCAAGTCAATCACCATCGTCAAGTTCCGGTCCATGTTCAACGACGCCGAAGCGCACACCGGGCCAGTGTGGGCGCGGGCCAACGATCCGCGGGTCACGCCGCTCGGACGCTTCCTGCGCAAGTCGAACCTCGACGAGCTGCCTCAGCTCTGGAACGTCCTGCGGGGCGACATGTCGATTGTCGGCCCGAGACCCGAGCGCCCGCACTTCGTGGCGCAGTTCAAGCACCGTATCCCGCAGTACATGCTGCGGCACAAGGTGAAGGCCGGGCTGACCGGCTGGGCGCAGGTGCACGGCTGGCGCGGGAACACGTCGATCGAGAAGCGGATCGAGTACGATTTGTATTACATCGAGAACTGGTCGGTCCGCCTCGATCTGAAGATCATGTGGCTCACGCTGCTGCGCGGATTCTTCCATAAGCACGCATATTAGGGGCGCTCGGACCGGGTACCGCCGAGCAGCCAGCAACCAGCACGAGTCATCGAAGGACCGAGTCCGCTATGAGCCAACGCGTCGTCATCACAGGAGCCGCAGGTTTCATCGGCTCCCATCTCGCCGAGGCCCTGCTCGACCGCGGCTACTCGGTCATCGGCATCGACAACCTCCTGACGGGCGACACGTCGAACATCGCGCATCTCGTCAACCGCGACTTCGCGTTCATCAAGCACGACGTCACGAACTACATCTACATCGACGGCCCGGTCGACTTCGTGCTGCATTGGGCGAGCCCCGCCAGCCCGATTGACTACCTCGAACTGCCGATCCCCACGCTCAAGGTTGGTGCGCTCGGCACGCACAAGGCGCTGGGGCTCGCGAAGGCCAAGGGGGCGCGGTTCGTCATCGCGTCGACATCGGAAGTGTACGGTGACCCGCTCGAGCACCCGCAGAAAGAGACGTACTGGGGCAACGTCAATCCGGTCGGACCGCGCGGCGTTTACGACGAGGCCAAGCGTTTCGCCGAGGCGATGACCATGGCGTACCACCGGTATCACGGCGTGGACACGAAGATCGTCCGCATCTTCAACACGTACGGACCCCGCATGCGGCTGAACGACGGCCGAGCGGTGCCGGCGTTCATGTCCCAGGCGCTGCGCAATGAGGACGTGACCGTCTTCGGCGACGGCAGCCAGACGCGCAGCTTCACCTACATCACCGATCTCGTCGACGGCATCATTCGCCTCATGCTCTCCGGTGAGAACGATCCAGTGAACATCGGCAACCCCCACGAGATGACGATCAAGGAGATCGCGGAGACGATCATCCGGATGACCGGATCGACGAGCCGCCTCATTTACAAGGAGCTGCCCACCGACGACCCGAAGCAGCGGCGCCCTGACATCACACGGGCGCGCACGCTGCTTCACTGGGAGCCGAAAGTGCACCTCGAGGAAGGCCTCGTCAAGACGATCGAGTACTTCCGGACCAAGGTTGGGTAGAGCGCGAATGGGGCCGAAGACTCATGGCCGCGTGCAGTTGCCTCGCCCCAAAATCAAGGTTCTTAAAGGTTGGACAAGGTCGTCATGAAACGAGGGCGAGTCTTCTGCCCGTTTATGAGATAGCCTTCAGAAGTACGACCGCGATGGAGATTTTTCAGGTCGATGACGCCGGTCGGTTGTTCATCTCCCCCGCCATCGACGACTGGGGCCCCCTCGAGGCCAAGGGCATTGACGTCGTCATCGATCTGGAAGGCGGCCTGGACGGCTGCATCCCGACACGCGTGGACGACTGCCTCTACATCTACTTCCCGATCGACGACGACGACGAGGGCGTGCTGCCGGAGGCCAAGCTGCGCGCGATCGCGCGACTCGGCGCTTCCCTGATCTCGGAGGGCTACGGCGTGCTCTCGCACTGCGGGATGGGATTCAACCGGTCTGCGCTGGTCGCCGGCCTGATACTGGTGGAGCTGGGGATGCCCGGTGCCGCTGCGGTCGCGCGCCTCCGCGAGCGGCGGCCCGGCGCGCTGTACAACGACCGGTTCGCCGACTACCTGACACGGATCTCGCCACCCGGCGGGCGCTGAACGCCCGCCCTCAGAAGCGAAGTGGGTGACTCTGAACGGGGCTGGAGGTAGAGTCGAGGAGAAGCGCGGTGACATGGAGGGCCGGCGGCGCCTAACGCGCGCAGCGTCCTTTCGGGGCTGCGCTCGCCGAGAAGCCCAGTGCTCCGTTTCTTCTCCCCGCTCATCGAACCGGACGTGACCATTTCG
>DASZFS010000406.1:0-22910 GCA_035939575.1 Vicinamibacterales bacterium | reverse complement strand
GTTGCCTACGCCCTCGATTTTATGACGACCCTGTCAACCCTTGAGAATCTTGATTTTGGGGCGAGGCAACTGCACGCGGCCATGAGTCTCCAGGCCACTTCAGAGTCTTCAGCCCGCCCCAGAGTCTTCGGCCCGCCAGAGTCTTCAGCCCGCGTTGAGTCTTCAACCCCATCCTCAAGTCGTGCGTCGCGGGGATCAAAATGATCACCTGTCGGCGCGCGCCGGATTGCTCATGCATGGAGCGCGACCCAAGGCCTATCTGGCGTTGAATCAGTAAATTGTGGCCGCGCCTCGGGTGGTATTTCGTCGCGGCGCAGAATCAGACCAGGCGATCATTTTGATCACGTTCATGATCATTTTGATCACCCGATGATCAGAATGATCACCTTTTCGGCCCTCCAATTGATCGACGGGCGCGTCGCGCTGCCGATCCCACGAATTCCGGCCTGATCGCGGCCGTCACGCTTCTTGCCTTTCCCACGGTTGGCCCGCCAGCAGGCAGGCGCGCGCCACCCGAGCATGCTGATCATCTCAAAGCCCCTGAGCGCCGGTCAGGTGCGGACCTACCACGCCGAGGAATTCGCGAACACGCGCGAGAACGATTTCTCGAGCGGCGATCGGATCTACGGGCAGTGGCACGGCCATCTCGCCAGGCACTGGGGGCTCTCGGGTGATGTGCAGGCCGAGCGCGTGTGGCGGCTCGCCGACGGCTGCGACCCGCACAGTGGAAGGCCACTCGTCCGGCACCTGTCCCAGCCGCCCTATCTCAACGCGCGCGGCCAGAGGGTGACACCGATGGCCCATCGCGCCGGATGGGACGCGACGCTGAAGGCGCCGAAGAGCGTCTCCTTGACCGCGCTCGTTGGCGGAGACGCGCGAGTCCGGCAGGCGCATCACGACAGCGTGGCAGTGGCCGTCGACCAGCTCGAGCGTGATGTCCAGGCTAACCTCAGTAGAGACAGGGTTGAGACCACCAGGAACTGGGTCGCGGCGATGTTCGAGCACGACAGCGCGAGGCCCGTGGCGGGATACGCCGCGCCGCTGTTGCATACCCACGTCGTCTTCTTCAATCTCACGCAAGCGGCCGACGGCCGGATCAGGGCGCTCGATCCGCTCCAGCTGTACCGTTCGCAGCACTACATCACCGCGGTCTACCGGTCGGAGCTCGCTGCCCGTCTCCGTGCGCTTGGCTACGAGATCGAACGCGGGCGCTGCGGACAACCGGAAATCCGAGGCTACACCGTCGAGTACTTGCTCGCGTCGAGCCCGCGTAGTCAACAGATTCAGGAGCGCCTCGCCAGGCTCCATTTGACCGGCGCCGGGGCCGGGCAGATATCGGGGTTCGTCACGCGCGAGCCGAAGCTCGATCGCTCACACGGAGTGGAAGACCTGATGCAGCGCCGCCATCGGCAGCTGGCGCTCGCCTTTGGCGACCAGCCGAGGCGCGTCGTGCATGCCGCGCACGCGCGCGCGCGAAGGATCGAGCCTCGCTTGCCGGGCATGGCCGCGCATGCCGCGGTGACGCTCGCCATGGATCGGAGCCTCGAGCGTCGCGCGCTTGTCGACGAACGGGCCGTGCTGGTGGCGGCCCTCCAGCATTCGATGGGGGAGGCGACCTTCGGGGCGATCAAGGCGGACTTCGAGCGACGCGTCGACGCGGGTGAGTTCGTCGAGGTGGACCGGAAGCGCGACATTCCGCACCGGGCGGTCACGACGCGCGAGATGGTCGCCCTCGAGCGTGACGCGATCCGGATCATGCAGAGGGGGCAGCGGAGCGAAGACTCACTCGCAAGCCATGGGACGCGTCTCCACGTACAGCGTGATTACGCGCACCTGAGCGAGCGCCAACAGCAGGCACTCCACCACGTCCTCGCCAGTGGAGACCAGATCATGGCGCTGGAGGGCATCGCCAGCGGTGACGTGACCTCGGTCACGACCGCCGTGCGTGACGCGGCGGAGCGAGAAGGCTACAGGGCCCAGGCGTTCGCGCCGATTTCCGCCGATGCACCCGATGGACAGCGCCGTCTTTACGTTCTTGAAGAACCCCACCTGGCGAGCGCCAGGCGGATGCACGCATTCTTCCATCGCCTTGGTCCCCACGACCGCGTGCTTCTCGTACATGCCGCTCGCGAGACCCGCGGGCACCACGTCGCCGACGCCGGCCGGCTCTATCAGGAGCTCCAGGAAGGTGGGATGAAGACAATCAGGCTTGACGGGAGCGTGCATCAGACGGACCGCCGTCCCGCTCTCGAGCAGTCGAAGGAGCATCGGCCGGAGCGTCAACACTCGTTCGGGCTCGGACTAGGCTTGGGCTAAGGCTCGCAGGGGAGCCCGCCTCCGAGTCTTCAGCCGAACTCAGAGTCTTCACCCCGTAAATGAGACGGTATCTCGCTCGTCTTCACCCAGCGGGCCAGATACGTGTACACAACCGGGGTCAAATAGAACGTCACGACCTGCGATACTACAAGCCCGCCAATCACCGCCAGACCGAGCGGCCGCCGCGCCTCGCCCCCCGCGCCGAACCCCAATGCCACCGGCATCGCGCCAAACATGGTTGTCATGCCGGTCATCATGATCGGGCGGAAGCGGATGATGCAGCCCTGATAGATGGCCTCGGTCGGCGGCATGCCCTGTTCACGCTCGGCCGCCAGCGCGAAGTCAATCTGCATGATCGCGTTCTTCATGACGAGACCAATCAACAGGATGAGGCCGACGAACGAGTAGATATTCAGCTCGTTCCCGAACAGCCAGAGCGTCAGGAGGCCCCCGAGCGCGGCAGACGGGAGGCCCGACAGAATCGTGACCGGGTGGATGTAGCTCTCGTAGAGCATCCCCAGAATGATGTAGACGACGCCGATCGCGATGAAAAAGAGGAGCGTGAGATTGGACAGCGAGGCCTGAAACACCTTGGCCGAGCCCTGAAAACTCGTCGTCACGGTCGCCGGCAGCACCCGTTGGGCGACCTGGTTGATCCGATCGATGGCGCTCCCCAGCGACACGCCCGGCCGCAGCGCGAACGAGATGTTCACGGCGGGCAGCTGCCCGTAGTGGTTGACGCTCTGCGGGCCGACGTCTTCCTTGAAGTTCACCACCGACTCGAGCGGGACGATCCGGCCGGACGGCGTCTTGAACGAGATCTTCTTGAGCGACTCGGGCCGCTCCTGATACTGCGGGTCCAGCTCCAGCAACACGCGGTACTGGGTCATGGCGCCGTAAATCGTCGAGACCCACTGCTGTCCGAAGCCATCGGCGAGGGTGTCCGTAATCTGCGTCGCGTCCACGCCGACGGCGGCGGCCTTGTCCCGATTGATCGTCATGTTCACGCGCGGGCTGATCAGCTCCATGTCGTTGGAAACGTCCTGGACCTCGGGCAGGTCGGCGATTGCCTGCTCGAGCCGGGGCGCCCACGTATAGAGCTCGTCGTAGTTCAGGCTCTGCACCGTGAGGTTGAAGCTGCTGTTTCCCCGAAAGCCGCCGATCTGGAGGGCGGCCGGGACGGTCACGAACGCGCGGAATCCGGGGAAGCGGCCGAGCGGGCCTCTGAGCTGCTGCGCGATCTGCTGAGACGTGACGGGTCGAGTGGCGCGCGGCGTGAGCTGAATCGCGAAGCGGGCCGTGTTCTGGTTGCCTCCTCCGCCCCCCGTGTTGGCCATGAACGAGTCGACATAGGGATTCTGCTTGATGATGTCCGCGATACGCTGCGTGTGGCCGACCATCTCGTAATACGAAGTGCCCTGCGCCGCCCTGATCTGCACTCGGAGCGAGTCGTTGTCCGTGTCCGGGATGAAACCCTTGGGCACGAGGTCAAACATCCTGACCGTTGCATACAGCAGGCCCACGAATACCATCAGCACCGCGAGCCGGTGCCGAAGGATCAGCCTCAGGCTGTGCCCGTAAGCTCCGCGCAGCCGATCGAATCCGCGGTCGAACACCCCTGCAAATCCTTGCTTGCCATGCACGACGCGCAGGAAGCGACTGCAGAGCATCGGCGTGAGCGTAATCGAGACGATGCCCGAAATGATCACCGTGCTCACGATAGTTACGCCAAATTCGCGGAACAGCCGGCCGAGGATGCCGCCCATGAACAGGATCGGGATGAAAGCGGCCGCCAGCGAGACGGTCATGGTCATGATCGTGAAGCCGATCTCCCTCGAGCCCTTCAGCGCGGCATTCAGCCGGGACTCACCCGCTTCGAGGAGCCGCATCGCGTTCTCCAGCATCACAATCGCGTCGTCGACGACGAATCCGACGGAGAGGATCAACGCCATCATCGACAGGTTGTCGAGGCTGTAGTGCAGGAGCTGCATGACGGCAAACGTGCCGAGGATTGAAAACGGCAGCGCCAGGGCCGGAATGAGCGTCGCCGATGTATTGTGCAGGAAGAGGTAGATGACCCCTACGACGAGGACGAGCGTGACGAGCATCGTCGCGCGGATATCGGCGAAGGCATTGCGGATGTTGATCGAATTGTCGTCCTTGATGACCGTCCGCACGGACGGCGGAAGCTGCGCCTGGAGCTCCGGCAGCACCCCAAGCACGGCATCAGCGACCTGGATGACATTGCTGCCCGGCTGCTTCAAGACCTCGAGAGTGATTGAGCGCCGCTGGAAGTTCTTCGTGATGAGCCAGGCCCGCTGCGTCGTCGTCTGAACGCTGTCGATCACCGTGGCCAGCTGGTCCAGCCGGACCGCCCGCCCGTTGCGGTACGCGACGACCAGCTTGCGGAATTCGTCCGCGTTATTCAGTTGTCCCCGCGCCAGGATGCTGTACGTGGTCTTGGGCCCGAAGAGCTGGCCGGTCGGCTGATTCACATTCCAGTTCTGGAGCGCGGTGTTGATCTCGTTGATGCCGACCTGCTGCGCCTCCAGCTTCTCGGGATTGACCTGCACCCGCACCGCGTACTTCGCGGCGCCCTGGATATTGACCTGGGAGACGCCGTTCACCATGGAGATGCGCGGGGCGAGGACGTTCTCCGCGTAGTCATCCAGCTTCCACATCTCGACGGTGTCTGACGTGAGGTTGACATCGAAGATCGGCTCATCGGCCAGGTTCACTTTGCGGAACGATGGCGGAGACGTCAGCGTACTCGGCAGGAGGGGCATCGCCGCGGAGATCGCGGTCTGCACCTCGACAGCGGTGCTGT
Source organism: Vicinamibacterales bacterium (assembly GCA_035939575.1). GTDB lineage: Bacteria > Acidobacteriota > Vicinamibacteria > Vicinamibacterales > CAVVIG01 > DATKHR01. Next base: position 17,767 of record DASZFS010000406.1, on the reverse strand, counting down.
CGATATCACGGTTCAAGTCGAACGTCAGCGAAATGTTGCTGCTGCCGGTGCTGCTCGACGACGTCATTTCGTCGATGCCGGCAATCGTCGTGAACTGGCGCTCGAGCGGGCCGGCAACGGCCGCCGCCATCGTGACCGGGTCGCCGCCGGGGAGGTTGGCGTTGACGTTGATCGTGGCATTGGCCACCGTCGGCAGGTCGCTGATCGGGAGATTCTGGTAGGCCACGAGACCGAAGAGGCCGATGGCGGCCATGAGCAAGCTTGTGGCGATCGGGCGTCTGATGAAGATCTCGGAGACGTTCACGCCCGTGCTCCGAGTTGGGGCCGGCTCATGCCTGGCCTTAGCTTACCCGTTCGGCTTGCTATCTCGCGAACCGAAGTCCTGAGCGGCGTCTGAAACACCCTGAATACTTCTGTACCGACATGAACTGGCCGCACGGCTGAACGCGTTGACGCCGACGCATACCGGTGGTATCCCTTCGCAGGTGACAAGTCCACTAACCCGCCGGGAGTTCGTTCGGATGGCCCTGCTCGCGGCCGGAGCTTTCACAGGCGACCCCGTGGGGGTGCGCGCCGGCATCGACAGCCCGTGGAAAGAGGCGGACGCGATCCTCAAGCGCATCGTGGCGCCGACGTTCCCCCGCCGCGACTTCGACGTGAAGGCCTACGGCGCCGACGAGAATGCGGCGGACTGCACGAGGGCGTTCCGCGCGGCGATCAGCGCCTGCTACGCCGCTGGCGGCGGACGCGTTGTCGTGCCGAAGGGGCGCTTCGTCACCGGCGCCATCCGTCTTCGATCGCGCGTCAACCTTCACCTCGACGACGGCGCCGTCGTCGCGTTCAGCCGCGATCCCCACGCCTACCTTCCAGTCGTGCCGACGCGTTGGGAAGGCGTGGAGCTGTTGAACTACTCACCGTTCATCTACGCGTTCGAGGAGCGTGATGTCGCCGTGACGGGCACGGGCGTGCTGGACGGCCAGGCGGACGAGACGTACTGGTGGCCTTGGCGGCGGACGTCGAATGCCGACGGCGGCGCGCGATCGCGCCTCTTCGACATGAGCGCGCGAGGGGTGCCGGTAGAGCAGCGCGTCTTCGGCGACGGCGGTTTCCTTCGGCCGAACTTCATCCAGCCTTACCGCTGCCAGAACGTCCTGATCGAAGGCGTGACGATCGTCAACTCGCCGATGTGGGAAGTCCACCCGGTCCTCTGCACGAACGTCACCGTGCGCGGCGTGTCGATCACGAGCCACGGCCCGAACAACGACGGCTGCGACCCTGAGTCGTGCCGCGATGTCCTCATCGAAGGCTGCACGTTTGACACCGGCGACGACTGCATCGCGCTCAAATCGGGCCGCAACAACGACGGACGGCGGCTCCACGCGCCGATCCAGAACGTCATCATCCGCGATTGCCGGATGCGCGACGGCCACGGCGGCGTCGTGATCGGCAGCGAAATCTCCGGTGGCGCGCGCAACATCTTCGCCGAGCGGTGCCGCATGGACAGCCCGCACCTCGATCGGGTGCTGCGGTTCAAGACGAACTCGGTGCGCGGCGGCGTCATCGAGCGCGTCGCGATGCGCGATATCACGGTCGGCGAGGTGGCCGAGGCGGTGATTGCCGCCGATTTCTTCTACGAAGAAGGTGACGGCGGCGCGTTCACGCCGGTGCTGCGCGACGTCGAGGTGCGCAACGTCACCAGCCGGAAGAGCCAGTACGCGTTCCTGCTGCGCGGGTACGCCCGCTCTCCGATCACCAACATCCGCGTCACCAACTGCACGTTCGAGGGCGTCGAAAAGGCAGACAGGCTCGAGGGCGTGCGGGATCTCGTGCTCGCCAACGTCACGGTCAACGGGCGCGCCCGTAACGAACACATCACACGGGTCGCTCGCGGGGCATCACCACTCCGGGGGCCCCTACCCCCCGGTCACTGATCACTCCGGGGGCCCCTACCCCCCGGTCACTCATCACTCCGGGGGCCCCGCCCCCCGGCAATTGACATGCGGCAAGCGCGTGTTCTACAAGGGAGCCGGCGCAAGGGGTACGCCTGCCCCGTCGCGAATCGCAAGAAGGGAGAGGACGACCTATGGGCCTTCTTTACTGGATTGTCGTGGGCCTGATTGCCGGATGGCTGGCGGGTCAGGTCATGAGGGGCGGCGGCTACGGCGTCCTGATGGACATCGTCCTGGGGATCGTCGGGGGCATCGTCGGCGGTTGGGTGTTCGGGCTACTGGGCATCTGGCCGGGTGGCGGAGTGATCGGCTCGATCATCGTCGCGTTCGTCGGAGCGATCATTCTCGTGTCGCTCACGAGGGTCCTGAAGAGAGCGTAGCCGCCATGGGCGGAGGGTGACACATCCGACGCATCCGACAGCGGGGCCGGCTACGTAAACTAAATACGTGGGCGGTCTTTCGACGTTTGTCCCGGTTGGCCTCCTGGTTGGCATAGGCCTGGCCAGCGGTGTCACCTGCGCGAGCGCAACCGGCGTAACCGGCGTTACCGGGACTGTCCGCGACCAGACCGGCGGCGCGTTGCCGGGCGTCTCGGTCGAACTGCGAGCGCGGGCCTCGACCGCGCGGGCGACCGTCACCGACGCGAAGGGTCAATATCGGTTCGACGATGTCGCAGCCGGGCGCTACCAGGTCACGTTCATGCTCATCAACTTCGCGCCGGCGAGGCGCGAGGTCCGGGCACCGACCGCCAACCCCGAGAGGGCCGACATCGTCTTGGACGTCGTTCTGCATCTGGCGCTCAACGCCGATGTGACGGTCACGGGCAAGCGGACGTTCGCGAATCTCGCCGACGTCGAGAATCCTGCCGAGAGTCTGGTCGGCATTGCGCAGTCGGCGAGCCAGGGCGCGATCACCGCCAGGCAGCTCGACGAGCGCCCGCTCATGCGCGACGGTGAGGTGCTGGAGACGGTGCCCGGCGTCATCGTCACGCAGCACAGCGGCGAGGGCAAGGCCAACCAGTACTTTCTGCGAGGCTTCAATCTCGACCACGGTACCGACTTCGCGACAACCGTGGCGGGTATGCCGGTCAACCTTCCAACACATGCACACGGCCAGGGATATTCCGACCTGAATTTCCTGATTCCCGAACTGGTCACCGGCGTGCAGTTTTCAAAGGGTCCGTACTACGCAGATCAAGGGGATTTCGCGACCGCCGGGTCGTCGAACATCAACTACGCGAACGTGCTCGAGAGGCCGATTGTGCACGTGGATGGGGGCGGCGAGGGCTACGGGCGCGCGCTCTTCGCGGCGTCGCCGCAGGTCGGCCGCGGCCACGTCGTCGTTGCGCTGGAAGCGGCGCACAACGACGGCCCCTGGATCCATCCGGACAACTATCAAAAGGTCAATGGCGTCGTTCGCTACAGCCAGGGTGACACCGTCAACGGCTTCTCGTTGACGGCGATGGGCTATCACGGCCAATGGAGCTCGACCGATCAGGTCGCGCAGCGTGCTGTTGCCTCCGGGGAGATCGATCGTTTCGGCGCGATCGATCCGACCGATGGCGGCCACAGCTATCGCTATAGCGCGACTGGAGATTGGCAGCGCGGCAGTGGCGGCGGGGATGCGTCGACGCGAGTCACGGCGTACGGCATCGGGTATGACCTCGGCCTGTTTTCGAACTTTACTTACTACCTGCACGATCCCGTCCACGGCGACCAGGTGGAGCAGGCCGATCATCGCTTCGTGACGGGCGCGAAGGTCACGCACCGGCGACTCGCGAAATGGGCCGGGCGCCCGGTCCAGAACACGTTCGGCATCCAGGTGCGCAACGACGACATCGCGAACGTCGGTCTCTATCACACGCAGGCGCGCGCCCGCCTCGACACACGGGCTCAGGCCGCGGTGCTCGAAACCACCGGCGGCGCGTACGTACAGAACGAGATCGAGTGGGCGCCCTGGCTCCGGACAATGGCGGGGCTGCGAGCGGATGGGTCTCGCGCTCGCGTCGACGCGCTCGACGCCGCCAACAGTGGAACCGCGCGCGCGGGTCTCCTCAGCCCGAAGGGTGGCGTCACATTCGGGCCGTGGCAGGGGACCGAGTTCTACGTCAACGCGGGCTCCGGCTTCCACAGCAACGACGCGCGGGGGACGACGATCACGCGTGACCCGGACGGCCATCCCGCCGATCGCGTGACGCCCATGGTGCGAGCCAAGGGCGCGGAGGTCGGCGTCCGGACCGTCGCGATCCCGCATTTCCAGAGCACGGTGTCGGTGTGGACGCTTCGGCTCGCGTCCGAGCTCGTGTTCTCGGGAGACGACGGTACCACGGTGGTGAGCCGGCCGAGCGCGCGGCGTGGCATCGAATGGACGAACTACTACAGACCGACGAAATCGCTTGTGTTCGACGGCGACCTGTCGTGGTCGCGAGCGCGCTTCACCACATTCGATCCGGCAGGGGTGTATGTGCCTGAAGCCGTGGGCACGGTCGTGTCGGCGGGTGCGACGCTTGACGGCCCTTACAAGGCCTTCGGCAGTGTGCGGTGGCGCTATTTCGGCCCACGCGCGCTCGTTGAGGACAACTCGGTGGACTCGAAGGCGACGAGCCTGATCAATCTCCAGGGCGGGTATCGGGTGGCCAGGAACGTGAAGCTGGCGCTCGACGTCTTCAATGTCTTGAACGCCGCCGACAGCGACGTCGACTACTTCTACACGTCGCGCCTGCCGGGAGAGCCGCTCGGCGGCCTGACTGACATCCACATGCATCCGACGCTGCCGCGCACCGCGCGGGTGAACTTCGTCCTGGGGTTCTGAGGCGAGCGCAGCGGTTCCGCTGAGTGCACGCGACTATGAGTCCTTCAGCCCGCGACAGCGGCGGTCTTGATATGCTCATCCACGTATGCCAAAACATTCCTCCCGGGTTCTCGAACTCGCCAAGCGCGGTGCCGAAGCTCGACTGCAAGACCTGATACACGAAACCAAGCTGCTGCTGGAGATGTTCCCGCACCTGCGCGACGGCTTTGACAAGGACGAGCTACCCATCTCGTTCATCGTGGCCAAGGGGTCGGGTCGATTGACGAAGGACAGGCCCGCGCGCCGAGGGTGGAAGATGTCCGCGGCTGCCAAGAAGGCGGTCAGCCGGCGCATGAAGAAGTATTGGGCGGCGAAGCGGAAAGCAGGCAAGTCTTGAGCTGATCATCCTTGATTCGTGTGCCCATTTATGATTTGCTTATGACTCTCCCTGGGCACTACGGAAGCCGGGTCCCCGAATTTTCTCGGTGGCGTCCGTCTCAGGGGTGGGGTTTTTCACGATGGCAGCAGCAGAGATTGACAAGAGAACCGCGTCCTCCCAGAGCCTCCGCGACAGCGCAATCGAAGATCTCCAGGAGTGGCAGATCTTGTGGACGGCGCGTCCCAATGTCCTCGTGACCGGACTCCCTGCTGCTGTTGAGCAATCGCTGGCGGCGTTGATGCCTCATCTTGCTGTCCCAGTCTGCGATTGGACCCCCGATGTGCTGCAGCGGCGCCCTGGAGAAATGAAGACGCTCGTGATTCACGACGTTGACGCCTTGTCGCCGGAACACCAGGGGGCCTTGTCGGCCTGGCTGGAGCGGCCAGCAGGCGGCCGGACCCAGGTCGTGTCGACGACGAACGCGCCGCTTTTTCCCCGCGTGGTTGCCGGTCTTTTCCGCGAGGAGCTGTATTACCGTCTGAACACGCTGGTGCTGGGCGCGTAGCCGCGCCCCCCTTATTCCTGGCCCGGCACCTGCGTGTGCGCGACGGCACACGCGCGGCCGGTGCTGTCGACGAGCGCCCCGCGGACCTCATAGTTGCCACTTGGAAGACCCCGAAGCTGCAGTGTGATCGTGTGCGGCTCCTCCTTCCGTCCAGCTCAGAGCAGCTCCTGCGAAAGTACCGGCCGGAGTCCGGTACGCAGCCGTGCACGGAGAACACGCGACTGGTCCCCGGCCCGTATAATCCAAGGATGTCTTCGTGCGTTCGTCGCTATTTCGTTTCGTGGGCGATCATCGCGTTCACCGCGCCGTTGGGCGCGGCGACTAAGGCTGTCAAAGCCGGCCGGTTGGTCGACGCGACCGGCAGGGCGACCACCAACGTTCTGATCATCGTCGACAGCGACCGCATCGTGTCGGTCGGCAGTGGCGCTCCGCCAGTGGGCGCCGAGGTCATCGACCTGAGCGCCTTCACGGTCATCCCCGGATTGATCGACCTGCATACGCACATGACGTATTTCTGGGACGGCGCGCCAGGGACACGACCGCTCAATCAGCCACGGCGGCCCGCGGGCGTGACGACGGTGCTCGCCATGGAGAACGCGCGGCGCACCCTCGACACCGGTGTCACGACGGTTCGCGACCTCGGCGCGAGCAATGAAGTCGACTACGCGATGCGCGACCTGATCAACATGGGCCGGATGGTCGGCCCCCGGATGTTCGTCGCGGGCCAGGGGCTCTCCGCTCCGCGCGACCAGGCGCCAAAGCCGGACTACGCTCAACTCGCCATCGCGCGCATCGCGGCAGGGTCAGACTGGGTGAAGATCTACGGATCACGCGGCAGCTACCAGAGTGTCGACACGACGCAGACGCTCTCGTTCGACGAGATGAAGGCCGCCGTCGATGCCGCCCACGCGAAAAACCACCCCGTCGCGATCCATTCCTACGGCGCTTCAGGTGTGAAGGACGCCGTGCGTGCTGGCGCCGACTCGGTCGAGCACGGGATTGAGCTCGACGATGAAACGATTACGGAGATGGTGAAACGCGGCACCGTCTGGGTGCCGACAATCGATCACAACCGGTACTACATTGACGCGAAAGACGAATTTGGATTCGCAGCCGACACCATTCCGCCGCTTCGGGCGTACATCGAGAAGAACCTCGAGTCCACGCGCCGCGCGTTCAAAGCGGGCGTGAAGCTCGGCATGGGCTCGGACGCCGTCTACACGATGTTCGGACAGAACACCCGGGAGCTCAGTTGGTTCGTCAAGGCCGGGATGACACCGGCGCAGGCGCTGGCCGCCGCGACGACGATTCCCGCCAGATTGCTCGGCCATGAGCGAGACCTGGGGGCGATCGCGCCTGGTTATTTCGCCGATCTGGTCGCGGTCGAAGGCGATCCGCTCTCAGATGTGAACGTCGTAATCGACAAAGTTCGCTGGGTCATGAAAGGCGGAGCTGTTGTCGTGGACAGGACCCGTGCCTCTCAGTCGCGCTGACTCCAAGACGATCGAGACGCTGGCTGCGAACGTCGAGTCCCGCACAGGGGTCCAGGTGGTCGTCGCGGCGATCGACAAGGCCGACAACTACATCGAGCTCCCCTGGAAGGCGTTCGCCCTTGGCGCGTCGATGGCCGCTTTCGTAACCGTGATCTGGGATCTGTGGCGGCCGCAATGGGTGACCTCCGAGACCGCGCTCTTGTCTGCCTTCGTCATCCTCGGTGCCGCGTCGGCGTGCGCGCTGCTCGCCGTCTTCATTCCGCGCTTCGCTCGCCTCTTTCTTCGGACGACGCGCGGCCACCTGGAGGTGCAGCAGTACGCGCGGTCGCTCTTCCTGACGCGCGAGCTGTTCCGGACGCGGAGCCGGATCGCGGTCCTGATCCTTGTCAGCCGGTTCGAGCGCAGGGTGGAGATCCTCCCTGACGTTGGCCTGCACGATCGCGTCACCGAGGCGGAATGGCGGCGCGTCATCGATGTCATGGCGGTTCGGTTGCGGGAAGCGCGGCCCGTGCACGCCGTGCAGGAGGGGCTCGCGGCGGTCGAGCATCTTCTGGCGTCCAAGGGTTTCAGAGGAGAGCGCGGCGCATGATGCGGCGCGTGCTCGTGGCCGTTGTCTCGCTTGCCTGTCTCTCCGGCGCCGTCGCGGCGGCCGCCGACATTCCGTATCTCACGGGGCGCGTCGTCGACACCGCGGACATTCTGTCGGCGGGCGCGCGCGCCAGGCTGACGGCCGCGCTGAAGGCTCACGAAGAAGCGACCACCAACCAGGTCGTCGTGCTGACGGTCCCGACGATTCAGCCGGAGAGCGTCGAAGCGTACGCGGCAAAGGTCGTCGAGGCGTGGAAGATCGGCCAGCGCGGAAGGGACAACGGCGTGCTCGTCCTCGTCGCGCCCCAGGATCGGAAGATGCGGATCGAAGTCGGCTACGGCCTCGAGCCGACGCTCACCGACGGTGCCTGCGGACAGATCATCCGCACGGTGATGACGCCCGCGTTCAAGCAGGGGAACTACGACAAGGGGGTCGAGGACGGCGTCGCGGCGATACTTGCGAGACTCGAGGGAGGGGGCGCCGAGCTCACCGCCGCCGCGAGCACCGCACCGGTGACGTCGCGTCCGCGCGTCGCGTTCCAGAGTCCGGCTTTGCCGTGGCAGGTGCGGATTCTGATGGGCGCATTCATCTTCAGCATCATCGGGGTCTTCACGGTCATTGGAGTCGTCACGCCCGGTATGGGGTGGTTCCTCTATGTGTTTCTGATCCCGTTCTGGGCGATGTTCCCGATCATCATCATCGGTCCGACCCCGACTCTTGCTGTGCTCGGCGCGTACCTCATTGGGTTTCCGGTCGCCAAGCTCCGGCTTCGGAATATGCCGTGGTATCTGAGGGCTCAGTCAGACCTGAAGACGAAGGGCACGGCCAGCATCGGCGGCTTTACGTTCAGCTCCGGTGGGTCGTCCTTCTCGTCGGGCTCATCGGACGGCGGAGGTTTTTCCGGAGGGGGCGGCAGTTCAGGTGGCGGGGGAGCCTCCGGGAGCTGGTAGCACCAGCGCGACATGCCGCCCAGGCACATGATCAAAATGATCACCTGCCACGATCCAGCGTTGGCGACCAGGTGATCATTTTGATCACTTTGGTGATCAAAATGATCACCTCATGATCAGAATGATCACCTTTTGGCCTCGTCGGTGCGATTATCGCGCCGCGTCGCTCCGCTGGCGGTGACCACGCCGCGCGCGAGATCCAAATACTCACCGGCGCGACCCACCGGGTTTTGTTCAGGAAAGCCTTCCGAAGGCCGTATCACAGGCGCACGATGCTGATCGCGTGACGCGTCGCGTCACGGCACCTGTCACGCTTCTTGCCTATCCCCGAATCGCTCGCTACCAAGGAGGGCGGCGGGTCATGGAAGGAGTCGCTATGCCCATTCGTCCCAGTCTCGAATCGCCGCCGGGGAGCCAGCGGCTGCGCTTCACTCCGGGGGGCCCTGCCCGACGATCAGCGTGGTGGCGACCGGTGCTCGTCGCGGTCGCGGGGATCGTGCTGGTTCCCACAGCGAGTTACGCGCAGGCATCGCCGTGGGAAAACGCCGTCAACGTCCTCATGACCAGTTTCACCGGACCCATCGCCCGCGGCCTCAGCCTCGTCTCCATCGTCGTCGGCGGCGTGACGTTCGCGTTCGGCGAGGGCGGATCCAAGCGTCTGCTGGCCGGCATCGTCTTTGGCGTCGGCATGGCCATCGGCGCGGTCAACTTCATGACGTGGCTTTTTCCTTAAGCAAAGATGTCCATGTCAACTCCCGTTTACGCCTCAATCAATCGCCCGTTGACCATCGGCGGTCTCGATCGCCGGCTGTTCTTCGTCGCGCTGATCGTCGGTGGCGCCACGTTCACGTTCTTCGGCAGCCTGCTGGCGGGGTTGCTGATGGGTCTCGCGTTGTATGGGGCCGCACGATGGGCGACCGTTCGCGATCCGCAGCTGCTGCGCATCGTGCTGCGGTCGGCCTCGGCGCGACCGCGCTATGACCCCGCAAAACGTCAATGACCCGCCTCTCACACATCTTGAAGGACTACCAGCGGGCAGGCGCCATGCACACGCTCGTCAATCTTCTCGGCTTCGTCGATGACGGCGTGTTCCTCACCAAGGGCGGGGAACTGGGCGTGGTTCTGGCGCTGGGCGGTGTTGACTACGAATGCCTTGATCCGGGGCAACGGGAGACCGTGACCCGCCGGTTCGAGGTGGCCTTGAGGCTCTGGGACGAGCACACCCGCCTGTATCAGTACGTCCTGAAGCGGCATCAGCGCGAAACGCCGCCTCCGTCGCATCCGCATCCGGCGGTCGACGCGCTCCTGCGGCGCCGACACGCCTTCTTCGAAACGAAGCGGGCGGAGCTGTACACGGTGGCGCTGTACCTGGTCGTCCTCGTCGAGAGCGACGGCCATCCCCAGGCCTGGCGAGCCCGCCTGCAACGCACGCGGCGGGAGCCTGTGACGGCGATCCGCGAGTGGCTCTCGAACTCCCGCACGATCGTCCTGCTCGAGGACGACATCGACCGTCGCCGGATCCAGCTGCGTCACAAAGTCGAGGCGTTCATTCTCCAGCTCCTGGACACCCTTCGTCCGCGCCTCTTGCGAGCGGACGAGGCGTTCACGTTCTTCCGCCGTCTCTTGAACTACGCGCCGGCGAAGGCGGACGGCGTGCGCCTGCGCCCCGACGCGGTGGTCGATTTCGACGCATGCGATGCGGCGCTAGAATGCCACCGCGACCATCTGCGGCTCGATGATGACTTCGTGCGGGTGGTCACGTTGAAAGCGCCACCCGCACAGACGTTTCCACATCTCTTTCAAGCGCTGTACGAGATTCCCTCGAACCTGATCCTCGTGAACGAGTGGCGCCGGCGGGAGCCTGGCGCCCTGCGCAGGGCCCTGCACGCCAAGGCCAGGCACTTCCACAACGCCCGCATCCGGCTGACGAGTTACCTGACCGACACTCCCACCGCGCCGGGCGACCTCCTCGTCGACGAGAGCGCTGCCGCCGTCGTCCGCGAGCTTGGCGCCTGCCTGACCGAACTCACCCTGAACGGCCGGTATGTCGGGGATTACACCATGACGGTCGTCCTCTATGACCGCGATCCAGTCGCGCTCGAGCGCAGCGTTGGCGCCTGCGCGAAAGCTTTCGCAGCCCACGATGCCCAGGTGATCGAGGAGCGGTACAACCTGCTGAATGCCTGGCTGGCGGTGCTGCCGGGGAACGCGTCCTACAACACCCGCGCGATGTGGCTCCTCAATACCAACTACGCCGACGCGTCATTGCTGTTCTCCCAGGATGCCGGAGCGGAGACCAATGTGCACCTCGGCCGCGAGTCCCTCGCCGTTCTCGAAACCGCGCAGGGCACGCCGTATCACCTGAATCTGCACGTGGACGATGTGGGGCACACGTTGGTTCTGGGGGCCACTGGCAGCGGCAAGTCGTTCTGGCTCAACTTCCTGGTCGCCCATCTCCAGCGCTACAGCCCACAGACGTTGATCTTCGACCTGGGCGGGAGCTACGACGGGCTGACGGCGTATTTCGGCGGCCGTGCGCTCCATCTCGCGCGCGATCGGCGCGAATGCTCGATCAATCCGTTCTGCCTGCCACCGACGCCAGCGAATCTGCAGTTCCTGTTCACGTTCGTCAGGGTCCTCGTCCAGTCCGGTGGGCAGTACGCGATGTCGCGCGCGGACGACCAGTCCCTCTATGAGCAGATCAAGACCCTCTACGCGCTGGATCCCGATCAGCGCCGGCTGTTCACGCTGGCCACCATCCTGCCGCGCACGCTGGCGCAAACGCTCCAGCGTTGGGTCCAGGGCGGGCAGTATGCGGATGTCTTCGACCACGCCGACGACACCGTGACCCTGGCGCCTTTCCAGTACCTCGACTTCGACGGCCTCGATGGGATGCCTCAGGTGCTGGAGCCGTTGATCTTCTATCTCCTCCATCGGGCGACCGCGACCGTGACCGACCCGGCCCTCGCGGGGACACTGAAAGTGTTCGTGCTGGACGAGGCGTGGCGGTTTCTGCGGGATCCGACGATTCGCCAGTATGTGACGGAAGCGCTCAAGACCTGGCGCAAGAAGAACGCCTGCGTCCTGCTCGCGACGCAGTCCAGCGAGGACCTCGAGCGCTCAGAGCTCCTCCGCGTCGCGATCGAGAGCTGTCCGACGAAGTGCTTCCTGGCGAACCCGCAGATCGATCGCGCGGTCTACCAGAAGCTGTTTCATCTCAACGAGACCGAGGCCGATTGTATCGCGACGCTCGTCCCGCGGCAGCAGATCCTGCTGAAGCGGCCGGAGGTCGCCAAGGTGCTGAATCTCAATGTCGACGCGAAGAGCGCGTCGCTTTTCAGCGCGGCGACGAAGTTTTGAGTTCTGAGTTTTCAGTCTTGAGTAAAGGAGGGACGATGTTCACCCGAACGCTCCTGGTGTTTGCCTGCTGCGCCGGCCTGGGCCCGGCCGGCCGGGGCTTCGGCGGCCTGCTAGGGGCCCAATCGACGGCGTCGATAGCGTCACCGGGGTCGCCGGGTCTGGCCGCTCACACCCGAACAATCGTTTACCACGCGCGTGATCTGATCGCGCTCCACGCGAAGGTCCACTACAGCACCCTCATCGTCTTGCCCGAGAGCGACGACGTGGTCGAAGCCACGTGTGGCGACAAGGAATTCTGGATCGTCAACGCCCGGGGCCCGCTCGTCTCCGTGAAACCCGCGAAGGCAGGAACTGAGACGAATCTCAACCTCGTGACCACCAGCGGACAGGTGTACGCGTTCGTGCTGACCGAAATCTCGGAGAAGAAGGGAGAGGAGCCCGACTTGACGGTGTACCTCGAGCCTGCCGAGGAGATAGTCCCGGGGCGCCAGCAGTATGTACGCGCCGAGCAGGTTGAGGACTTTCGCGCCCAGGCGAACCTGGCGAGAGAGGAGGCACGGCAAGCGGCCGCATCGGCGCGCGCCACGTTGGAGCACGACCTGACCGCGTTCCGCAACACGTACCCGCTCAGTCTGGCGTTTCCATATCGCTTCAAGGCCGACGCCAAGCCGTTCTTCGTGCACGCGATGTTTCACGATGATCGCCGCACCTTCATCCAGGCGCGCGCGCCCGAGCTGCCGTCGCTCTATGAGCTCAAGGACGGCGCGCCGAACCTGGTCAACTTCGACGTCCACGACGGCACCTACATCGTTCCCAAGATCCTCGACAGCGGCTATCTCATGCTCGGCAAGCAGCGGATCGCGTTCGAGCGCTCTCGTGAACGATGACACGCTCCTGTGAACACCGTCGAACGCTGACTGGCGATAGGAGGTCGCTCCCCGATGTGGCAAGAGTCGCAAGACGCGGAAGGAACGGGCAAAAGAACCCCTTCAACTGACGGCCCGACCGCTTCCGGGCGTGTCAACGACCACCGCACGACGCCTCCAGGCGTGATCCCTCGTCATCTGCACCAATGGGTGCTCGTGGGAACGGCGATCGTCATGGCGGCGATCATGACGATCTCCGGTCCGTCGACCAGGACGCGCTCGACCGCCGCCGCGTCGTCGCTCGCCGCTGCCGCCGTCGATCCGAATCGACAGCGGATTCAGGACTATGAGCGACGCATCGAGGAACAGACGCAGCGCCTCGCAACGGAACAGGCCCGAGTCGAGCGCGCCAAGCAGGCGGCAGCGACCGAGGGGCCATCAGCGGCGCCTCCGGCAGAGGCATCGGGTGCGGCGCCCGTTCAACGGTCGTCATCGGCGGGCACGCCCGCCGACCGCTCGCAGCGCGAAGAGCATGCGCGGTTTGCCGACAACGTGGCGTACTCGCGGCCGCGCGATACCTCGCCGACAACATTATCCCAGGGGCCACCAGTCGCCCCTGCGTCCGCCGCGCCCGCGACAATGCCCTCCGGGGGCCCCTACCCCCCGGTCGCGGTCAGAAGCGAGCCGCAGTACCGGCTGCTCGAAGGCACGCTGATCGAGACCGTGCTCACCAATCGGCTCGATGGCACGTTCACTGGACCGGTGAACTGTCTCGTGAGCGTCCCGGTCTACGCGTCCGATCAGCAGCACCTCGTCATCCCGGCCGGGTCGCGCGTGCTCGGCGAGGCGCGGGCCGTGAACACGTTCGGGCAGTCAAGGCTCGCCGTCGCGTTTCACCGCGTGATCCTGCCCAATGGGACCCACGTCGATCTGAACGGATTTCATGGGCTCAATCAGGCCGGAGACCTCGGCCTGCGTGATCAGGTCGACCGGCACTACGCGCAGATCTTCGGCGTGTCCCTCGCCATCGGCGCGATTGCCGGCTTCGCCCAGGCGCAGAGCTCGGTGGGCCTCGAGGCCACGTCTTTCGACGCCTACCGCCAGGGAGCCGCCGCGAACCTTTCGCAGTCCAGCGCGCGCATCCTCGATCGCTTCCTGAATCTGTTGCCGGCCGTCACCATTCGTGAAGGCCACCGCATCAAGGTGTATCTGTCCAACGATCTGGAGCTGCCCGCGTACCGCGCGGAGCTCCCCACTCCAGGAGGCCGCCCATGACTCGTTGCCTGACTCCCTCGATTCGTCGGAGTGCACGATGGGCCGCGCTCGTCGCTGCCTCTGCGTCTCTCATCTTTGTTGCTCCCGTCTCCGCGCAGCTCTTCGGCGTCGTGTTCGATCCAACCAACTACAGCAACGCCCTGTTGCGGTATGCCCAGCTGGAGCAGCAGTACGCCCAGCTTGTCACGACCTATCAGCAGATCCGCACGCAGTACCTCCTGCTCAGGCAACAGGCCCAGCTCGTGCCCGTCACCATGAACCTTCGGTATCGGGCCACGCCCACACCCTGGCTGCCGTTCGCGGCCGACGACGCGTACGGTACGACGGCCGGCTGGATTCTGACCGCCAACAACGGCCATGACGCCCCGGCCGGGTACGCGCTCGCGACTCAAGCCCTTCGGACCTACGGTCCTGCGATGGGCGCGCTGTCTGCTGACGAAGCCGGCCGCGTCCAGATGAGGTACGACCGCGTGCAACTGGCCGACGCCAGCATCGCGCATGCGCTCGAGGCGCTGGGTTTCCTGCGCGGGCACCAGATGTCGGTCGAGACGACCATTCGCAACATGGAAGACGATGCCTATTCGAGCGACCCGGACTTCAACACGCAGGTCGCGGTGCTCAACAAGATCAACGCGACCGCTGTGACGTCGGCGCGATTGGCCAAGGACAGCAACAACGTCCTGGTCTCGCTGCTGGAACAGCAGCTGATCGACGCCACCGACCGGCGCGAAGCCGCGGCGCAGGGGATCAACGCGCACATCGCGTTTGTCACCGAGGCCGGCCCGCTCCTGGCCCGCACGACGGCTCAGACAACCGACGCTTTGACCACGTTTCGGATTCCGTAGCGAGCTGGGGGCCGCCCATGGCGGGGATCGATCCGTTTGCCAACCTCACGGCCGCGATGATCGACTTGCTGACGCGCGACGGGGATCTCTTCCTCGCGCTCGGGACGAACCTGTTCCGCGGCCTGGCGGTGATCCTCGTCGCGTGGTTCGGGATCCGGACCGCGCTCCGGAGCGCCGAAGGTCGCGCGCCCTTTCCACTGGGTCAGTTCGGCGCCTTGCTCCTGACGATTGCGTTTGGCTTCACGATGATGACCTACTACCGCGCGCCGATTCCCGGGATTGGACTCAGTTTCACGCAGCTCGTAACCGACCAGCCCATCTTCCTGGCCCGGCAGCTCGAGGTCACGCAGGTCCAGCGGCTGAGCGATCGCCTGAACCAGCTCTATCTCGCGATGGAGCAGCCATCCGTCTTCAACGTGAGCGCGATCGTGGCCTATTTCCTGGTCGCTCTGGCGGTCACGGCCGCGCGTGTGGTGCTGCTCGCGGTGATCGCATTCGGACTCGTCGCGACCGGCGTCGCCGTCCTTGTCGGCCCTGTGTTCATTCCGTTCTTCCTCGTGCCGCAACTCGACTGGTTGTTCTGGGGCTGGCTCAAGTCACTCCTGCAGTACGCGTTCTACCAGGTGATTGCGCAGGCGTTCGTCTTCGTCTTCGGCAGCTTCCTCATCAACTTTCTCGATGCGTTTCCGCCGCCGTACACCGTAGACCGGCTGCTCGTCGGCGGCTTCCATCTCGTCTTTCTTCTGTGTGCGTTCACGTACGGCTTGCTGAAGGTGCCGTCGCTCACCCATTCCCTGTTTTCCGGCGGGGGAGGGGAGTCCGCCTTGCCCGTACGATTCCAGTGACCGAGGTTCCGCCAATGCCGATCTCAGACAACACCTCAGACAACGTCTCAGACACCGTCCTGTCGCGCGCCGGGTTTGGCACTGGCGAGACCAGACGACGCTTCGTTGAGCTGTACGGCTCGACGCTGGTCATGAATACCTACCTGCAGCTGGCGGTGTTGGGATTGTCCGCGGTCGCCATCGGCCTGGTCGTCTTGAACGTGCGCACCCAACGCGCCTTTCTGCAGGTCAAGCCACTCGTCATCCGGATCGACGACGTCGGGCGGGCGACCGCGGTCAGCGACGCGAGCCTGACCTACACACCGCAGGCCCCTGAGCTCAAGTACTTCCTCGTGCAGTTCGTCACGGCGCACTACAGCCGGATACGGGCGACGGTCCGCCAGCAGTACTCCGAATCCTTGTACTTCCTCGACGGACGCCTGGCCGACGCGACCATCGACGCCAGCAGGAAGGCTGGCACCATTGAAAAGTTCCTGACCGGAAGCAACGAGGAGATCGACGTCCACGTCAAGAGTGTGACCCTGGACGATCTCCGCCAGCCTCCCTATCGCGCCACCGTCGAGTTCGAGCAGGTCTATCTCGCCGCCGCGACGCGCACCGAGCTCCGGCGCGAGACGCATGTCGCGCACATTGTCTTCGTCCTGGAGGATCACGTCGACAACCTGCGCATTCCCGTTAACCCCCTGGGCCTGACGATTACCTACTTCCGAGAGGACCAGGCGTTCCAAGACGACTGAATACTAAGGCGGGCCGAAGACTCATGGTCGCGTGCAGTTGCCTACGCCCTCGAGTGCTAACGACGTTTTCCAGCCCTGGACAATCTTGATCTTTGGGCGAGGCAACTGCACGCGGCCATGAGTCTTCAGCCCACCTCAGAGTGAGACGAGTATGTCCTTCGACCTCATCCTTCCATTTCTTCGCCCGATCGCGCACCTGATCCTCGACCCTTCGATCACCGAAGTCATGGTCAACGGGTCGGGCCGGATCTTCATCGAGCGCGAAGGACGCGTTGAAGCCATCGACGGGGTGACCGTCCGCGAGCAGAACCTCCGGGTCGCCGTGCGCAATCTGGCGCGTGCGCTCGGCGACGATATCTCGGATGAGCAACCGCTGCTCGACTCACGCTTGCCCGATGGTTCCCGCGTCGCCGCCGTCCTGCCGCCCGTGAGTCTGGGCGGGACGACTCTGACCATTCGCAAGTTTCAGAGTCGGCACTACACAGCTGATGAATTGGTCCGCATCGGCACCCTTACCCCGGACCAGCTCGACGCCATTCAACAGGCGATGCGCGCGCGTCACAACATTCTCATCAGCGGCGGGACTGGCACCGGCAAGACGACGCTCCTCAATGCGCTCGTGGCCTTCCTGCCCCCAGCGGATCGCCTGGTCGTGATTGAAGACATCGCGGAGCTGCAGCTGGAGGCGGCCAACGTGGTGCGCTTTGAGGCGCGCCGCGAGCAGGCCGGCGTGCCGGCCGTCACCATTCGCGATTTGCTGCGGGCCACGCTACGCCACCGCCCCGATCGCATCCTCGTGGGCGAGGTACGCGGCGGGGAGGCGTTCGACCTGCTGCAGGCCTTGAACACCGGGCACTCGGGGACACTCTCGACCATTCACGCCAACTCTGCCGAGCAGGCTTTACGTCGATTCGCCTCGTGCGTGCTGCAATCGGGCGTCGACTTGCCCTATGCCGCGATCCGTCACGGGATCGCGGAAGGCATCCAGCTCGTGGTGCATTTGGAACGCAGGAATAGCCGCCGTGTGCTGACAGAGCTGCTTCGCGTCCGCAGCTACGACGTCGTGACGGACACCTACGACCTCGAAGCGCTGACTGCGCCCGAGCGCGTCGTACTTACTCCGG
>DASZFS010000405.1:0-1591 GCA_035939575.1 Vicinamibacterales bacterium | reverse complement strand
CGTTCCCCGCCGAACAGGCAGACTGACGAGAGCTGGGCGGCGTCCATCCAAACCACGCGCGCGGCCGGAAACCGATACGCGAGCAGCTGGATGAAGGCCGAGCCGTATTCGACGAGCGCAAGCCGCTCCTCGGGAATGCCCCGCGCAAGCAGTTGACGTGTGAACACGCCAGTACCGGGCCCAAGTTCGATAACGGGTGCCGAGGCGGCCGTAATTTCGGCGGTGATCATCTGTGCGAGCGCTCGGCTGGACGGGGCGATCGCCGCGACCCGCAACGGGTCGGCCATCCATGCGCGCCAGAAGGAACTGAGGTCGGACATCCACATGCCTCGACCTCGTTGTGGAGTGTTCTGCGCATGCTTGTTCGTGAGCGGGAAATGCGTCATGGGCGTGCCCTCGTTAGCCACGTCCATGCCTCCTTCGTGAGCCGGTCGATCAACCAGCTGTTGCTCGCCGACTTCGGCGTATGCGGTCGTGACGAGTTGCTTCATGTGGCTCCTTTCATGACCACGCGCGTCATCGCGGTCACGACAGAGGACGCTCCTCAATCCAGTCGACGTAGAGGCGGCGCTCTGCGTAGAGCCACACCCCATCCTGCTTCACGTACGTGTCCGCGTAGCGAAGGGCAGCGATCATCAGGCTTCGTTTCGTGCCGTCAATTGTGAGATGGTGAGGCATGCAATAGACCTCGCCGGTGGCGCGATCGCTCGACAGGGTGAGGATCGTGCTCTGTCCCAGCAAGTGCATCGTCGCGGCGTATTTGTTCAGGTCGGCAAACACCGGAGCCAGCGATTCGCGCCCGTGCAGCTCCTGGGTCGGCTTTGGATCCTTGGCGTCCATGTACACGACGAAGTGCGTGTCTTCGGTGAACAGAGCCATTTGACCCTTTGCATCGCGCCGATCCGCACAGTGCGGGTACGCCTCGACGAGCTCTCGGATGGCGAGGCGATCGGCGGCTTCGGTGGGGGAAATGGTGAGGTGCTTGCTCATGAGAGGCGCTCCTTAGGACTCAAGAATGGCGCGGGTTTCGAGAAACGCCTCGATCCCGTATCGGCCGTATTCACGCCCGACCCCGGAGTACTTGAATCCTCCCCAAGGCGCCTGCGGATCATCTGTCATGCCGTTGATCACGACGCGGCCGGCCCGGATTTGTGACGCCACGCGACGCGCGCGTTGGAGGTCCGCGCCGAGGACGCCGGCGTGGAGACCATACTTCGAGTCGTTGGCGATCCGGATCGCCTCTTCTTCCGAGTCATACGCAATGACGCACAGGACGGGCCCGAAGATCTCTTCCTGCGCAATCGTCATGTCGTTCTTCACGTTCACGAACACTGTCGGCTTCACGAAGTAACCGGCCGCGAAACCTTCTGGATGCCCCTCGCCACCGGCGAGCACCTCCGCGCCTTCTTCGATGCCTTTGCGGATATACGACTGCACGCGGTCGTACTGCTTCTGCGACACCATCGGTCCAATGGCGGTCCTGGGATCAGCCGGATCGCCGACGGTAAAGGCGCGCATCGCGTCGCGGATGCGCCGCTTGATGTCGTCGAGCCGACTTCTCGGGACGAGGAGACGCGTCCCTGCCGCGCAG
>DASZFS010000404.1:0-10848 GCA_035939575.1 Vicinamibacterales bacterium | reverse complement strand
TGAATTATTGAGCGTTGCAGCGGGTCGTCAGGAAATCGAGGGCGTAGGCAACTGCACGCGACCACGAGTCTTCAGCCCCATTAGAGATCAGCTTCAGGAGACTACGGATCGCGTGTAACACGCGTGTCGTGTCACATCTCGAGGTCCCGCGCCACCACCTCGAGCACCGCCAGTGTACTATCCGGACGAGAGGGGCAGCGCGCGGGTCATTATTTCAGGAAGGTTCGGTAGCCCCGGCCCTCCAGGCTCGACTCCCACCCGCGTTCAGGGAGAGGGCGTGATCGAGGCCGACCAGAACGAGATCGGGCAGCAGGGCATCGAACAGCTGCTCGCGCTCGAAGAGACGCGAGAAGCCTCCTGTACCGATGACGACAGCCGACTCTGCGAGGAATGCCTGCTCGCGGATCTCACGCGTCAGTTCCCTGACCACGGCCCGGTTGCCGAAGTACAGCCCCGATTGAATGCCCTCAACGGTTGATCGACCGACGAGCTCCGCAGGAGGGACGATTTCAACCGTCGGAAGGCGGGCCGTGTTCTTTTCCAGCGCCTCCATGGCGATCTTCAGACCCGGCAGAATGATGCCGCCCAGGTAGTCTCGACCCGCGCGGACGACGTCAAAGGTCGTCGCCGTTCCGAAGTCCACGATGATCAGGTTGGTTCCTGGATAGAGGTGCGCGGCGCCTATCGCGTTGGCAATGCGATCGGGACCGACTTCGAGCGGGTTCCGGTACCGGATTCGCAGCCCCGTTTTCACCCCGGCCTGAAGGATGAACGGGTCGAGACCGAAATACTTCCGGCAACAGCTCCGCAGCGAGTAGATGATCTCGGGGACGACGGAGCAGAGCGCAATCTGTTCGACCGCTGCAGGGTCACGGCCGTTCTCCCTGAGCACGCTGCGTAAGAACAGCCCCAGCTCGTCGGAAGACGTCGGAGGCCGGGACGTCTTGCGGAAGCGAACGGTCAACTCGCGATTCTCGAACACGCCGCCGAGGATCTGGCTGTTGCCAACATCGATCGCGAGGATCACGATCCACCTCCGAGAGGTACGTTGTCGATCAGTCGAACACCGCCGAGGCGCACCGCGCCCAAACGGCGCCCGTCCCGATCTTCGACGTAGTCGACGACGAAACCCGCTGCCTGCAGCTCACGCGCCGCTGCCTCCGCCGTTGGCGCGGACGACAACACATCGTAGAATCCCGGCGCCTGCGCCCGGCCGGCGGGTAGAAGACGTTGGTTCCGCGAGCTCAGGGCCAGACCGTCGGCTTCGCGGATGGTCGGGCAGTTGACGATGGCCGTCGGGACGAAAAACGTCTCGACGAGGCCGCGGACGAGCGCCAGCTGCTGCCAGTCCTTCTCGCCGAAATACGCTCGCTCCGCCGACGCGATCTGCAGGAGCTTCAGGACGATCGTCAGGACGCCATCGAAATGTCCGGGCCGGTGGGCCCCCTCCAGCACCGCCGAGCACTCACGCTCCGTCACGCGATAGCGGTAGTCGTCCGGATAGAGCTCCGCCTGCCGCGGCAGGAGGATGAAGTCCGCCCGCTCGGCCCGCAGCATCATCACGTCGGTCTCCAGCATCCGCGGGTAGCGTGCGAGGTCAGCCGGGTTGTCGAACTGAGTGGGGTTGACGAAGATGCTGACGAGGGTCCGATCGTTTTCCGCGCGGCTGCGCCGCACGAGCGACAGGTGCCCCTCGTGCAGCGCGCCCATCGTCGGGACGAAGCCGAGCGTCAGCCCCTGCCGGACCTGGGCCTGCCGCTCGGCCCGCCACGCCGACAATGCTTCGAAGACGGTCGTCACGAGTAGCTCTCTTCCGGGGTGGGGAACCGGGAACCCTTGACGTCGGCATCGTACTCGTCGAGCGCGCTGGTGAGGATGCCCTCGCCGTCGACGTAGCGTCGCACGAACCTCGGCGTGTGGCTCTGGTTCATGCCCAGGAGGTCGTGCAGGACAAGAACCTGTCCGTCGGTTCCGGCGCCGGCCCCGATGCCAATCGTTGGCAATGCGACCTCTGCGGTGATGCGAGCCGCAAGATCGGCGGGCACGCATTCCAGCACGAGCGAGAAGCAGCCCAGATCCTCCAGCGCGCGCGCCTGCCGGAGAAGCTTCGCGGCGCCGGCTTCGCTCCTGCCTTGCACGCGGTAGCCTCCGAGCTCGTTGATTGACTGCGGCGTCAGGCCGATGTGGCCCATCACGGGGACGCCGGAGCCGACGATCTGTTGAATGACCTCCGCGTGGCCGTCGATCCCTTCCAGCTTCACCGCGTGCGCCCCGCTGGTCACGAGAGCGCCGACCGCGGTCATCGCCGCAGCGATGCCTTTCCTGAACGACAGGAAGGGCAGATCGGCGATCAGGAACTTCTCACCAGCGGCGCGCGCGACGGCCGACGTGTGCAGGGCCATCAGGTCGACGGTCGCCGCGAGCGTGGTGCGGTGACCGTGCATGACCATCGCGGCCGAGTCTCCGACCAGCATCGCGTCCACGCGCGACCGCGCGACGATGCGAGCTGACCATGCGTCGTAGACCGTGAC
This sequence comes from Vicinamibacterales bacterium, assembly GCA_035939575.1. GTDB lineage: Bacteria > Acidobacteriota > Vicinamibacteria > Vicinamibacterales > CAVVIG01 > DATKHR01. The sequence goes on along the minus strand of DASZFS010000404.1, from coordinate 8,317 downwards.
GAGGGAGATTTTTCGCTTCTCCGTCTTGAAGCGGGCAAAGTCACGAACGCTGTTCATATGGCCCGCGCGGCGGCCACCGACAGCGGAAGGCCGGAAAGGGCGTGAAGCGCGAGGTTGCGCGGGAGGCGGCGGGTGAGACGGTTGCTCGCCGCGAAGGCGGACTGATGACGACGAAACGCGGGTACCTGTCGCATAGATCAGGTCCTCAGAGGTTACTGATTGCTAGCTGGTCGCCGCTCTCTTGCGAATCGGCGCCAAAGCCATTTTAACGCGAAAAGCCGTTCGCACGAAAAAAGGGCTGGTCCCCAGGATCCCCCAGCGCGTGGCATGATCGGGGTATGCAGCCGCCCGTGAGCGACGATTCAGTGGTCGGTCTGGCGACCGAGCCTGCGCCGGTCGGCCCGGCGGCCGGGCCGACACCCCGCGTCGCGCTCGCTCCGTTGACGTCACTGACGTCGCGATTTCTCGAGCGCATGGCCGAGCTCAACGACCAGTACCGCGCGGGCACGATGCGCGTCCACGTCCCAGGGGTCCTGCTCGACAGCCAGCATGCGCTCGATGATCTCCTCGCGCAGCATCTGCCGACGTCGCAGGCGGCGCTCACCGCGGCCTCGCGCAGCCTGTTCTTCTCGCTGCCGGTCGCGTTCGATCCGGCTGAATCGGTCGGGCCCTATCTGGCGATCGCCGACCGCGACGAGGCCGGGCAGCCGTACCGCTTCCTCGACCTGGGCGCGCTCATCGCCACGCAGGCCTTCGGCGAGAACGACCCGACGGTCGTGCGGGCCATTCTCGAGTCGCTTCCATTCGTTGTCTCGCGCTACGCGCATTCCGAGTATCAGACCGTTCTGTCGCTCCGCATGAAGGCCGAGCTCAATCGGATTGCACCCGCTGGCGCGCCGCGACACTTCGTCGTCAACACGGGTGCCGAAGCGGTCGAGAACGCGATCAAGTCGGCCCTGCTCAACCGCGTGATGACATCGGAGGAGCGCGACGGGGGATTCATCGTCTCGTTCGACGGGGCGTTTCACGGCCGGACGCTGGGCAGCCTGGCGGTCACGCACCGCAAGAAGGCACGACTTGGCTTCCCGACGTTTGACTGGCCGCACATCCTGTTTCCCGTGGAGGAGCCGACGTCGCCGAAGGAGACCCTGCGCCGCGAGGAGCGCAGCCTGAAGCAGCTGTGGGATCTGCTCGTCTCGGGCCGCCTTCCCCACGCGGAGAAGAGCAAGGATACGTTCCGCCACGAGATCGACGCGATCGATGACTTCCTTGGGCGGACCCGTCCCGAGGCGGGCGCCGTCGACGCGTTCGTGCAGGCGCAGCGCGCGAGCCTCACCGCCGACGTTCTGCGCCGCGCGAAGCGGGTGGCGGCCGTACTGGTCGAGCCGATTCAAGGCGAGGGTGGGGTGCGCCTCACGAGCGGCCGTTTCATGCGGAAGCTGCGGTTGCTGACCCGGATCTACGACGTGCCGCTCGTCTTCGACGAAGTGCAGACCGGGTGGGGCATGACCGGGAAGCTGTGGGCCCACGAGCTGTTCGACCTGCCGTGTCCGCCCGACCTGGTGACGTGGGCCAAGAAAGCGCAGAACGGCGTGCTGTTCGTCAGCGAGGCGCTCGCGACGTTCTTTCAGGAGGAGAAGAAGTTCAACACCACGTGGGAGGGAGACTCGGTCGGCATGGTGCGGCTGCTGGCGCTGATGGACAAGCTGGATCTCGATCAGGTGCAGCGGACGGGCGACCGCGCGCGGCGGGGGCTCGAGGCGCTCGCGCGGGACCATCGCGAGATCCTGAAGCACGTGCGCGGCGCGGGCGTCATGCTCGGCTTCGATGTCCAGCGCGCCGATTGGCGGGACGCGCTTCTCGATCGCGCGTTCCGGCGTGGGCTGGTGCTGTTGCCGGCCGGCGAGCGCGCGGTGCGCTTCTATCCGCGGTACGACATGGAGCCATCGGCGATGGACGAGGCGCTGGCTATCCTGCGGCTCGCGGTGGAAGACCTGGTCGGCCGCGCCCCGTCCGACGCTGCGCCGGCGCCGAAGATTCGCGTCGGCACGCTGGCGATTCCCATCGAGACCATCGACGTCGTCGATCTCACGCCCGCCGCGTTCGAAGCGAACAAGCTGCAGATTCTGGCCGTCGAGCAGGAGCGCTACGGCGGGCCGGCGCTGTATCCGCCGGAGGTGCTCCGGTCCGGCCGGCAACCGCTCCTGCAGTTTCCCCTGGAGACCCTCGAAGCGACCGCCGCCAACCCGCGGGCGATCGGCGTGGCGCTGCGCGATCGCGTCTCGGGGCGGGTCGTTGCGTACGCGCTCGGCAGCGCGCTCGAGAATCACGACGAGGAAGGCGTCAGCTCGGACCCGCGATTCGGCGAGAACAACACGTTCTATCTGCAGGCGATGGCGACGCTGCCAACGGTGCAGAACGACAGCGAGATCGAGAACTACCTGCTCGACTGCCTGCGCGCGCACGTGGCCACCGCCGGGTTCGAGTATCTGTCGGCGCTCGTCGAGGATCGGCTACGCGAGACGGGCCCGGCATGGATGCGCGGCGCGACCGTCCTCGAGCAGGTGGACGACTACCTCGGCAGCGGCATCCGGTTCGCGTATCTGCAAGTGAGGCTTGCGCCTGTTGCGGAGTGACGTCTGTGCGGGGTCAGACCCCTTACAATTGGGTTGGCCATTGGCAAGGTCTGATTCCCAGGCCGCCAGCGGTAATTTTTGAGGCAGAGGGAGGTCGATGTGGCGGACTACGAATTGATCCGTGACGCGCCGGTCGCGGCGCCCGCGTTGGCGGACGAGCGCGTGCGTGGCTTCCTTCGCGCCGTCTATGGCTGGATGTGCGTCGGCCTGGGTCTGACCGCCGTGACCGCGCTCTTCGTCGCCGCGTCGCCCGCGCTGGTGGTGCTCATCGCGACGAACCGCCTTCTCTTCTGGGCGATCATCATCGCCCAGCTGGGCATCGTCTTCGTGCTCTCGGCGCGCGTGCAGTCGCTCCCGGCGTCGACCGCCTCGATGCTGTTCGCCGCCTATTCCATCCTGACCGGCGTGACCATCTCGTTCGTGCTGCTGGTCTACACCGGGGAATCGGTGACGAGCACCTTCCTGGTCGCGGCCGGCATGTTCGGGGCGACCGCGGCGTACGGCACGACGACCCGGCGGAGTCTGTCGGGGCTCGGCCAGTTCCTGTTCATGGGAGTCATCGGCATCCTGCTGGCCTCGCTAGTCGGCGTGTTCTGGCACAACGACGGCCTGCAGTTCATGATTTCCATCGTCGGTGTGCTCGTGTTCACCGGCCTGGCGGCCTACGACGCGCAGCGCCTCAAGGCGATGGCGCTGGCGATGCCAGACGGCCGATCCGGCGCGTACGCGGTCGTTGGCGCGCTGGCCCTGTATCTCGACTTCATCAACCTCTTCCTCTTCCTGTTGCGATTCCTCGGCAATCGCCGCGACTAGTGGACCGATCGTGGCGATGAGCGGCGGTGCCACGCGCCGGATGCGCGTTGCCGCCGCCGCGGCGCTGGCTGCCCTGTTCGTCTTCCGCCTCGGCTTCGGCCTGTCCTCGGAGTTCTTCTTCGAGGACGAGACCCAGGTGTTCCTGATCGGCCTGAAGCATTACGCCACCGGTGCCTGGCCGTTCTTCGGCGCGGACGTCGTCTGGACCAAGAGTGAGATTCCGGGTGCGCTTCAAGGGCTGCTCGTCGGCGTTCCGCTGACGGTCGTGCCTGCGCCGGAGTCCCCGTTCGTTCTGCTCAACCTCTTGTCGTTCACCGCGATCTGCGCGCTCGCGTGGTACGTGAAGCGGCGTCTGCCGTGGCTGCCCGCGTGGCTCGTGTGGGGATGGTTCCTCACCGTGCCGTGGACGCTGCAGTTCTCGACGCACATCATCAACCCGTCCTACGTGCTGGCGGGCGCCGTGCTGTTCTTCGTCGGGTTCTTCGAGGCGGTCCCGATCTTTTCCACGGGCGCGATCGGCGCCGCGACGGCCCATTTCATGATGGGGGCCGGCTTGACCTGGGTCATGCAGGTCCACATGTCGTGGCCGCTGCTGCTGCCGTACAGCGCGTGGGCGTGGTGGAGCCGGCGCGCGGACGGAGGGCGCGCGCTCGTGCGCGACGCGGCTGCCTATCTGGCCGGTGCGCTCGTGCCGGGCGTGCTGCTCCTCCCCACGGTCGTCACGTACGGCGCGTCGGGTGGGTCGGGCGGCGTGTTCCGCAACCTGCACGTCGGGTGGGTCAACCCTGCCGTTGCGGTCAACACCCTTGCGCGCTTTCTGTCGTTCGCGAGCCTCGAGATCAGCCGCTTCATCGAGACCGACGGCGCGAAGCGTCTCGAGTTCTTCTCGCGGCACCTGTGGCTCGTTCCGCTCGCCGGGCTCGTCTGGCTGGTCGGGATCCTGCAGCCATTCTGGATGCTTGTCGAGGTCATCCGTCCCGCCCGCCGTTGGCCGCATCCCGAGACCGCCGCGCAATGGCGCGCGATGCGCTGGATTCTGCTGGACTCGATCCTGATCGTATACGCCAGCTACTGGTTCGTGATGGAGCCTCCCCAGGCCCACGCGTTCTACGTGCTGGCGCCGATCGCGCTGTGCCTGGCCGCGTACTGCTGGACGTTCGTGGACTCGCGGCGCATGCGGGCGGGGGCCGCGACCGTCCTCGCGATGAACGTCGTGTTCCACGCGGGGCTCGCGATCGCGCAGGCGCCTGAAAAGTCACTCTACAAACGCCGCGACGTCGTCGTCGCCGCCATCCAGACGAGGCAGCCGGAGGTGCTCGGTCACCGTCGACCGTTTGCGATCGACGCGGGGCCGTATCAACTGAGCGCGGCGACCCCGCACGATCCCGGGCACGACGTTGTCGTCCGCAGCGCCGTGTACTCGCGGCGGGCGGGATCCGCTGTGCACTGGACCGTGACCGTCGCGAACCTCAATCCCCGCGTGGCGTATCGGGATCTCCTGTACTTCGCCACATACCGCTCTGCGGGCGGCGTTGAGACCGTGCGCCACGAATTCATCAAGGACATTCTCCGCGCGTGCGAGTCGCGCGTCGTCGATTTGAACGACGGCTACGTCACCACGCCGTTCGACGCGGCGTCGTTCAGGGTCGTTGCCGCGGAGGCGCTGGTGCCGTCCGACACCCGGTGGTGTCAACCGGCGTCGCAGTTGAGTGAACGCATGCGATGACCGGAACGCATGACGCGATCATCGTCGGCACCGGTCACCTGCCACACGGTCACGAGCCATGAGCCCCCGTCGCAGCTCCTGGCGGCACCCGGAGGCTGGGTGATCGCGCTTATACTGCTGAACGCATTGCCGGGGGCAAGAGACTGACTTGTGCAGGTGGGCACAAGCGGCGACAGCTTACGCGTCGATTGCATGAGCGACGTCCTAAAGACCATCAAAGACTACTGGGACCGCCACGCGCAGCGCGATCCGCTGTGGGCCGTTCTCTCAGACACGGCCAAACGCGAAGGCAAGTGGGACGTCGCGCGGTTTTTTCAAACCGGGAAGACCGAAATTGAATCCCTTCTGTACGAGCTCGACGCACAGCAGTTTACGCTGAGACCCGGGTCCGCGATGGATTTCGGCTGCGGTGTCGGTCGCCTGACGCAAGCGCTCGCACCACATTTCGACCGCGTCGTTGGCGTCGACGTCTCACCGAACATGTTAGATCTCGCAGCGCGGCTTAACCAATATGCGGATGCTGTTTCCTACATTTGCAATCAGGCCACAGACCTACGCATCTTCGACGAGCGCTCGTTCGACTTCATCGTCAGCAACATCGTTCTCCAGCACCTCCCACCGGAGATCTCCTGTTCGTATCTGCATGAATTCTTCCGCGTGCTCGCCCCGGCCGGCATCGTCGTGTTTCAGCTGCCGTCGCATCGCAAACGACTGCAGAATCGCCCGCTCGAATCGAACACGAACCCAATGCCAGACCTCGCGTATAGTGCGTCGATCGCCGTCACTGGTATGCCGCGAGGGATTGAGCCTCTCGGCCAGGTCACGTTACAAGTGAAGGTGACCAACATCAGCAGCTTCGATTGGTATCAGCGCGAATACGGTGTTATGAGTGTCGGCGATCATTGGCTCGATGCCGCTGGACTCAGAATGCTGGCGCGAGACGATGGCCGGACACGCCTGCCGGAGACGCTGCGGGCCGGCGAAAGCAGCAGCGTAGCGTTGACGATCCGTGCGCCGTCCAATCCTGGTGAGTACCAACTCGAGGTCGATGTGGCCCACGAGGGCGTGCTCTGGTTCCAGGATCGGGGCTCCGAAGTCGTGAGGCTCGCGGTGTGCGTCGCGCCGAACGAGATCGACACCGCACTGGCATCGTCAATCCCATCATCTGTGGATGCGCGGACTCACTCAGCGGAGGCGCTCAACGGCGGGTCTTTCCAAGCGCTCGCAAGCCCGGGCGCGAAGTTGGACGTTGATGATCCTGGAGAGTTTCCGATGCACGGTGTGCCGTTGCACGCGGTCGCCGGCCTCATTGCTGAACACGGGGCGACGCTTCTCCACGTTGAGAATGATCGAAGCTGCGGCGAGGAGTGGGTGAGCTATCGATACTTCGCGCGCGCGGCCGGCTCTGCGGCGTGCTGAAGACTGAGGGGCTGAAGACTCATGGTCGCGTGCAGTTGCCTCAGCCCGCCTGTCGTCAGCGGACGTACATCTGGAGCCGGGGAAACGTGAACCGGCTGGCCACCGTGTCGATGATGCTCACCTGGCAGGTGTAGAGACCCGGCTTGAAGCTGCCCGCCGGCAACTCGAACTGGAACACCGCGGCGTGCCGGTCGGCGACGTCCAGCCGCGTGCGCTCCACGATCGGCGTCTCGAACACCTTCACCTTCCCGCGATAGAAGGCCAGGCTGGTCCGTAGCTGCGGCGCGCCATTGTCGACCGTCGGGTCGTACACCTCGTAATAGAAGTACAGCTTCTGATCGCGGCCGACGATGTGCGTCAGGTTGGGCACGAGCTCGACGCCGTCGCGCACGAGCGGGCTGTCGGTCTTGCGTCCCGAGGCCGGCTGCAGCTGGGTGCTCAGGATGAGCGAGCTCACTTTGACGGGCGCCTGCTTCAGTTCAGGCACTGTGATGGGGGTCTCGAACGTCCCCATCAAGCCGTCCGCGTTTTCCCGGACGACGATCTTGACCGAGAAGCGTCCGGGCGGCAGCGTGAGGCTGGTCTGGTAGAGCACCTGCCGCGTCGCGAGCGCCTCTGCGCTGGTCGGCGGCACCGTCATGGTGTCCCTGATGCGACCGACGGGGAACCCGCGCTCGTCGCGAATGAAGCCGGCGACGTCGAGCGTGATCTTGTCCTTCGACGCCGGCACGGCGGAGCCCGGCACGGCCAGCGAGATCGGGACGTAGTACTTGTCCGCGCTCATCCGGAACCAGCCTGCGGTGACGAGGACCGGCACGTCGGTCGCGGGAATCGGCGTCGCGAGCTGCTCCTGGAGCAGCACCTCGCGATCCGATTTCGCGGTGTGCGCGAAGTCCCTGTCGGCGTAGTAGCCCTCCTTGGCCTCGACTTTCACATTCGGGTGGTTCTTGACGCGGACCGTGATTCGGCGGAAGCGTCCGTCCCGGTTCGTGTTGCTGCTCGAGAAGCCCAGGATGTAGTACGAGGAGATATCGCGCTCGACCTTCGTGAACGCCTCGCCGAAATCGTTCGTGTCGGTGAACGCCGTGCCGCCGGTGTCGGAGGCGAGAGACGTGAGCGTCTCCTGCTGCGCGGCCAGCTGCGTGAACTGACCCGCGACCGCGCTGCCGGTGAACGCGCCCAGGCCGCCGCGGCTCGCCTGCCGGGCGCTGCCGCCGGGCACGACGGCTTGCAGGCCGCGCGCATCCACGGGATAGATGGCGACGTTCGCGCGGAGCGCGGCGTTGACCGCAGCGCGCAGCTCGACCTGGTTGTCGGTGCCGCTGCGCTGCAGGCCGGAGCTGAAATAGATGACGGCCTTCTTCTGCCGGATCGGCTGCAGCGCGTCGGCGAGCGTCTTCAACGCCCGCAGCCGGACGTCGTTGTTGAACGTGTCCAGCTCCTGCGCGCTCTGATCCGTGGTCGTCGCGTCGGTGGTCGCGGCCTGCGTCGCTTCATCAGTCGCCGCGGTGCTGGCATCCACCGCGGCGAACGCCGTGCCGTCGCTCGCGGAAAACGACGTCAGCACCGCGCGCACGCGCTCCTTGCTGCTCGTGAAGTCCGTCAGCACCTGCAGGCTGGTATTGATGGACGCCACCGCGACCAGGTCGGCCGACGTCATCTGCTCGTCCACCCACTTCAAGGCGCCATCAATCGCCTTCTGGACATCGTCGGGCTCCATCGA
>DASZFS010000403.1:0-18867 GCA_035939575.1 Vicinamibacterales bacterium | reverse complement strand
CTCGATTTCTGACGACTTTTTTTGAACGCTTGCAATCTTGATCTTGGGGCGAGGCAACTGCACGCGGCCATGAGTCTTCAGCCCATTCTGAATGATCACGCGACCATGAGTCTTCAGCCCATTCTGAATCATCGCTGTACGCGCTCCTGCCAAGCCCGCGCGCATTCTTCAGCGACCTTCATATAGCGGGTCACCGAATCGGTGCCGATCACGTACGGATTCGGATCGCCGGGCTTGCGCGCGCGTAGCGCCGGGATCTTGACCTTCGACCCGTCGAAGTCCGAGTGGTTGGAGATCAGGGCGTCGGCGCCGGCCCGCGTGGCGATTTCACCAAAGCGCGCGGCGGATGCCGCGTAGGTGCGGAAGTTTTCCGGGGTGCGCGGGAAGTTGAACGCGGTGCCGCCCCATTCCGCGACAAGATGCGGGCGGCCGTTGTCCTTTACCGGAATGAGGTACGAGATCGTTCCGGGCGTATGTCCCGGCGTGATGTACATCGTGATTGTTGTGTCGCCGATCGTCAGCTTCTGCCCGTCAGTGGCCACCAGATCGCGCGTCGGCTTGGCGCCGCGCCCGCGGCCGACGAGGCCCCAGTCGGTATCGCTCAGCATCACGCGCGCCTGGAACCGATCCTGGAGGTATTTCGCCCCAGCGGAGTGATCGCCATGGCCGTGGCTGACGATCACGTACTTGATGTCCTCCGGCTTGAGCCCCACCTTCTTCAAGCCCTCGGCGATCTCGTCGTCCACTGAGTAGTCATACAGCGCGTCGATGACGACGATCCCTGCGGAGGTCGTGAGCGCCCAGGCCGAGACGTCCTTCATGCCGACGAAGTAGAGGTTGTCGAACACCTTCATGGGCTCGACGTGCCACTGCGCGCGATCCGGCGGCGCGGGTGGTGTCGCAGGCGTCGCAGGCGAAGCGGGCGGCTGACCCTGACGTTGACCGGTCGCGCCAGCCCGGCCGGTCCCGGGTCCGCTCGGCGTCTCGGAGCAGAGGTATGTGAACAAGCCCATCTGATCCTGCTGTGCGGCCGCCTTCGCCCCGGCGATGTGCGCGTCGAGCGCGGCATTCTGCGCGGCGACGGGCGCGCTGGAGATCGCCGCGCTCGCGATCGCCGCGACGAATCCGATGGTGCAGATTTTCAGCCCTGTCATAATGACCCGGCAGTATACGCGACCAGACGAACGCCGATGCGCATTCGAGCCGCGATCTTGTGGGAGCAGGGCCAGCCGCTGTCCGTGGAGCAGGCGGAGCTCGACCCGCCGGGCCCTGGAGAGGTCCTCGTCGAGGTGCGAGCGGCCGGCGTCTGCCACAGCGACCTTCATCCGGCGCGCGGTGACTGGCCGATCAAGACGCCAGTCGTTCTCGGGCACGAAGGCGCCGGTCTCGTGCGTGAGATCGGGCCGGGCGTGACGCGCGTTTCGGAGGGCGACCACGTCGTGCTGTGCTGGGCGCCGCCGTGCGGCCAGTGTCCATCGTGCCTCGACGGCCGCGCGGTGCTGTGCGATCGCGTGGAGAAGGTCACGTTCCGCAACCGCCTGCCCTCGGGCGGCGCGCGCCTGCACGCCCGCGATCGCGACGTTGCGCCCTTTCTCGGCACTGCCTGCTTCGCCGATTTCGTCGTCGTTCCCGAGACCGGAGTCGTGCCCGTTCCCGGCGACGTGGCGTTCGACGCGCTTGCCACGCTCGGCTGCGCGGTGTTGACCGGCTTCGGGGCGGTCACGAACGCCGCACGCGCCCCGGCCGGATCGCACGTCGCCGTCATCGGCGCCGGAGGAGTCGGGTTGAATGTCGTGCAAAGCGCGGCGATTGCCGGATGCGAGACGATCATCGCGATTGACCGCTGGCCGGCGCCGCTGACGATCGCCCGCGCGTTCGGCGCGACCCAGACGGTCGACGCCGCGGCGGATATTCCCGCTGCCGTGCGCGATGCGACGCGCGGTCGTGGCGCTGACTTCGTCTTCGACACCGTCGGCAGCCCATCCACGGTCGCGCTGGCGCTCGCCAGCGCCAGGAAGGGCGGGACGGTCGTCGTCACCGGGTTGTCGCGCGTGGATGCCGAGGGCGCGATCGCGCTGTTTCCGTTTGTCATGCAGGAGAAGCGGTTGATTGGGTCCGTGTACGGCTCTGGACAACCGCTGCGGGATATCCCGGCGCTGGTCAGCCTCTATCAGGACGGCCGCTTGAAGCTCAAGGAAATGGTGGCGCGCACCTATTCGCTCGAGCAGGTTGACGCGGCGCTGGACGCGCTCGCGGCCGGCGAAGGCGCAAGGGGAGTGATCACCTGGTAGCTGGTTGCTGGTGGCTAGTTGCTGGTTGTTACCAGTGACCAGCAACCAGTAACCAGCGACCAGTAACCAGAGACCAGCAACCAATCGAGGTTCCCCAGATGGCGACCGAATCGAAGAGTGGCGCAACGATCGAGCTTGCGATGACCACGACGGCGTTCGTGCTGGACGGGTACACCATCTCGAAGACGCTGGGCGTCGTGCGGGGCGTCACCGTCCGCTCGCGGTCGGTGCTCGGCACCATCGGCGCCTCCATCCAGACAATGGTTGGAGGCAACATCACGCTGCTCACCGAGCTCTGCGAGAACACTCGCGCTGAAGCATTCGAGCTGATGCTCTCGCACGCAAGGCTGCTCGGCGCCAATGCGGTCGTCGGCGTCCGTTACGATGCGACAGAAGTAATGCAGGGCGTGACGGAAGTGCTCTGCTACGGGACAGCGGTCCAGGTCGCGCGCAGCTGACATGACGGCGGCGGCGTCGACGGATCGTCTCCCCGCCTCAGCCTCACGTCTGCGTCGCGAGCTGGGCCTCACCGATCTCGTCTTCACGCAGCTTCTCTTCATCGTCGGACTGCCATGGGTCGGCGTCGCCGCCAAGCAGGGCCCGGCGCACGTCGTCTTCTGGCTGATTGCGATGGCGCTGTTCTACGTGCCGTCGGCGGTTGTCGTCATCTACCTGAACCGGTTGATGCCGCTCGAGGGCGGCCTCTACCAGTGGGCGAAGATCGGATTCAACGATCTCACCGGGTTCCTCGTTGCCTGGAACCTGTGGTTGTTCGCCATCCTCAACACGTCGGAGACCGGCATCCAGGTCACGCAGTACCTCGTCTACGTCCTCGGGCCGTCCGGCGAGCGGCTCGCGGGAAGCGCGCTGTTCACGGTCGCGACGAGCGCCGCGATCTTCGCCGCGCTCGTCTACCTCGCGATACGGGGCCTGAGCGTCGGCAAGTGGGTGCACAAGGCCGGCGGGGTGTTGATGATGGCGACGTTCGGCGCGCTCATTGCGCTGCCGTGGCTCGATGTCGCCAGTGGGGCTGCCGGGGCGCTTCCGGCGTTTCATCCGCTGACCACCGCAGCGCCGGTGATCTCGATCATGAGTCTGAACCTGCTCGGCAAGATGGGATTCGGTGCGCTCGGCGGCTTCGAGTACGTCGCCATTCATGCCGGGGAGTGTCGCCAGCCCGTGCGGACCATCGCGCGCTCCGTGGTAGTGGCCGCCCCCATCATCGCGGCGATGTTCATCTTCGGCACGAGCTCGGTGCTGGCGCTCGTCCCGATCGATCAGATCGACCTGATCGCGCCGATCCCGCAGGTCCTCAGCGCCGGCCTGCGCCCGCTCGGCCCGCTCGGCCCGGTCGGAGTTGTCGCGATCGTCGCGCCGCTCACCATCGTAGTCCTGGCCATCGTCCGCATCGCGCAGGCAAGCGTGATGTTCACGGGGAACACGCGGCTGCCGATGGTCGCGGGATGGGACGGGCTGCTTCCGGCCTGGTTCACGACGCTGCACGCCAGATATCAGACGCCGGCGAACTCGATTCTCTTCGTCGGCGCCATCACGTTCGCCTTCAGCCTCGTCGGGATGGTCGGCGTCGGCAAGCAGGAAGCCTTTCAGCTGCTCTGGAACGGCTCGGCAATCTTCTATGCCCTGACATACCTCGTGATGTTTGCGCTGCCCCTTATGGGCCTGAAGGGCGTGGGTCCGCCACCTCCGCCGTGGCTCCGCCTCGCAGCTGTCTCGGGGTTCCTGATGACGCTCCTGTACGTGACGTTGTCGATTCTTCCGATAGTCAACGTCGCGAGCCGCACCGTGTTCGCGCTCAAGATCTGCGGCGTGATCGCGATCGCCAACGCGATTGGAGTCGCGCTCTACCGCAGCCGGGCCGCGCGCTCGTAGGTCGTTCCGCCGATCTGGAGCGACACGCTTCCCGTCACTCCGCGCAGCTGGCTGTTCACTCCGCGGTCGGCGCCAATGAGGCGATAGCCAACCCCCGCGTCCAGACGCAGAATCGGGCTGATTCTGATCAACAGGTCCGCCTGCGGCTCGGTTACGAAGAAGTGCTCATGGAACGTTGCCTGCACGGTCGAGACGGTCGTTGCGATCGGAGACTGGCGGGAGTCCACGTCGAAGGGGATTGGAAACGGCGGACGCGGGACGTAGGTGAGTGTGCCGGGGTACGAGGCCTGTCCGAATCCGACGAGCGCGCGGGCGCCGAACCCGATCGCTTGATCGGTGTGCGCCATCCACCCGATCACGGCGCCGCCGTAACCCATCCCGGAGCGGCTGGATCCACCGGATCCATTCGTAAGCCCGTACCCGCCCGCTCCGATCAGCAGCGTGTTGTCGATCACCCATCCCCCGTACGCTCCAGCGAGATACCCGGTGGTGTTGTTGAACCTCGTCACCTTGAAGTCGGGCGCGATGGCGAAGCCGTCCCGTACGCGCTCGACGGTCATCGAACTGTGGTCCGCCGTGCGCGGTTGGGCCTCAGTCGCGGAACTCTCTACGGAACTCTCTTGCTGGGCAGCCGCCACGCCGGGCAGCACGGCCAGCGCCAGCCAGATCGTCAACGCGCCGGGAACGATGCGTCGTGTCATTTATCACCCTTGTCGACGAAAACATGCGTGGCCTGAATCGAGCCGTCGGTTTGTGCAACCCCGTTGACCCTCGCGTTGACGCCGTTGGCCACCTCAGCGCATCCACCCTCACCGAACTTCGTCGCTTGTGAAGTCGTGACCGCGGTTCCGCCAGCCTTGAAGCTCAATGCCGGGCAGGTGCCGCTCAACCCCGAGACGGCGCCGCTCACCCGGGTTCCGTTGGCCGGAGTCTGGCGCGTGCCGTCGTCCACAAGAATCTCGGTGGCGGTCAGCACGGTGCCGCTCGTCGTTCCTATGACGCGCACGTTCTCACCGACTTTCAAGTTCGCGAACGTCAGCGCGCCGGACCATCCCCGGATTCTCGTGGTTGAAAGCACCATGACCGTTCTGCCGCTGACGACGAAAGTCTGAGCACCCGTGTCGATCGATGTGATCGCGCCCTCGACCCTGTCCTGGTAAGTGGGCGCGGGTCTGCTCGTAGCGGTTGCTGGCGCAGCCGGCGTGGAAGGCGAGGGCGAGGAAACGGTCACGGTATTGGGTCCGCAGGCCACCGTCGAGAAAATGGCCACCAGGGCCACCGCGACCAACAGCCGCGGTACCGAAGCAAGAGACGTTTGTCGACGCATGTACGGAACCCCGGACAGGCGATGGCGCCGGGTCAGGAGCAACGATGATGCCAGTGCACGAGCTGCAGATGCTTCTGGCTAATTAATTGTGCTGCTGGACTTTGTCTGAAACTCTGGCGACGAGGCTCAGGGGTCCGTCGCCCTCTCCTGTCACAAAACGCGGACGGAACGTGAGACCTGAGGGTCAGTCGCGGCTCGGACGAACGATGCGGTCGAAGAGCGTGCAATTGCGATCGAACAGGAATCGGACGAGCAGGCCTGTCCACGAGCGGTGGGCGTAGAGCGTGTCGTAGAACTCGGGCGCTGTCGCGCGCAAGGCGGGCAGGCGCGACCAGGGCACCGTGACGAAATCGTGGTGCTCGTTGTGGTAGCCCATGTTGAAGCACAGGCGATTGAGTGGCCCGTAGTACGAGTAGGTTTCCTGTCCTTCTGCAAAAACAAAGTGCTCCTGAATCCAGCGCGCCCCGAGCGGATGGAGACCGATGGCGCAGATCGACGAGACCAGCAAGTACAGCAGCGGGCCCGCCTCGGCCCAGCGGTAGAGCAGCGTCATCGCCCCGACCTCGGTGATCACGTTGGCCACGATCCAGCGATCGATGAATGACACCTTCTTCAGTCGGTGCGTGCGGATCACGCCCTGCACGCCGGCAAATGCCGCCAGCCACGCGGCCTTCACGAGCGTCGCCTTGACGACCCGCGATTCGACCGGGCCCGGCACGTCGGCGTCGTAGTCGATCTCGCCGAGGTGCTGATGGTGCAGGAGGTGGTACCGCCCGAACGACTGGGCGGCGGGCATGACGAACGGCAGGTTCGCGACGAGCGCAGTCAGCCTGTTCAGGATGGGCCGGCGGAACACGAGGTTGTGCGTGCACTCGTGGATCAGCACCCACAGCGCGTGGTCGATCGTCGCGCCGGCGAAATAGGCCACCGGCAGCCAGATCCACCAGGGCCGCCCCGCCAGCAGCAGCGCCAGGGTCAGCTGCGCGACAACCAGCACGCCGACCCAGAGAGCGCTCGTCGGCGTCGGGCCGGCCAGGTCCCGGACCTCCGGGTGAGCCAGGAGAATTTCGCGGCGCCGCGACGTGTGCTGCTGTACACGCGCGACGTGGATGTAGTCCGCGCGGGCCATGTCTTCCCATCCTACAGGAAGTCTGACCTTACCGCTGTCCGCCTGATGCTGTCGTCGTCTTGCGCGTTCCCGACGCCGGCTCCGCCGCGACGCACGAGAAATTGACCGCGTCGTCGCTGCTGCCGGCGCCTTTCCAGCGCGCGACGAGCGGGTAGAGGCAGAGCGGCCGCGTGCGATCCACCTTGCCGTTGGTGATGTGCGAGGCGATCAGCTTGTCGGGCGCGGCGCCCTTCTCGACCCATTGCTCGAGCGCGGCGAGCGTGTCGAACTGATTGGGTCCTGGGCCGCCGCCGCAATGGCCCATGCCGGGCGCGGTGAAGAAGCGGAAGAACTCGCGCGTTCGGTCCATGCCCCCCATCGCCTTCACGACCGCCTCGTAGTACGCGGCGGTGTCCTGCGGCGGAACGACCGGATCCGACCAGCCGGTGTACATCAGGAGCTTGCCGCCGTGCTTCTTGAACGGCGTCAGGTCGCGCTCGACCGCCTGCATGATGGGCAGCCTCTGCTCGGCGTAAGCGAGGTCGCGATCCCAATCGATGGTGTGCCAGTCCCAGTTCGGATCGTGAAAGAGGAAGTAGCGGAAGAAGCCCACGCGCATCGGCTCGGGCGGATCCATCACGTACGCGCGCCAGCTCTGAAGTGGTGACTCGCCAAATCCTTCGCTGCCGCGCGGCCAGCCGGTGAAGATCTGCTCGCCGGTGCGAGGGCTCTTCACGCCGTCGTACACCTTCTTGACCGCTTCCACCTGCGCCTGCGTCAGGCACGTGGCGTCGTCGCTGCCGTTCTTGCAGAGCAGGCGGGCGGGATCGAAGTGGCAACGGCGCGGATCGTCGATGACGCCGTCCTTCAGGCCGTCGTTGCCATCGCACGCGTCGATCGCGGCCTTTGTGATGATCGAGAGCTTGGTCGCGGGAATGATCGGCAGGCCGTCCTTCGTGTGCGTCGCCGTCCACGACCACAGGAACGCGAAGGTCTGCCGGATGCGGTTGTTCGCCGGGTCGCCGGCGATGATCCCGTCGTAATCATCGGGAAACCGCTGCGCTTCCGACAACGCCTGGTGACCACCGCTCGAGCAGCCGTTGAAGTACGCGCGGTCGGGCAGCTTGCCCGCATGATCGCGGACGATGAGTTTCGCGGCGTCGGTCATGACGTGAACCGACCGCCAGGCCCAATCCGCGATCTTTTCCGGATGACCCTGCCCGAACTTCATGTCGTCGCCGGCGTGACCGGTGTCGGTGCTCGCCGTCGCGTACCCGCGCCGCAGCGCCGTCGCCAGCGCGGCGTAACCAATCGCACCTGAATAGCCGCCGTTGCCCACGCCCTCGAACTTGCCGTTCCATGCTTCGGCGGGCGGAATCCAGACCTCGAACTTGATGTCTGAGTCGCTCGTCGGGCGCGCCGTCGCTTCCACGCGGCAGAAGGCGGGCAGCGTCATCGAGGTCTGGCTGCCAGGCGGCGTGAAGGCACCCGGACCGACCAGCGTGGCCGACTTGATGGTCACGTTCGGGATCGTCAGCGCCGCAAGGTTGGCGCACGGCGTGCCACCGGACGCGGCCAGCGCCAGGACGCTGGCAGCAGCCGGGACGACGGCCAGGGCGGCACCTGTGAGAACACGGCGAATCATGGAATCCTCCCCACGGAACTTCAGAAGATACCTCTAGGCCTCAATCCCGTCGACTGCTTTGTTGGAGCCGAGGCTTCTGGATTCCTCACGATCGCGCGGGTATCAACACGATCTTCCCAACGACCTTGCGGTCGGCCATCTGGCGCAGCGCTTCGGCAGCGCGATCGAGCGGAAAGGTCGCCGAGATGTGCGGCTTGATCTTGCCGTCGGCGTGCCAGCCGGCCAGCTGGCGCATGGCCTCGGCGGAGCTCTCGGGCTCGCGGCGCGTGAAGTCGCCCCAGAACACGCCGACGATCGAGCAGCCTTTGAGGAGCGTCAGGTTCAGGGGGATCTTCGGGATTTCACCCGCGGCGAAACCGACGACCAGATGCCGCCCGCGCCAGGCGATCGATCGAAGCGCGGCCTCGGTGTAGGCGCCGCCGACTGGATCGTAGATGACGTCCGACCCTCGGCCCCCGGTGAGGTCCTTGATTCGCTCGCGAAGATCTTCGGTCGCGTAGTTGATTGTGGCGTCGGCGCCGTGCGCGCGGCAGACGGCCAGCTTGTCGTCGGTGGAAGCACAAGCGATGACGCGCGCGCCCACTGCCTTGCCGATCTCGATGGCCGCGAGGCCGACGCCTCCCGCCGCGCCCAGGACGAGCAGCGTCTCGGATGCGCGCAGCGCACCGCGGTCGCAGAGCGCGTGATGCGATGTGCCGTAGGTCAGGCCGAAGGCCGCGGCCGTCGCGAAGTCCATTGTGTCCGGCAATGGCAGCAGCCGCCGGGCATCTGTCTTGACTTCCTCGGCGAACGCCCCGTAAGTGGTGACCGCCATGACGCGATCGCCCGGCGCGACGCGGGTCACGCCCTCGCCGACCGCTTTCACGATGCCGGCGGCCTCGCTGCCCGGCGAGAAGGGCAGCGGCGGCTTGACCTGGTACTTGTTCTGGATGATGAGGACGTCCGGAAAGTTGACGCTGGCGGCCTCTACGGCGATGACTGCTTCGCCTGCGCCCGGCACCAGCGCTGGAACATCTTCGACGACGAGCGATTCGGGAGGGCCGAACGCTTTACACAGGACGGCGCGCATCGGACTGGGGTCAGGTGCAACAATACACCAGGCGAGCGCGAGTCTCGATCAGAAGGCGACATGTCCGACACCATCCGTGAAACGGGAAAGCGGCTGCGCAACTGGGGAAAGTGGGGCGCGGGCGACGAACGAGGGACCCTGAACCACATCACGGCGGCCGACATCGTGAAGGCCGCCGGGCTGATCAAGCGGGGCGACGTCTTCTCGCTCGCCATCCCCTTCGACGCGAAGGGCCCGCAGATCAACCAGCCCCGCCGGTTCAACCCGATCCACCGCATGATGATCACCGGCCCCGACTGCACGACCGGCGCCATCCCGTTCCCCGGCGGGGTGGGGTTCAGCGACGACATGGTGATCATGCCGCTGCAATGCGCGACGCAGTGGGACGCGCTGAGCCACTGTTTCGAGGATGGCCGCATGTACAACGGCTATGACGCGAACGAGGTCTCGAGCCGCGGCGCCAAGCGGAACGGCATCGACAAGGTCGCCCGGGGCATCGTCGGGCGCGGCGTCCTGGTTGACGTACCGCGCGCGAAGGGCATCGAGTGGCTCGAGCCGGGTTATGGCATCACTGCCGACGACTTCGATGCGGCGATTGCGGCGCAGGGCGTCGAGGTGCGCACCGGCGACGTGTTGCTCGTGCGGACCGGACACATGACGCTGTGCCGCGCGCGTGGCGGTTGGGGTGACTACGCGGGTGGCAACGCGCCAGGTCTGTCGTTCTACACGGCCGACTGGGTGCATCGACGGGAGATTGCCGCGGTCGCGACCGACACGTGGGGCATGGAAGTCCGGCCCAACGAGTTCCCGAACACCTACCAGCCGCTGCACCAGGTCTTCATTCCCAACATGGGCCTGACCATCGGCGAGATTTTCGCGCTCGACGAGTTGGCGGAAGACTGCGCGCGGGACCGCGTGTACGAGTTCTTCTTCGTCGCGCCACCGCTCCCGTTCACTGGCGCGGTCGGATCGCCGATTAATCCATTGGCGATTAAGTAGGAAGGTTCGCGGGGTTCGCAAGGTTCGCGGGGTTCTCAGGGTTCGTTGGGTTCACTGAGTTCTCGCGGTTCTGCGAACGCTGCGAACCCTGAGAACCCGTTCTTCATCCCGGCTCCCCAGCCGTGACCGGGATGCATTGCCCTGAGATGTTGCGCGCGAGGTCGCTGCACAGA
The DNA here is from genome assembly GCA_035939575.1 of Vicinamibacterales bacterium. Classification (GTDB taxonomy): domain Bacteria; phylum Acidobacteriota; class Vicinamibacteria; order Vicinamibacterales; family CAVVIG01; genus DATKHR01. The sequence continues at coordinate 8,365 of DASZFS010000403.1, read as the reverse complement.
AACGCGGCGAGCGCCGCGATGTCATCGGCGGTCGACATGCGGCGGAGCGGCGATCGCTCGACAAACGACTGACGCATGCGATTCACGTCGACGCCGCGGACGTCAGCCTGTCCTTTGATGACGCGATCGATGCGATCCCCGGCGACCGCCCCCGGCGCGATGGCGTTCACGGTGATGTTGTGCCGGCCAAGCTCTGTCGCGAGCCCGTACGTCATGCCGATCTGTCCGGCCTTCGCCGCGCAGTAGCCAACGCGATACGCCAGCCCACGGCGTCCGGCCATCGACGCGATGTTGACGATGGCGCCGTGTCCGGCGGCGATCATCGACGGCGTTGCGAAGCGTGAGCACAGATACGCGCTCGTCAGGCACGAGTTGATGGTGTAGAACCAATCCTCCGTCGTGTAGTCCTGGACCGGCTTGGTCGGTCCGCCATCGCCGGCGTTGTTGATCAGGGTGTCAACGCGGCCGAACGCGTTCACGCCGGCGTCCACGATCGCGCGCGCCCCTTCTTCGGTCCCCGCATCGGCGGCGATCGCGATCGCGTGTCCTCCGGCTTCGGTGATGCGCGCGGCCGTCTCGCGAACGAGATCCGCCGACCGCGCGGCACATACGACGGTTGCACCCTCGTGCGCGAAGCGCTCGCTCATGACGCGCCCGATCCCCTTGCTCGCACCGGTGATGACAGCGACGCGATTGTCCAGCAGACCCACGAATCCTCCTCGGTAGTGTCAACCCTGTCAGTCCCTTTAGAAGCTATGTCATAAACGGACTGAAGACTCTGAGACGGGCCGAAGACTCTGAGACGGGCCGAAGACTCATGGTCTACCTTCAGCCCCATTCTGAGTTGTCAGCTTAGCCTTCTCGAACCCGGATGACGCCCGCCTTGCAGAGCCGCGTGACCTCGGCGGCGCTCATCCCCAAGCGGTCGCGCAGGACCGCCGCCGTATGCTCACCCAGGAGCGGCGCGGGGCTTCTCACCTCGCCAGGCGTCTCCGAGAGGCGGAAGGGCGGACCGACGCTCTTCACCGCGCCGGCGACCGGATGGTGTGACTCCACCATTGCGCCACGCGACGCCACCTGTGGATGCGCGACGACGGCATCGAGCGTATTGATGGCGCCCATTGGAACGCCAGCAGGCAGCAGAATCGCCTCCCACTCCTCATAGCTCTTCGTCAGAAATGCCTGCTGGAGCAGCTCGACGAGGGACGACCGGTTCGCGCTGCGCGCGGCGTTCGTCACGAACCGCGGCTCGTCGGCGAGTTGCGGCAGGCCCAGCAAGGGGCAGAACGCACGCCACAGCTTGGCGCTGCCAATCCCGATGGCGATGTCGCGCGTCCTCGTGCGGAATGTCTGGTACGGGAGGAGCGCGCCGTACGCGGTACCCAGCGGTTCGGGGACGATGCCATCGGCCACGTACGTGCCGATCATCCCCGAGAGAAGCGCCAGCTGGCCTTCGAGCATCGAGACATCGATGAATTGGCCGCGGCCGGTCTTCTCCCGCGCGTGCAACGCCGTGAGGATGCCGAACGCGGCGTACAAACCCGCGGCGATGTCGGCGATCGAGACCCCGCAGCGGACCCCGCGCCCACCCAGCGGACCGGTGACGCTGATCATCCCGCTCTCGGCCTGGACGACAAGGTCGAGCGCGGCCCGATCGCGGTAGGGGCCGTCCTGTCCAAAGCCCGAGACGGAGCAGTAGATGACGCGCGGCTGGCGCTCGCGCGCCCGCTGGTAGTCGATGCCGAGCTTCGCCACGGCGCCAACTCGCAGATTCTCGAGCACTACGTCCGCGGTATCCAGAAGCCGCATGAAGATCTCGCGCCCTTCGGGATGCTTCAAGTCGATGGCGACGCTCTTCTTGTTTCGATTGAGGTTGACGAAGTAGGTTGACTCGCTGCCGTAGAACGGGGGGCCCCAGGCGCGCGCAATCTCCCCGTCGGGCGGCTCGATCTTGATGATCTCGGCTCCGTAATCCCCCAGGAGCGTCGAGGCGAACGGCCCCGCCAGGGCGTGCGACAGATCGAGAACTGTAACGTCGTCCAGGGCCGGCATGGGAAGCGATTGTAGAATGATCATGAGAGGACCTTCCCAAGAGGCACCCATGAACGACGCAGTCATCGTCTCAACCGCGCGGACGCCGCTCTGCAAGAGCTGGCGCGGCGCTTTCAACATGACCCATGGCGCGACCCTCGGCGGCCACGCGCTCGCCCACGCCTTCGAGCGGGCCAGGCTCGACCCCGGCGAGGTCGAGGACGTCGTCATGGGGTGCGCGAACCCCGAAGGCGCCACCGGCCGGAACATCGCGCGTCAGATCGCCATCCGTGCCGGGTGTCCCGTCGGAACCGCCGGCATGACGGTCAACCGGTTCTGCTCCTCCGGGCTGCAGACCATCGCCATCGCGGCGCAGCGGATCATCAGCGGCGAAGGCGACATCTACGCCGCCGGCGGCGTGGAATCGATCTCGTGCGTTCAGAACGAGATGAACACCCACATGCTGAACGATGACTGGATCGTTGAGCACAAGCCCGAGCTCTATTGGCCGATGCTCCAGACGGCCGAGTACGTGTCGAAGACGTACGGGATCGGGCGGGAGGCGCAGGATCGATACGGCGTGTGCAGTCAGCAGCGCGCGGCCGCGGCGCGCGCCGCCGGACGATTCGACGCCGAGATCGTCCCGATGGTGACGCGCATGAAAGTCGTCGACAAGAGCACCGGCGCCGAGTCGGTTCAGGACGTCACGGCCACGCAGGACGAAGGCATCCGCCCCGACACGACATACGAGGGCGTGTCGAAGATCAAGCCCGCGATCGAGGGCGGCGTCATCGCGGCCGGCAACGCCAGTCAGTTCTCGGACGGCGCCTCGGTCTGCATCGTCATGAGCGCCAGCGAGGCAGCAAAGCGTGGGCTGACGCCGCTCGGCACCTTCCGCGGCTTTGCCGTCGCGGGATGCGAGCCGCGCGAGATGGGCATTGGCCCCGTGTTCGCTGTGCCGAAACTGCTGAAGCAGACGGGCGTCAAGATGGACGACATTGATCTCTGGGAGCTGAACGAAGCGTTCGCCGTCCAGGTGCTGTACTGCCGCGATCGCCTCGGGATCCCCGACGAGCGTCTGAACGTGAACGGCGGCGCCATCGCCGTCGGGCACCCGTACGGGATGTCGGGGTCGCGCCTCGTCGGCCACGCGCTCATCGAAGGCCGGCGGCGCGGCGCGAAGCTCGTGGCCGTCACGATGTGCGTGGGTGGCGGAATGGGCGCGGCCGGGTTGTTCGAAGTGGCCTGACCGGCTATTTTCCTGCGCGCGCCGCCAGCGCCATCGCGAGGTTCTTCTTCGCGTCCGCGTGACCCGGCTGGAGCCTCAGCGCCTCGCGGAACTGCACAATCGCCTCGTCCAGCTTGCCCTGCGAACCGAGCGCGATGCCGAGGTTGTTGCGCGCGTCCGCGGACGCGGGCAGCCGTTCGACCGCCGCGCGGAACTCGTCGACTGCGGCGTCGAGCGATCCCGCTTCGAGGAGCGCGAGGCCAAGATCGTAGTGCGCGTCGCCGTTCGCCGGATCGGCGCGCACGGCCTGACGCAACTGCGTCAGCGCCCCGGCCCGGTCGCCTTTCGCGGCGAGCAGATCCGCGAGGTTGCGGTGCGCCGTCGCCGATGCCGGGTCGAGCTCGATCGCGCGCTGAAACTCCACGATGGCGTCGTCGGTTCTGCCCTGGCTGGCGAGCGCGATGCCCAGGTTGTTGCGGACGTCCACTGAGTCGGGCAGCGATCGGAGCGCCGTCTCGAATCGGCTGACCGCTTCGTCCGTCGCGCCCTTGTCGAGGAGCGCGTTGGCGAGGTTGTACTGCGCATCCGGGAAGTCGGGCTGCACGTCAAGTGCCCGGTGGTATGCCGCCACGGCGTCGTCCAGCCGGCCGGACGCGCGATATGCGGTCGCCAGGTTGTTGAGCGCCGGCGCGTAGTCCGGACGATAGGCAACCGCGCGCTGGTAGTGGGCGATTGCCTCGTCGTAGCGACGCTCGTCCTGCAGCGCGACCCCGAGGTTGCTTTCGCTGACGGCACGCATCCATTCACGCGGCACCAGCCGCCAGTTAGCGAACACGGCGGCGGCGAGCACAACCGCGAACAGCGTACGCACGCTCATCCCGGGGGCGCCGTCGCGGGAGTCCACGCCGCGCGCCGGCTGAAGTCGCGTGAGGAGCTCGCGCCAGCGGCGGGAGACCGAGACGAGTCCGCCCGCCGCGAACAGCACGAGAAAGGGCACCAGCGGGTATCGATATCGCGCGAAGACGTAGAAGAGAATGACGCTGGCCGCGTAGCCAAGACTGAGCGCCAGCAGGATATTGAGTGGGCCGCTCAGACACACCCCGAGGACCGCAAGTGGCACGAGGATGCCGAAATGCGCGATCGGTCCAAGGATCCGCAGAGGCCATGACCATTCCGCATATGTGTCCTGGCCCTCGGTGTCGACCATCTCCGTCGCGTTCCACAGCAGCGCGAACTTGCGGCCAACGAGCTCGAGCCAGCGAATCGGCTGCGACGTGATGAAGTCAATCGACTGATCAGTCCAGTAGCCCGAGACCTCGGCCGGCGAGAGACGCCGGCCGAGCGCGCGCTCGGCGAGCTCGGTCGCGTCCTGCCGCTCGTATTCCGGCGCGCCGCGGCCGTAGCGGAGCGATGCGTAGGTCCCGTCGGCGCGCGGGTTGTTGCCGATGTAGAAGTTCGGCCCGAACTGCGACGTGGTGACGTAGAAGCCACCGCCGAGACGACTGTTGCGCGCGGCCACCGGCGCCACGACGATGGCGAACCCCGCCAGGAAGATGCCCGCCCGCCGCAGCCGGCCGGGTCCCATGAGCGCCCACCCGAGCAGGATCGCCACGAACACGAGCGCGTTCTCGCGCGTCAGGCTGAGCGCGCCGACGGTCAGCCCCAGTCCCAACCAGGGCCACGTGCGATCTGAGCGGTCCGCGCGCGGTCGACCACCTGCCGTCCCGATACGGACGACAAGCCAGACGGTGAGCGTGACGAAGAAGACGTCGAGCACCGACTTCTGCAGCAGGCTGTCAAAGAAAATCGCGGGCGCCCAGAGCGCGAGCAGCACGCCCGCGACGACGCCTGCTGCGTCGTTGAAAACGCGACGCGCGGCATAGGCAAGCAGGACGCAGGAGGTGGATCCGATTAGCGCTTGCGCGATGCGCACGAAGAGCAGGTTGCGTCCCACAGTCGCGTAGATGACGCCAAGAAAGTACGGGTAGAGCGGCGCCTGATAGAAGACGTCATGTCCGACCCAGTCGCCCGCCGCGATCTGCTGCGCCCAGGCGTCATAAGCGTGCGCGTCGCCCATCAGCAGCGTAAAGAAGGGCGCCGATCGAATCTGCAGGATATGGAGCAGCCTGACGCTGAGCGCGAGCGCGAAGACCGCGATGACTGACCATCGGAAGCGTGTTGATGACACCGGGGGCGCAGGGGGCAAGAGCGGTATGCTATCGCAATGCGCGCGATGGCGAAGGCCCTCGTCTGCTGCGGATGGTGTCTGAGCGCCGCAGCGGCCAGCGCAGAGCCGCGCGCGACGTTCAATCACGATATCGCACCGCTCATCTGGTCGCGCTGCGCGCCCTGTCACCGCCCCGGAGCCGTTGGACCCTTCAGCCTGATCACGTACGAGGACATCAAGCGCCGCGCCACGCTCATCGGCACCGTCGTCGAGCGGCGCATCATGCCGCCGTGGAAACCGTTGCCCGGCCGAGGCGACTTCGCGGACGCGCGCCGGCTTTCCGATGCGGAGCGCTCGCTGCTGCAACGCTGGCTGGCGGACGGCGCGCCGGAAGGTCGTCGCGAGGATTTGCCGCCGCGGCCGCAATGGGGCAGCGGGTGGCAGCTGGGCGCGCCGGATCTGGTGGTGTCAATGCCCGCTGCGTACACCGTTCGAGCGGATGGCAGCGACGTGTTCCGGACGTTCGTGCTGCCCATTGCGACGGACCGCCCGCGATATGTCCGCGCCCTCGAGCTTCGTCCCGACAACACACGCGTCGTGCATCACGCGAATGTCGGCGTTGACCGGACGCGGTCGTCGCGGCAGCTCGATGCCCGGGACGGTGAGCCCGGCTACAGCGGCGGCATGGTGCAGGACGCGCGGTATCCCGAAGGCCAGATGCTCGGATGGACGCCGGGGCAGGCGCCACACGCCGCGCCGATCGGGATGCAGTGGCGACTGGATCCAGGCAGCGACCTCGTGCTGCAACTTCACTTGCAGCCGACGGGCAAACCCGAGCGCCTGAGGGTCAGTGTCGGCCTGTACTTCACTGACGAACCGCCCACACGGACGCCGCTCGGGCTTCGACTTGGCAGCGAGACCATCGATATGCCGGCCGGCGCGCGCGAGTACGTCGTGGACGACCAGTACCTCCTGCCCGTGGACGTGGACCTGTTGGCCGTCCAACCTCACGCCCACAATCTGGCCAGGCACATGGAGGCGCATGTGATCGGCCCCGATGGCTCCCGTACGCCGTTGATTGAAATTGATGACTGGGATTTCCGCTGGCAGGATGTCTACCGCTATCAGCGTCCGATCGCGCTCGTCAGGGGCTCGACCATCTCGATGTGCTACGTCTACGACAACTCCGCGGATAACCCGCGGAACCCGCACCGGCCGCCGACGCACGTCGTGTGGGGACAGAATACGACGGACGAGATGGGCGACCTCTGGCTGCAGGTCGTGCCGCGAGACGCCGCGGATCTTGTCGCGCTCGACCAGGATTTCCGCCGAAAGGCCAACGCGGAGGACCTGGCGGCGTACACCAGGCTGCTGCGGGCGGACGAGCAGAATCCGCTGCGGCACGATGCTGTCGCGAGCCTGAGCTTCGACGCCGGACACCTCGACGCCGCGATTGAGCAGTACGAGCGATCGCTGCAGCTGAACCCGGCATCGGCGTCGGCGCACTACAACATCGGCATCGCGTACTCGGCAACGGGAGATCGGGTACGAGCGCGCGCACACTTCGAAGAGGCGATCCGTCTGGATCCCGATTACGCGCAGGCTCACAACAACCTGGGCGCCCTTCTGTACCTGGCAGGCGATTGGTCAGGTGCGCTGCAGCACTATCGCCGAGCGGTGGCGTTGCGGCCGGACAACGTGGAGTCGCACACGAATCTCGGCGCGCTGCTGTCGGCGCGCAGTCAGCTCTCAGAAGCCGTCGAACAGTATCAACAAGCGCTCGCGCTCCGGCCGGACTCTCCTGGCGCGCTGAGCGGGCTCGCGTGGATTCGCGCCACAGCGTGGGATCCGGCCCTCAGGGACGGAGACAAGGCCGTGACATTTGCCGAGCGGGCCGCCGATCTCACGCGTCACCACGACCTGGCTGCCCTGGACGCGCTGGCGGCGGCGTATGCGTCGGTGGGCCGGTTCGAAGCGGCGACCGAGGTCGTGCGGAGCGCGATCGAGCAGGCGTCATCCGCTGGCCTGACTGATGTTGCATCCCGCTTCACAGAACGGCTCGATACGTACCAGATGCGACGTCCGTACCGCGTTCCTCCGCCGAAGTAAGGCCTTTGAACGGAAGACTTGGAAGCGTTTTCTGATCCAAGCTTTTGTAATCGATGTCTCACCTTGTCACATTTTTTGGTGATCACCATAGATTTTTGCACGATCTGGAGCTAGCCTCAGACCATAGCAGCCGGTCTGGAGTCTGGTCTGGTTCCATCGGAGGGACCTCTGTGACTGTTTTTGGAGGGACGGGCATGACGAGAAGCCGAATGTACATGTTGGTAATCGCGCTGGGATGTCTCCTGGCGCTGCCAACGACCGCACATGCGCAGAGCGCGTTTGCGGGGATCGTGAAAGACGCGACCGGTGCAGTCCTGCCGGGCGTGACCGTAGAAGCATCGAGTCCCGCCCTGATTGAGCAGGTGCGGACGGCGACAACCGACTCGAGCGGTAACTACAAGATCGATAACATCCGTCCCGGCGTGTACGTTCTGACCTTCAGCCTTCCAGGATTTTCAACCGTCAAGAAGGAAGGCGTGGAGCTGCAGTCGAACTTCACCGCTTCCATCAACGCCGAGATGAAGGTCGGCGCCGTTGAAGAAACCGTGACGGTCTCGGGTGAATCACCGGTCGTCGACGTCCAGTCCAATGCGAAGGCACAAGTCCTTCCGCGCGAGGTACTCGACGCGGTCCCCTCGGCGCACACCATCCAGTCCGTCGGCCAGCTCGTGGTCGGCGTCAACCTGACGGCTCCGGACGTGGGCGGCTCGCAGGCGATGCAGCAGACCTACTTCACGGTCCACGGCCTCGGCGCCGCGCAGACGTCGCTGATGATGGACGGCATGATCATCAACGGCCTGCAGGGCGACGGCGCGATTCAGACCTACACG
>DASZFS010000402.1:0-13007 GCA_035939575.1 Vicinamibacterales bacterium | reverse complement strand
CGCCGCAGGCGTCAGGTGGATGGAGACGACGAACGCTCGTTCCGGCGGAATGGACGCGGTCCGCTCCGGCAAACCAATGTCTGACACCAAGTGCGTGATAGCGATGTGTGGTTTCAACGGAGGTCGAATCACAAGGCTCGGTGCATGCGCGAGCCGGAAGTACTTGGCCATTTGCTCGCCGTACGCTGGGCGCCGGTCAGATTCACTCGTCATCCCTGTCTCCGACCTGTCTCCGAGACTCGGCATCCGGTTGGTCAACGAGCACCTGCTGTCTGGACGCAAAATGCCGGCCAACGTATAAGCTATTGAATACGTGTGTGTTACCGTGATGCCAGTTTGCCGAGAATCCGGCATATGCTGAACATTCAGCGTACGCCGATGCGAGGAAGTCCCCTCGCCAGATCGGTCTATGCGCTCACTGAGTGATGAGTCATGCGTGCACCGAAGATTCCGGATGGACGAAGCCGGCCCATCGGGGAGCGAAAACGAACGGAGTGGCTCTACGCGGCGGAGATGGAGACACTCCGGATGATCACCGAAGGCGCGAGTCTCACGAATGTTCTGACTCACGTCTGCGCGTCGATCGACCGTCTGATCTTTCCGTCAATTACGACGATCCTCTTGATGGATCCAGATGGGCTGAGACTCCGGCCGATTGCCGGTCCGAAGGTCCCGCAAGAGTGGACGCGTGCGATCAGCTCGGTGTTGGTCGATCCGGAGGCTGGCCTGTGCAATACCGCCGCGGCTTTAAAGACGCGAGTCATCGTGCCCGACGTCGCAAACGAGCCGATCTGGTTGGAAGAGTATCGCGACCTCGCACTGACGCTCGGGATACGCGCCGGCTGGTCGCAGCCGATCTTGACCAAAGAGAACCAGGTCCTCGGGACATTCGCGGTCTACTCTCCCGAGTGCGGTGTGCCCACGGATGACGACCTCGCCCTGATTGAAGCGGCTGGGCACGTCACCCTCCTGGCGATTGAACGTCAGCGGTCGCACGAAGCCCTGACGAACGCCCTCGCGGACGTGCGCAAGTCGGAAACCGAGCTTCGCCGCATGACCGACGCCGTGGCTCAATCGATTGTGGTGTTGAATCCGGACGGGAAGGCGATCTCTGCCAATCGGGTCGTCCTTGAGTACACGGGATTGTCACTCGAGGAAGTGCAAGCCGATGGATTTCGCGAACGGGTGTTCCACCGCGATGACGTTGCGAGACTTCGCGAGGCGCGCCAGCGTGGGCTCTCTGGTACGGCGCCGTTCGAGAATGAGCAGCGCGCGCTCGGAGCCGATGGTCAATACAGATGGTTTCTTATTCAATACAACCCGCTGATCGATGACGACGGGCGCGTGACCTGCTGGTATGCGACGGGCACGGACATCGAGGATCGCAAGCGGGCCGAGAACCAGCTCCGGCAGGACGGGCGTGAGCTGCGCCAACTCATGGACGCTCTTCCTCAGCATGTCCTCGTCTTGGACAAGGAGGGCGCGCTTCTGCAGGCCAACCGGACCATGCTCGATTACAAAGGATGCACCCTGGAGGAAATGAAAGGCGTCGGAACTCGCGAGCGGATCGACAGAGACGTTCATCCCGACGATGTGGAGAGAGTCCAGGGCGAGCGACGTCTCGGCCTTTCGAGGGGTGTCCCGTTCGAAATGGAAAAACGGCTGCTCGGGAGAGACAACCAGTTTCGCTGGTTCCTCTTTCGCTACAACCCGGTCGTGGACGAGGCCGGAGACGTGGTTCGGTGGTTCGCCACTGCCACCGACATCGAAGAACGCAAGCAGGTCGAAAATCGGATGCGAAACGAAACCGTCGCGTTGCGCGAAGCGATCGTCCGATCGTCGATGCTCGAAGAGATTGTCGGTTCATCTCCGGCACTTCGCCGTGTCCTGGCTCAGGTCGACAAGGTGGCCGCAACCGATTCCACGGTGTTGATCCTCGGCGAGACCGGCACGGGCAAAGAACTGATCGCGCGGGCGATTCACAACCGTTCAAAGCGCGCGAGTCGCGCGTTCGTCAGCGTCAACTGCGCGGCGGTTCCATCCTCGTTGATCGCGTCTGAGCTCTTCGGCCATGAGAAGGGCGCCTTCACTGGCGCCATTCAGCGGCGAATCGGGCGCTTCGAATCGGCCGACGGTGGAACGCTCTTTCTGGATGAAATCGGCGAGTTGCCGCTCGAAACACAAGTCGTGCTCTTGCGAGTGCTCCAGGAGCGCACGTTTGAGCGCGTCGGGGGGCACCGGCCCGTTGCGGTCGACGTACGTGTGCTGGCCGCCACGAACCGCGATTTGGATGCGGCCCTCGCGGAGGGGAGTTTCCGTCAGGATTTGTTCTACCGCCTGAACGTGTTCCCCGTCCATCTGCCGGCGCTTCGTGAGCGAGGCGGCGACATCCCGTTACTGGTTGAGTATCTCGTGGCGCGGTATGCACAGAAAGCCGGCAAGAGAATTCAGAGGATCGGCAACGAAACGATGAATCTATTCAAACGATACAGCTGGCCAGGGAACGTGCGCGAGTTGCAGAATGTGATCGAGCGGGCCGTCATCCTGTGCGACGGAGAGACGTTTTCCGTCGACGCAAGCTGGCTTGCCGGGGAGAGATCGACGCCACCTGTCCGGGCCGTGACGTTGGCCTCTGATCTCTCGGCCCATGAGAAGACAATGATCGAAAACGCGTTGCGACAGGCGTCGGGACGCGTCTCTGGTGCAAACGGAGCGGCCGCAATACTCGGGATGCCGAGGCAGACACTGGAGTCGAAGCTCAAGAAGCTCGGAATCAAGCCATATCATTTCCGGGCGTCCTGACGAGAAATCGAGTGTCATAACGAGCTGATGATGACGGGACAGCGCGTCGCTCAACCGCTCGACGAGGCTGGAAGCGATCGCTGCGGAGCGCGCTCGGATATGGAGCGGGGACACAAACAAGAACGTGTCAGTGTCTCGGTAGGCGTCGGCGTGCTGGGAATCCTCCTGATCTGCGGCGCAGACGCTTTCGCTTTGGACCCATCACTCGACGTCAATCAGTACGCGCACACCGCTTGGAATTTCAGCGAAGGGTTCTCCAAAGGCCGCGTCACCTCCTTGGCTCAGACGTCGGACGGTTATCTCTGGCTGGGCACGGAATTCGGCTTGCTGCGCTTCGACGGCCTTCGGAGTGTCCCGTGGCGGCCGCCCGGTGATGAACGACTGCCCAACAGCTGGATTCGAACCCTGCTGGCCGAGGGCGATGGAACGTTGTGGATTGGTACTGTTAAGGGTCTGGCCAGTTGGAAGAGTGGGAGGTTGATTCAGTATCCGGAGCTGGCCGGACAGAGTGTCGACACGCTCCTCGTCGATCGTGAAGGAACGTTGTGGGCCGGCGGGTATAAAGGCCCCACCGGGACTCTGTGCGCGATTCAACGTGGCCGTGCGACGTGTTACGCCGATGAGAGCAGCCTTGGTCAGTGGGTCGCGTCGTTGCATGAGGACCGTGGCGGGAGTCTTTGGGCGGCAGCCCAGACTGGGCTCTGGCGATGGAGGCCAGGCCCTCCGAAACTTTACCCGGTCGTGCCCACAGTAGTCGCCACGTCGCAATCTCTGATTGAAGGGGGACCGGGCACACTTTTGGTCGCGACGCAGGACGGCATCAGGGCGCTCGCTGACGGCAAAGGCAGCGCGTACCAGCTTCCAACACCGGTCCCTCGATCCAGGCCGGAGAGGCTGATGCGGGATCGGGATGGTGGTCTGTGGATCGGAACCTTGGATCGAGGCCTGTTGCATGTACACGGAGGAAGAACGGATGCGTTTACGCAGGCCAACGGTCTATCAGGCGATTTTGTCACAAGGCTGTTTGAAGATCGCGAAGGCAATATCTGGATCGCTACGAAGAACGGCCTCGACCGCTTTCGCGATCTCGCCGTCCGAACGATTTCAACGAATCAGGGATTGCCGAGTGCCCCTCCGTGGTCTGTTCTCGCGGCCAGGGATGGGAGCGTGTGGCTTGGCTCTCTTGATGGGTTGAGCAGATGGAATGCCGCACAAGTGACGATTTACCGCCCGCCGGGCAGCCGCTCGGCAAGAGGGGAACAGCGCGAGGCGCGGAGTGGGGGAGGTCGCGAGATACTTGATAGTGGGCTTCCAGGTGATAGCGTCGGGACACTCTTTGAGGACGGTGAGGGCCGACTCTGGGTCTCAACGCTTCAAGGGGTCGCCTACTTCAAGAACGGCCGGTTCATTCCTGTCAGCCAACTGCCCGGAGGACGCACGTCTTCGATCGCCGGGGATGGCACAGGGAATCTCTGGATTGCCAACGACACCCACGGTCTCTATCGTTTGCGTGGCGGGACAGTGGTCGAACATGTCCCGTGGGCCGCGATGAAACGAACAGACCCGGCTACAGCCCTGCTCCTTGACCCGTTACTGGGCGGCCTGTGGTTGGGGTTTCAGGGTAGCGTGGCGTATGTCAAGGACGGTGAGATCCGCGCATCGTACGCGGCCGCCGACGGTCTGGCCGAAGGCCGTGTCAACGACCTCCGGTTCGACGCGAGCGGTGCGCTCTGGGTCGCAATGGAGAGCGGGCTCAGCCATGTCAAAGGTGGGCGTGTTGTCACCTTGAGCAGCCGGAACGGATTACCCTGCGACGCCGCGCACTGGAGCATGGAAGACGACGACCATTCGGTCTGGCTCTACATGGTCTGCGGGCTGATACGCATTGCCACGACGGAGTTGAACGCGGCGGTTAGCGATCCGACGCGAAAAATACAGACTACTGTCTTCGACAGCTCGGACGGAGTTGCGCTCCGCGCGCTCCCCGCTCTCTATCACCCGCAGGTCGCCAAAACCGCTGACGGACAATTGTGGTTCTCGCCTGGAGAAGGAGTCGGCGTCATCAATCCGCGTCACTTGTCCATCAACACCCTTCCTCCGTCGGTGCACATCGAGCAAGTCACTGCCGACCGCGCGATCCACGAGGCGGCTTCCGACTTGCGACTGCCCGCACTTATTCGCGATCTGCAGATCGACTACACAGCACTCAGCTTCGTGGCGCCGGAGAAGGTCCGTTTCCGCTACAAGCTCGAAGGCAGGGACCGCGACTGGCAAGACGTCGGCTCTCGCCGGCAAGCCCTCTATGCCGATCTGTCTCCTGGTCCCTACCGGTTCCGCGTGACGGCGAGCAACAACAGTGGCGTATGGAACGAAACCGGCGCCTCATTGGATTTCTCAATCGCCCCCGCCTACTATCAGACCACGTCGTTTCGCGCCGCCTCAGTCGTCACTGCACTGGCCCTGCTCTGGACCCTGTATCAGGTCCGCCTCCGTCAACTTGCACACGTATTCGACGTTCGACTGCAAGAGCGCCTGAGCGAACGAAGCCGGATCGCGCGAGATTTGCACGATACGCTGCTGCAGAGCACACAGGCACTCATCCTCCACGTCCAGGCGGCGGTGAAGGGCCTTTCGCGCTCGGATCCGGCGCGACTACAGATTGAGCATGCGCTCGATCGCGCCGATGAAGTGCTGATCGAAGGCCGCGCTCGCGTACAGAACCTCCGGGCGTCTGCCGACACGCAGGATCTCGCCACAGCGATTGCTGCAACCGGGCAGGATCTGGCGACGACGCACCCGGCATTGTTCCGTGTTGTCGTACACGGAACCGCTCGCGAACTGCATCCCATCACGCGGGACGAGATGTTTCTCATTGCGCGCGAAGCCCTATTCAATGCGTTTCATCATGCTGATGCCTCGAGGATCGAGGTGGACATCACCTACGAGTCGCGGGATCTCCGGCTCCGCGTCGCCGATGATGGCCGTGGTATTGATGCCTCGGTGCTGCAGGCGGGCGCCCGCTCGTCACATTGGGGCCTGCCCAACATGCAGGAGCGCGCGCGAAAGCTCGGAGGCGAATGTCACGTCCGTAGTAGACCAGGCGCGGGCACCGAGATCGAGATCGTGGTCTCCGGTGCCAGTGCGTATCGCAGCCGGAGATGAGCGATGAGTGACGTCGCGAGCCCGATCCGCATTCTCGCCGTCGACGATCATCAATTGCTGCGAGAGGGCATTGCGGCCGTGATCGCCGGCGAACACGACATGCTGCTCGTGGGTCACGCGGCTGACGGGCGCGCAGCGGTCGATCAGTTTCGCACGCACCGACCTGATATCACTTTGATGGATCTGCAAATGCCGACGATGAATGGCGTCGATGCGATCGTCGCGATACGAAGAGAGTTTCCGGACGCGCGGATCATCGTGCTGACGACGTACTCCGGTGATGCGCAGGGGATTGCCGCCCTGAAGGCAGGCGCGCGAGGATTTCTGTTCAAGAGCATGTTGCGGAAGGAGTTGCTCGATACGATCAGGGACGTCTACGGCGGCCTGCGCAGGATTCCGACGGAGATGGCCACCGCGATCGCTGAACACCTCACTGATGAGGAGCTGAGTGAACGCGAGATCGAAGTGCTGCGCCACGTCGCAGCGGGAGAAGCGAACAAGCAGATTGCGGCTCAACTCTCCATCTCCGAGGAGACGGTCAAAGCGCACATGCGAAACGTGATGGCGAAGTTGAATGCGAACGATCGCACACACGCCGTGACGATTGCGCTGAAACGCAGGATCTTCGATATTTGACTAGTCGGAGGAAATGACAATCTCCCGACGTCCGAACCGGGCGGAATCAATCGACAACGCTCCAGGCCCCAGCATCGCCAGCGCGGTCGCGTTGACAACTCCAAAGAATGCGGCCTGGACGCCGACGAGGACGGACACGCCGACGTCGTTCGGTGACCAGATGGTCCAGAGGTAACCGGCCGCAGTAATCAGGCTGCTGAGGGGTGTAAGAAAGCCGGCCGCAAGGCACACGCCATTCACGACGAGAATTGCGTCACAGGCCAGGGCTGCGGGCGTGTCTGGCGACAGTGACCTGAGTCGCAGCGTGTAGTGGGTTGCGAGCGTCGCGCCCGTCATGACGCGCAACAACAGGAGGCCGGTGGCAGGCCAGCCATTCGGGAAGACGTGGAAAGCGTACAGCCTCGTCGGCATCTCAAAAGGGGCGCTATGGGCGTCCGTCCGCGCTCGAATGTGCCCGGCGTCAGATCGCTGACGTGTCGTCGAGTATGCCGCGCTTGAGTGCAACGGTAACGGCATGAGTTCGGTCTCGCGCTTCGAGCTTGGCGAGGACGTTCTTCATGTGTCCTTTCACGGTCTCTAGGGAGATGCCAAGGGCGTCGGCGACGATCTTGTTGCCACCGCCGCCTGCCACGTGCCGCAGGATTTCGATCTCGCGGGGCGTGAGCGGGTCGGCCGTGTGATGCTCGGCGATGTCGAGCGCTACGTCGGCCGGAATGCGCTTGTACCCGGCATGGATGGCGCGAATGGTCTCGAGCAATTCCTTGCGGACGGCGCTTTTCAGGAGATAGCCCGCCGCGCCGGCTTCGAGCGCGCGAGCGGCCTGGGCGTCACCCCGGTACGTGGTCAGCACCGCAATGCGCGCGCGTGGAAATTCGCGGCGGATGGTCACGATCGCCTCGATGCCGCTCGCGCCAGGCATCTGCAGATCCATGAGCGTGACATCGGGCCTGTGCACTCGAAAGGCATCGATCGCTTCACGCGCATTTTCCGCTTCCGCGATCAGCACCATGTCGGGCTGATGTTCCAACAGGGCAGCGATCCCCTCTCGGACGATGGGGTGGTCGTCGACTGCGAGGACGGTGATAGGCCGATGTGGCGTTTCCATGACTGATCCTTTACGCACCTCGGGCGAGCCGAAGCCTGGGGTCGTGAGTCGCGTTCAGCGTGTACGCGATACGACCGGGAATGCGTAGCTCCACCTCCGTGCCCACCCCGTGACGGCTCCAGGTGTCGATGCGACCGTTGATGTTCCACGCACGTTCACGCATCCCAGCCATGCCCCAATGGCCAGGTTTGCCGCCTGCTTCCAATACCCTCGAATCGACGCCGCACCCGTCGTCGCGAACCCGCACGCGCAGCTGCCTGGCGTTGAAGGCGATTTCGACTTCGATATGCCGCGCCTGTCCGTGGTGGAAAGCGTTCACCATGGCTTCGTGAGCTATCCAGTACGCTTCGTCGCGGACGAGAGCGTTCACCTCGCGCGCATCGCCCTCGACAAAGACCGCGAACTCGATTCGCGTGTCGACGGCAAGCTCCCGGCCGACGCGCGCAAGTGCGGCGGCTAAATTCGTGACACCGTCGACAGATGTGCGCAAGTCCTTCACGCGATCTCGTCCTTCGACGAGCACCTGATCGGCTCGCTCGAGCACGCGTTCCATCACTTCGCGAACTGGCGAGGGCTCGGGCAGCTGTTGCGCTGCGGCGTGAAAGCGAAAGATCACGCCCTGGATGCCCTGCAGCAGCGTGTCGTGCAAGTCGCGCGCAATCCGCTCGCGTTCGGCGAGACGCTCTCCGAACCGCAGATTGAGTTGGCGGGCGACACCGCGCACATGCCGGGCGTACGCGGCCCAACCGGCAATGGCCAGCAGCAGCACCGCGGACAATCGAAAAGCGCTCGTCTGGTAGAACGCGGGAAGGATTGTGAAGTCCAATGTCGCCCCGTCTTCATTCCAGAGTCCGTCGTTGTTTGCGGCGATTACGCGAAACCGATACCGTCGCGGCGGCAGATTCATGTACGTCACCTGACGGGCGCCGATCGGGCCACGCCAGTCTCGGTCATAGCCTTCGAGCTTGTAACGAAATTGAACCTTGTGGGGATCTGTGAGGCTCAGCGCCGCATAACTGAAATCCAGATTCCGGGTGTTGGGTTGCAATCGAACGTCTGAAGACGCTGCAAGCACCCGATCGTCGGCTTTGATGGCTTCGACGATGACGGGGGGCACAATGAGATTGGTCGTCAGGCGCCGCGGGTCAATCACGGCGATGCCGCCGGTCGTCGCGAACCATAACCGTCCGTCCATCGCGCGCGTAGCAGTAGGAAACGGCTCGCGCTGCCGCGGGAGGCCACGCAATCCGTCGCTGGCGCCGATCGTCAACCCTTGCATTCGATATGAAGGCGACCCGAGCGCGCGCTCCAGTTGCTGATGTTCCACGCGAAAGATGCCGAGGGCACACGCCAGCCACAGAAAGCCCTCGTCGTCTTCGAGCACTGCGGATATGGAGGTTCCAGGCAGACCGTTGTCTTGACTGAGCGTCACAAAGCGCCCTCGATCGAACCGACTCAGTCCTCCTTCGCCGGCAACCCAGACGTCTCCCCGCCGGTCGTCGGTAATGGCGAGAATCCGGCCTTTTGGCAGGCCGTCGGCGGAGGAGTACCGCTGAAATCGTCCCGCTTCGTAAAGCGCGACTTCGCCATTCTCGAAGCCGAACCAGACGCGATTCTTGGCGTCCACATGCAGTACGCGAGACCGGTATCGGGGGAGATCACCGCTCCGGCTGACATCTGTCCATGTCCGATCATGAAATCTCAGGATCCTCCTGGCGTACTCCACGCCCCGCGCGTGGGGCAGGGTTGTCAATTCGATCCAAAGGTTTCCGCTCGCATCGCGTGCGAGCGCTTCGACGCTGGCGCCTTTCTCGACATCCGCCGCGTGCACGTACCAGAATCGGCTGCCGGTTTCTTCGGCGACCCCGAAGTTGCCCGTAACCCATGCATGACCGGTGGCGTCCGCGAAGAGCGACAGGATGCGCGGCGGGTCGGCGCGCGAAAGAGGTGGGAGCGGCGAAGAGAGAAAGCGTCCTCTTTCGAAGCGTCGTACGACATCACGCGTGTAACTGATGATCCACACGCCGCGATCGCCCGCGGATGTCAAGGCGATCCGCTGGTCCGGTTCCAGGCCTTCAGCGGCCGAAAACGCAACGACCTTGTTCTCGCGAAACTGGTCAAGGCCGCCACCGGTTCCAAACCAGATGTTGTCTTCGCGATCGCGAAATGCCGAGTAGACGACGCTGCCGGAAAGTCCGTCGCTTGGTCGAAACCGATCGAGATCAGCGGCCTTCCCCCCGGAGTCCTGGACCGCGGTACCTCGCCGGACGCCACCCTCGAGGAGACCCACCCACAGCCGGCGATCGGCGTCGAACACAAGGCACAGCGTTTCTTCGCCGGTGGACATTCGTAGCGGCGATCGCGGTCGGACTCCAATAGGCCGCACGCTGTGGCCGTTGGTGTCGGCGATCCACACCTGTTCGTCCGGCCCATTCGCCATGGACCAGACCATGCCCACCGCTTCACCGGTCGTCTTGAACTGTGAGTCGCCTCGGGCAAGCGTGAGGATCGAGTTTCTCTTGACCGGATCGTTCCTCATCAGTTGGAAGTTGAACCCATCAGTCGCCACCCACAGCGCACCTCGATGATCGACGAACAGCGCCTGGGCTCCTGGCGCGGTGTATCCCATCTCTGCGCCGATCCGGCGCCATTCGCCGCGCTCGAATTTGCTGAGTCCGTACTGACCCCCGGCCCAAATCGAACCATCGTGATCCTCGACGATGGACAGGACGCCGCCGCGCGGCACGCGGTCGTCGGGTGAGTAATTTGTCAGGTGTCCGTCCAGAAGGCGACTGATGCCGCTGGACCCCGATCCGATCCAAAGGCCTCCATCACGCGCCCGGCACAGGGACCAGACGGATCCGCTTGGAAGCTTTTCCCCGAAATTGGATTTCCACGCCTCGAATTGAAGACCGTCGAACCGGTACAGACCGGCTTCCGTTCCCAGCCACAAGTAACCATCAGGAGTCTGGGTGATCGCCCGTACAGGGCCAGGGATGCCGTCGCGCGCGGACCACGATGTGTGCGTGAACTGGCCGATCGACTTCTCCCCATCGAGGGTGTGGGGGCGGCTGCTGGCGAAGGCTGGCGCACCGGCGAGCACGCAAACGGCGAGCGTGTGGAGCGGACGGCTCAGTTTCATCGCGTCCTTGCCTGATCCGCGGACGACCTCCGTCGAATGGAGCTCAAAGGTACCGTCCAGCCGTTCCGCACTGCATCCCCAGTCCGATTAGCGGCTGCGTACCCCTTTCGGGGGATTGCGTGGCGACAACGTCGAGGGGAGCGTCGACACCCTTGCCGAGGGTTACCAAACAGTTCTGTTTTCCATACGCTCGATCCGAAGGCTTCATCCGTGCAGCGCCTCTTCTCCATGTTTCCCAACGGGTGGCCCGGCGCGGGCCTGCTCCTGCTGCGGCTGATTCCGGGATTCCTGATGCTGCGCGAAGGCGTCGCCGGTCATGGTGTTGCGATCGCTCCGATCCTCCTGCACCTGCTATCAGGAGCCGCTTCGCTCCTGATCGCGGGGTTATGGACGCCGCTCGCGGGAGCGCTCGGCGCGGCGATCGAGGTCTCGACAGCCTGGTCGGAGACGGATATGCGCGCCGCCCTCGCCCTGGCCAGTATTTGCTTGGCTCTGGCCATGCTTGGTCCCGGCTTCTGGTCAATCGACCGCATCCTCTATGGCCGGCGACGCCTCGTGATCAGCGACGACAAGGGGTAGCCTGCACGCGCTTCGCAGCGGTGCTTCTTCACTGCTCGATCGTGTGTCACGTCCACCCCTCCATCGGGGGTAGCTGAGTGCCGGACCGAAGCCGACAATCAAATCGGAGGCACGAATATGAACCACACTTCAACGAACTCCGAGAAGCCGATCACATGCATCGGTGAATCGCTGTCGTGGCGAACCGCCGTCGCGAAAGCGATGAAGGTGGCCTCAACCGAAACGACTGTGCTTCTGCAGGGCGAATCGGGCACAGGCAAGGAAGTACTCGCGCGGCTGATTCATCGAGCGTCTCCGCGGAAACACGGACCCTTCGTCGCCATCAACTGCGCGACCTTACCGGAACAGCTCCTCGAATCTGAATTATTCGGGTACGAACGGGGAGCGTTCACAGGAGCGAATCAATACAAGCCAGGTCAAATCGAGCTGGCATCCCGCGGAGTGATCTTTCTCGACGAAGTCAGTGAGATGAGTCCGACCGCGCAGGCGAAAGTCTTGCGCTTTCTGCAGGAGCGAGAGTTTCAACGGCTCGGCGGCACGCGGTCGCTGAAAGCGGACGTGCGCATCATCGCCGCGAGCAACCGTGACCTGCGGCAAGCCGTCGAGTGTCGAGAGTTCCGCGACGATCTGTTCTTTCGCCTGCAGGTGTTCGACATTCGTCTTCCGCCGGTGCGAGAGCGTTATGGTGATGTGGAACTGCTGGCAGACGCATTCCTCGAGTCGCTCGCTCGTTCGATGGACCGCCCTGCGGCTCGACTGTCGCCGGAGGCCAGGGAGCAACTGTGCTCGTACACGTGGCCAGGCAATGTCCGGGAGCTTCACAATGCACTCGAACGCGCAGTGATTCTTTCGGGCGGAGCGCTGATAGAAGCGTCTCACTTCTCGCTCGATCGCCAACTGTCGTCGCAGCACACGTTCAACCTGACCGTGATCGAGCGGAGGATGATCGAGCTCGCCCTGCGCGAAGAGCAGTGGAACAAATCCAGAGCGGCAAGCCGTTTGGGCATCACCCGGACGCAGCTCTACCTGAGACTCCGCAAGTACGGGATGCATCTGCGCGCGGTGTCATGAAGGGCAGATGAACCGCGGCATTCGGGAGATGTCCGCGGCAGCGGAGTCGGAACACTCACCTAAGGGCCACAAGTCGTAGGAGGCAGTTGCTACAAGGAGGTTACGAGTATGAAGAGTTCTCTACGGAGCAAACCAAGCATCGTGTTCTGCCACGGGATCCGAGTGGATCCTTATCGCAAAGGAGAATGGTCGTGAAACAGCATATTAAGAACGTCGTTCTGGTGCATGGGGCTTTCGCCGATGGCTCCGGTTGGAAAAGGGTCGCTGACATCCTCAAGAGTGATGGCTACAAGGTGTCGGTCGCGCAACCTCCCGAGACTTCATACGCCGACGACCAAAAGTACACAAAGGCGGCAATCGACAGCATGGGCGGCCCGGTGGTCCTGGTCGGCCACAGCTATGGCGGATCCATCATCACCGAGGCCGGCAATCATCCAAACGTTGCTGCGCTTGTCTATATTGCCGCTTTTGCTCTCGATGAAGGTGAGAGCTGTGCGTCGATCGAACAGG
>DASZFS010000401.1:0-27216 GCA_035939575.1 Vicinamibacterales bacterium | reverse complement strand
AAGGAGCGGGCCATGGCGCTCCGGCGCTGGTTCGACCTGGTCATGGCCAACCAGGACGACCTCGCCCGCCTGATGACCATCGAGCAGGGCAAGCCGCTCGCGGAGTCGAACGGAGAAGTCGCGTACGCCGCCGCATTCCTCGAGTGGTTCGGCGAAGAGGCCAAGCGCGTCTACGGCGACACGATCCCCGCGCACCAGCCCGACAAGCGGATCATCGTCACCAAGGCCCCCGTCGGCGTCGTCGCGTGCATCACGCCATGGAATTTCCCGCTCGCGATGATCACGCGCAAGGCGGGCCCGGCGCTTGCCGCAGGCTGTACGGTCGTCCTGAAGCCCGCATCCCAGACACCGTTCTCCGCGCTGGCGCTCGCCGAGCTGGCGGAGCGTGCCGGCGTCCCGAAGGGTGTGCTCAACGTGATCACGGGATCGGCGTCGGAGATTGGCGCCGAGCTGACCTCGAATCCCACCGTTCGTAAGCTGTCCTTCACCGGATCGACTGAAGTCGGAAAAGTGCTGATGGCGCAGTGCGCCGCGACGGTCAAGAAGCTGTCGCTGGAGCTTGGCGGCAACGCGCCGTTCATCGTCTTCGACGATGCCGATCTCGATGCGGCGGTGGAGGGCGCCATCCAGTCGAAGTACCGCAATACCGGACAGACGTGCGTGTGCGCCAACCGGTTGCTCGTGCAGGCTGCCGTACACGACACCTTCGTCGCCAAGCTCGCCGTAGCGGTGAAGCGGCTCACGCCGGCCCCCGGTCTCGAGAGCGGTGCGACGCAGGGGCCGCTCATCGACGACAAGGCGGTCGAGAAGGTCGAGAGCCACATCGCCGACGCCACGTCCAAAGGCGCCACCGTCCTCGTCGGCGGCCGCCGGCATCCACGCGGCGGGCGGTTCTTCGAGCCGACCATCCTCGTCGACGTCACGCCGGCGATGGCGGTCGCGCGCGAGGAGACGTTCGGGCCGGTGGCGCCCGTCTTCAAGTTCGAGACCGAGGCTGAGGCGATCGCGCTGGCGAACGCGACGGAGTTCGGGCTCGCGTCGTACTTTTACGGGCGCGACATCGGCCGGGTCTGGCGCGTCGCCGAAGCGCTCGAATACGGCATCGTCGGCATCAACACGGGACTCATCTCGACCGAGGTGGCGCCGTTTGGCGGCGTGAAGGAATCGGGGCTGGGGCGCGAAGGGTCGAAATACGGGATCGAGGAGTACGTCGAGATCAAGTACCTGTGTATGGGACTCTAACGTTCGAGGGCGATAGGCAACTGCACGCGACCATGAGTCTTCAGCCCGCCTTTACAGTATCCAGCCCCATTCCGGCGCATCAGCGTGTCGATCGCTGTTTCATCCGCACACCCTTTTTCGTCCTCGTCCGTGCCCTAGCACGCGGGCGCACGAGCCCGTTGACGGCGAGCTTCGAGATTTCGACCGCCACCTGCTCCTGAGACAATCGCCCGGCCTGGCGGAACCACCGGGGCAACCAGAGAATCATTCCGAGCAGGCTGAACGCCGCGACGGTCGGCTCGATGTCGCGTAGACGGCCTTCCGATTTCAGCTCGCGCAGCGTCTCCCTGATCAAGTCGTAATAGACGCGCATGCGCTCCTCGATCTGCCGCCGCGCGGCGGGCGGCAGGGCGCGGGTCTCGTCACCGAGATGCGCGATGGCGCCCTTGCCGTCCGTGGCGATCCGCGCGTGGCGCACCGCGATCTGGCGGAGCCGTTCACCGGGATCGCGGATCGCGCGCACCGGGATGACGACCTCGTCGCGGACCCGGTCGAGACCGTACGACATGATCTCGACGAGCAGCGCTTCCTTGCTGTCGAAGTAGTGGTAGAGGCCGGCCTTGGTCATGCCGAGCGCCTGCGCGACGTCGCTGACCGACGTGGCGGCGAACCCGCGATCGCGGAAGATCTGCGCGGCGGTCCGGCAGATGTCCACGCGCCGGGAAGGGCCCCCGGCGGCCGCCGCAGGAGCAATTGCGAGACGGGCCATCCGGGTCATGGCGTCACGGGGCTTATACATCGTGCTGGACGAAGCCGTCAACACGTGCCATCCTGTCGCCCGACCGGCCGGTCGGTAGCTCCCGAACCACGCGTTTCGAAGGTGCGCTTACGAGCGTCGTATCGACGATACGGAATCTTGGAAATCCCTGGGGTACGCAGCGAAATCAGCGTGAAATCCCGGCCAAAGGCGCGAGGGCGAGGCGGCACGACTACTGCTACTATCTGGCACCCCGCAGTCGAACAGCATTCTGATTGGCTTTTCAGGAGGGAATGGGAATGCGTAGTTTCGCACGGATCGTTTCAGGAGCGGCCTGCATCACGCTGCTCGTCGTCGCGTCTGCGACGGTCGCGTCAGCGCAGACCAGCGCAATCGCGGGCACCGTCAAGGACAGTTCCGGCGCCGTATTACCCGGCGTCACCGTTGACGTCTCCAGCCCCGCGCTCCTCGAGAAGACGCGCACGAGCGTCACCGACGGCTCGGGCCACTTTCAGATCGATGCGCTCCGTCCGGGCACGTACAGCATCACGTTCACACTGCCTGGCTTCAACACGGTCAAGCGGGACGGGATCGAGCTCACGTCGGACTTCACCGCGACGATCAGCGGCGAGATGAAGGTCGGCGCGGTCGAGGAAACGATCAACGTCTCCGCGGAGTCACCGGTCGTCGACGTGCAGAACATCACGACCCGCACCGTGATGACGCGCGAAGTGCTCGACACGATTCCCACCGGCCGGAACATTCAAGCGATCGGGATCATGATTCCGGGCACTTCGATTTCAGTCGGCGGCGGCGGCGCGCTGTCTCGCGACGTCGGCGGCTCCGGGAACCTCCAGCAGTCGCCGCTGCAGTACCGGGGATCGCCGGACACGATTCAGACGATTGAAGGCCTCCGGTTGAACAACCTGTGCGCGAACGGCGCCTACAGCGGCATCTACTGGAATGACAACAGTTTCCAGGAGATCAGCTACATCACTGGCGCTGATTCCGCCGAAATGGGGCAGGGCGGCATGCGCGTCAACATGGTGCCGAAGGACGGCGGCAATGCGTTCCATGGCGTCGTGTTCGGCAGCTATGCGCCGAGCTCGTGGGCGTCGGACAACTGCAACTCGCCGGGCGTCGGTCTCCCGTGCACCCGGTCAGAGCTCTTCGGCGATACGACGTACAACCCGAACAACAAACTGACCAACGTCAGCGTCCTCGACAAGATCTGGGATTTCAACCCGGGCGTGGGCGGACCGATCATGAAGGATAAGGTCTGGTTCTATGGCACGTTCCGGTACTGGGGCGTCAACAAGACGGTCCCGGGCAGCTTCGAGAATGCCGCCACGCCACCACGGTACGTAGCCGACCTCACGAGGCCCGGCGTCGACGACGGCCATATTCGGAGCTTTGCCGGCCGCGTCTCGGCGCAGCTCTCGTCGAAGGACAAGATCTCGTACTACCACGACGAGCAGAACAAGGTCCGCGGCCACTGGGGGATTTCCGCGAACGTCCCTCCGGCCGCGTCGGCGATCCAGGCGACGCCGACGAGCTTCGTGTCGGTGACCAAATGGACCCGGACCCATACCAACCGCCTGCTGTTTGACGGCGGCCTCGGCGTTTACGATCAGGAGTACCAGGAGAACTACCAGCCCAGCGTCTTCGCCGCGGCGCAACCGCTCGTCACGTTGTTCGACAACTCGACGCAGAGTTATGCGAACGCCTGGAACGCGCCGGCGGACCATTTCTCGAAGCTCTTCACCGAGCAGTTCGCCGCCACGTTCGTCACCGGATCGCATTCGATGCGGTTCGGCACCACTATCAGCCAGGCCAGGTGGCGGCTGGCGCAGCAGTACACGAAGGACGTTGAGCCGATCACGTTCAACGGCCTGCTGCCCAACGGCAACCTCAATCCGGTCAGCGTCACGCTGCGCCTTCCAACCGACCGCCTCAATTCCATCAAGAACGACAGCGCGGTGTTCGCCCAGGACAAGTGGACGATCGGCCGCGCGACGATCAACGCGGGCCTGCGGTGGGACTGGTTCATCAGCGCAACAGACCCGGAAACGCTACCGGCCGGGACGTTCAATCAGGCCGTGACCTACAGCGCGTGCGCGGACGGCAAGAACAACCTGGCCCAGAACTGCGTCGGCCAGGTGGCCAACTGGAAGGATCTCAACCCGCGCCTTGGCGTGGCCTACGATCTGTTCGGCAACGGCAAGACCGCGATCAAGGCCAGCGTCGCCCGCTACGTCAACGGCGTCGGCCTCGCTGCCGGCAGCATCACCGACAACAACAACCCGGAGACGACCGTCGGCGCGAGCGACACGCGCGCGTGGCACGATTTGGTGGGCACCGGCTACCCGTTCGACGCGGCGGGCAACCTGCTGCTTAACGAGCTCACCCCCTCGGCCAGCACGCCGAACTTCGGCAAGAACGTCGCCTCGACGCTCACAACCGATCCGGCCGTGTTGTCGGGTTGGGGCGCTCGTGCCTACAACTGGGAGTACGCCATCAGCGGGCAGCACGAGCTGGCCCCGCGCGTATCGCTGGCGGGCGGCTGGTACCGCCGCAAGTTCGGCAACCAGACGGTCACTGTCGACAATCGCTACAGCATCGCGAATGGCAGCTACAACGGGCCGTTCTGTCTCAACGCGCCGTCCGACCCGAACCTGCCGAGCGGCGGCAATTATCAGGTCTGCGGCCTCTACGACTTGAAGCAGTCGGTCGTGAATCTGCCGCCGAGCAGCACGTTGACGTTTTCGTCGAACTACGGCGGGGAGACGAACATTTACGAAGGCTTCGAGGCGTCGGTGACCGCGCGCCCCAAGCCGGGCCTGTTCTTCAACGCCGGGATCAACGCGCAGAAGCGTATCTTCGATCAGTGCAACCTGGTCAACTACGGCGTGCTGTCTTTCTTGACCGGCAACCCGGCGCTCGGGCAGCAGGAGATCTCTGAAATCTATCCGAACGGCGACCGGGCCTGTCACCAGGACCTGCCGTATCGGCCTGATTTCAAGTTCCTCGGCTCGTACACGCTGCCCTATGAAGTTCAGTTGAGCGGCACGTTCCAGTTCAGCCGGGGGATCCAGACCGGCGGCGCCGCGCCCAGCATCCTCGCGCAGTGGAGTACGCCAGCGAGCGCGACCACACTCGGAGCGCCATACTCACAGGGCGCGACGACGAGAACGTGGAACCTGGTGGAAGTCGGCCAGAACTACGGCAACTTCAACCTGAAGCAGCTCGACATGCGCGCGTCCAAGCGGTTCAGGGTCGCACAGTACCGCCTCCGCTTCGATTTCGACGCATACAACATCTTCAACAGCAACTGGCCGTTCACCGTCAGCAACGCGTTCTCGACGCTCGGCAGTGCCAACTGGCTGCGGGCGACCAACGTGCTCCAGTCACGGTTCTTCAAGCTCGGCGTGAACTTCGACTTTTAAATTGGGGACTCACCTCATTGAAGATTGAAGATTGAAGACTGACGACTGCGGATTGCGGATTGAGAAACCCGCAATCCGCAATCCTCAATACAGGTTTACACTCCAAGGAGTGGCACGCTCGGACTCTCCGCCGACCCCGGACTCGTCCGGACGCCGGTGTGGAACTATCTCTTGAATCAGGCGGCGATGGTCTCGCGATACGTCCCGATGATGGCGCTCGCCCTGGTCGCCGTCGTTGGTGCAGAAAGCGCATGGCAGCAGGCGCCCGACCCCAGCCACACGCATCGTCCGCCACCCGCTTCCCAGCCGTCAGCCCCGGGAACCCGGTCACCCAGCGTCCTCGAGCTGGCGAAGCGTCCGATCGCGCTTGGCAACGGAATCGGGTCCGCGCACGACGCCGTGGCGACGACCTCGAAGGAGGCGCAGGCATTCTATGACCAGGGTCTTGCATATCTCCACTCGTACTGGTGGCTCCAGGCGGCGCGTTCGTTCAACCAGGCGCTGGCGATCGACGCGTCGCTCGGCGTCGCATACGCGCAGCTCTCGCTCGCTTATACCGAGCTGAACGCACCGGCTGCGGCGCGCGAGGCGTTGGCGCGTGCCGGGACGCTGGCGGCCAGAGCGCCCGAACACGACCGCCTTCACATTGAGGCGCGCGCTGCGCAGATGGCGTCCGAGGACGCGGGACGGGACGCCGGCAAGCTCGCCGGTTACCGGGCGCTCCTGGACCGCGCGCTGGCACGATTCCCGGCTGACGAGGAGCTCTGGCTCCTTCGCGGCCTGGCGGAATCGCAGGACCCGGCTGAACGGGGTCAGGGCAGCGTTGCCTCCTCCGCGCCGTACTACGAGAAAGCCCGCGCGGTCGCGCCGGCGCATTTTGCCGCGCATCACTATCTGACCCACGTGTACGAGAACACCGGACGCGTCCGGGAAGCGCTCACCGAGGGGGCAACCTATGCGAAGATGGCGCCCGGCGTTCCGCACGCGCGGCACATGCACGGGCACAGTCTGCGGCGTGCCGGCCGCGTCGAGGATGCGATCGCCGAGTTTCTCGCGGCCGACGCGATCGAGACCGAGTACTTCAAGACCGAGGGCGTGCCGGTCGAGTACGACTGGCACTACCAGCACAACATCGACCAGCTGGCGACGTCGTATCAATATGTCGGCCAGATGGCGAAGGCCGAGGCGCTGCTGAAGAGGTCGTTCGCGATTTCGTCGGCGCTCGTGCAGCAGGAATTCAACAAGCGCGAGTGGCCCGTGTACCTGCTGTCGCGGGGCCGGGCGCGAGAGGCGTTGGACGCCGGCACGGTGATGGCCGGCCATCGCTCGTCGATTGTGAGCGCGGCCGGACACGTGATGGTCGGTGAGGCGCGGCTCGCGATCGGCGAATATCGGCTGGCGGCGGGCGAGGCGAACACCGCGCTGAGGTTGATGCGCGCCGAGCCGATGGGCGCCGGGCTCGTCGCCAACGCGCTGCAGCAGCTCCAGGGCGAGTTCCTTCTGCGAACCGGCCAGCGCGGGAAGGCGCGGCCAATGCTGGAGGATCTCGCGCGGAAAGTGCGCGCCGCGCCTGGTCCGGACAACTGGACGCAGGCGCTGTTCACGCTCGAATCGATCGCGCGTTCGGCGCGCGAAGCGAACGACTGGGACCTGGCCGGTTGGGCAGCCAACCAGATGGTTGAGCACGATTCCAACTACGCGGGCAGTCACTACGCGCTCGGCCTCGTCGCCGAGCACAACGGCGAGACAGACCGGGCGCGGGCGGAGTTTGAGCTCGTCAGACGCTACTGGAAGAATGGAGACGCCAATCTCGTCGAGCTGCGGGATCGCCAACGCACGAAACCACAAAATGACTGAAACAAGGGAGCCGTATATGAAAAGCATGACCTTTCGTTTTGTCGTGTCGCTGGCGGTCGTTGTCGGGTTGACGGTCATGGCGGCCGCGCAGGCGGCGAAAGTGGATTTGACCGGCAAATGGACTTTCAACGTCCAGACTGACGCGGGCGCCGGAACGCCGGCGGTCACCTTGAAGCAGGAGGGCGAGAAGCTGACCGGACACTACCAGGGCCAGCTTGGCGACACCGACCTCACCGGCAGCGTCAAGGGCAACGACTTCACGTTCGGGTTCACCTCCGACCTTCAAGGCAATAAGCTCGATGTCACCTACAAGGGAACGATCGTGAGCAAGGACGAGCTGAAAGGAACGCTGTCGATTGCCGGTCTGGGCGACGGCACATTCACAGCGAAGCGTCAATGAGAGCCGCGGTTCTGATCGGCGCCGGATGGCTCTCGGTCGCGGCCAGCGTGCCCGGTTCGCTGCACGCCCAGGCGATCAACCCCGAGGCGCTGTACAAGGACACCTGCGCACAGTGCCACGATCAGCCGCAAGGCCGGACGCCGTCGCGCGCGGCGCTCAGGGATCGGAGCCCGGAGGCGATTCTCCTGGCGGTGACCAGTGGCAGCATGAGCATGCAGGCGATCACGCTGAGCATCGCCGAGAAGCGGGCGTTGGCCGAACATCTCGCCGGCAAGCCCCTGTCAACGCCGTCAGCGTCGCCGTCGGCCGGCTCGAGCGCCTGCGCGACGAAGGACACGTCTCTCGCCGCCTACGGATCGAGGCCAGCCTGGAACGGGTTCGGCGTCGACGCCACCAACAGCCGATTTCAGCCGCGCCCTGGGTTGACCGCGGCCGACGTGCCCAAGCTCAAGCTGAAATGGGCGTTCGGGTTTCCAGGTGGCTCCCAGGCGTACGGCAACCCGGCGATCGTGGCCGGCCGCGTGTTCGTTGGCAGCGACACCGGTGTCTTCTACTCGATTGACGGCGAGACGGGCTGCACGCAGTGGACGTTCCAGGCGGACGCCGGCATCCGATCGGCCCCCACCGTCGCGCCATCCGGCTCGGGCAGAGCGGCACGGCACGTCGTCTACTTCGGGGATCTGAAGGCCAACATCTACGCTGTCGATGCGGCCACCGGACAACAGATCTGGAAGAAGTCGGCGGACCCGCACAGGTTCGCGCGCATCACCGGCTCAGTCGCGTTTCACGACGGCCGGCTGTACGTCCCCGTGTCGTCAATCGAGGAGGGGCCTGGCGCGCAGCAGAATTACGAGTGCTGTACGTTCCGCGGCAGCGTCGTGGCCCTCGAAGCCGAGAGCGGCAACCAGATCTGGAAGACCTACACGATCGCGGAGACGCCGGTCCAGGTCGGCAAGAATTCCGCCGGTACGCCACTCTGGGCGCCGGCGGGCGCGGCAGTCTGGAACGCGCCCACGATCGACGTACAGCGCGGGAGGCTGTACATCGGCACCGGCAATTCCTACACGGGTCCGGCCGTGAAAACGAGCGACTCGGTCATCGCGATGGATTTGAAGACAGGCAAGATCCTGTGGTGGAACCAGGTGACGCCGTCCGACGCGTTCCTGGTCGGCTGTCGCCCCGGTGTCGAGAACTGCCCGAAGGACGTCGGCCCCGACTATGACTTCGGCAACTCGCCGATTCTCCGTACGCTGTCAACGTCGTCAGGATCCGGGAATAAGCGGGTCATCGTGATCGGGCAGAAATCCGGCATCCTGTGGGGATTGGACCCCGACAACGAGGGCAAGGTCCTGTGGCAGTACCGCGCGGGGAAGGGAAGCGCGCTGGGCGGCATCGAATGGGGATCCGCTGCTGACGACGTCAACGCGTACGTCCCGGTCTCGGACGTGCTCGCGCCGCCGAACGAGGCGGGTGGACTGCACGCCGTCAAGCTCGCCACCGGCGAACGTGTGTGGCACACGCCCGCGCCGAAACTCGACTGCACTCAGGGCCGCGGATGTACCGGCGCGCAATCGGCGCCCGCATCGGTGATTCCTGGCGTCGTCTTCTCCGGCTCCGTCGACGGCCACCTGCGCGCGTACTCGACGACGGATGGCGCGATCCTCTGGGACTTCAACACCGCGCAGCCGTTCGACACCGTGAACCACGTTCCGGCGAAGGGCGGATCGATCGACGCGGCGGGACCGGCGATCGCGGATGGTCTCGTCGTCACCAACTCCGGCTACTCGCTCTGGCGGGGCCTGCCGGGCAACGTGCTGCTGGCGTTCTCGAAGTGACAGAGCCGAGCGGGAAAAACAAGCCGACCGACGGGGCCGTGCGCGTGGCGCCGCTGATGCGGCAGATCGAGAGCGACGCCCGATCGACGATCCGGCGCCGCCTCGTCACGCACGGCATGCCGGCCTACAACGACGAGCAGCTGTTCGAGCAGGTGCGCGCGACGCTGCAGCACGCGGCGGACGGCCGCGACCTGCGCGTGCTGTTGCTCCCGGAGTTGCTGGGCGATGACGCGGAGTGGTCGCTCGAGCCGAACTTGAAGCTGTCGAGTCACCGGCCGTCCACAGGCGGTGCCATCCTGTTCGTGAAACGGCGGATCCTGCTGCCGCTGACCCGCTGGTTGCTCGAGTACAGCCAGGACAACTTCCGCCGCCAGGAGCGGCTCAATCGCGTCCTCCTGTCGTGCGTGGAGGAGCTGGCCGTCGAGAACGCGCGGCTCCGCCGCGACCTGGATACCCTGCGCGGGAAGTGAGCGGAGCGGGGCGTTGGGGGTCCCCGCGGAGCGTGTCCGGGGGATAGGGGCCCCCGGAGTAAAAATGAAGATCGCCTGCGTCATTCACCGCTACGGCGCCGACATCGCCGGCGGATCGGAAGGCCACTGCCGTCTCATCTCGGAGCATCTCGCGGCGGCGCACGACGTCACGATCGTGACCACGACCGCGCGCGACCACGTCACATGGTCGAGCCACTATCCGGCAGGCGAATCCCGCGTCGGCCCCGTGCGCGTGCTCCGGTTCCCGGTCGATCGCCCGCGCGACCTGCACCGTTTTCGAGACATCAGCGATCGGGTCTTCAGCGAACGGGCCACGGCGGAGGAGGAGGAGCAGTGGTTCCGGGAGAACGGCCCGCAGGCGCCCGCGCTGCTCGAGTTCCTGGAGCGCCACGGGCGTGAATTCGATCTCGTCCTGTTCTGGTCCTATCGGTACTACGACGCGTACTTCGGCGTGCGACTCGTCGCGGATCGCGCCGTCCTGGTGCCGACAGCCGAAGAAGATCCGCTGATCCATATCGCGGCCCTCGCGCCATTCTTCCGGTTGCCCCGCGGCTATCTTTTTCTCACGCCGGAAGAAGAAGCGCTGGTCGGCGATCGCGTGCCGGCGGCGACCCCGCGCCAGATCATCGGGTGTGGTATCGATCCGCCCCCACCGGTGGACGCGTCACGGCTCGCATCACTTGGCATCGTCAAACCGTACGTGCTCTATCTCGGGCGGATCGATCCGAACAAGGGGTGCGACACGCTCATCAGGCATTTTCTCCGCTACGCCGAGCAGCCCGACCCCATCCAGCTCGTGATGGCCGGGCCGGCGAACATGCCGGTGCCCGATCACCCGCTCGTCCGCGTGCTTGGACTCGTGGACGAGCCGACCCGCGACGCGCTGCTGGCGGGGGCGCGCGTGCTGATGATGCCCTCGCCCTACGAGAGCCTGAGCATGGTCCTCCTCGAGGCGTGGAATCACGGCACACCGGCACTCGTGAACGCCCGCTGCGCCGTGCTCAAAGGGCAGGTGCTGCGCGCGGACGGCGGGCTCTTCTATCAGACCGCGATGGAGTTCGCGGCCGCGCTGCAGTATCTCCTCGCGCACCCGGACGTGGCGCGGCAGCTGGGAGCGCAGGGCCGCGCCTACGTGGAGCAGGAATATCGGTGGCCTGCCGTCACAGGGAAGATCGAACGCCTGCTGGTCATGGCTTCTGCGCGACGAGCTTGATCCCTTTGAGCGTCTGGTTCTCGGCAGGCAGCTCGGCCTGGCCTGCTGGGAAACCATCCTTCGAGAGAATGAACGCCAGGATGTCCGCGTACTGCTGGCGCTCGAGCGAGCCGGGGCCGTCAGCCGGCATCGTCGTCCGCATGCGCTCGAAGAGATCGTCGAGCGTCAGATCGTTCCAGCCGGCGTTGAACTCCGTTCCGGTCAGGGACGGGGCGGCGTCGACACCGGAGAGGTCCGGACCGTGGCACGATGCGCACGACTTGGAATACAGCGCCTCGCCGCGTTTGGCCTGCGCTTCCGAGTACGCACCGTCCCAGGTGGTCTTGGGTGCATTTTGAATCGCGCGCGCGGTCAGGGCGCCCCCGACAACGGCGGCATGAACGCCGGCGAACGCCAGCACAGCAACAAAGAATCGCATGCGTCGATTCTAGCCTATAGACTCGCCAACCTGGCGGCGTGGTCTGCGAGATATGCCACCCGCGCGTCGAAGTTCCGGAAGCGCTCGTCGCTGGTCTGGCCGGTAGACCATCGATAGTAGATCTGCTGGATGACGACCGCGATCTTGAACAGCGCGAAGACCTCGTAGTACCGCACGTTGGAGACATCGCGCCCGGACCGCTGCGCGTAGCGCGCCACAATCTCGGCTGGTGTCAGATACCCCGGCTGGTCGGTAACGGTCGTCAGGGCGTCGCGCTGCTCAGGTGGCGAGGTGGGTGACCAGTACGCGAGCAGAATGCCAAGGTCAACCAGCGGATCGCCCAACGCGCTCATCTCCCAGTCGAGCACAGCGACGATGCGCGCGGGATCGTTGGGGTCGAGCATGACGTTGTCGAGCTTGAAATCGCCATGCACCACGGTCGGGCTTGGCGGATCGGGAGGCAGATGTGCGTGCAGCCACCCCGCCAGCGCATCCATGGCCGGCAGCGCGGTCGTTCGGGAGCGCACCCAGCGCTCGCTCCATCCGCGAACCTGGCGCTCGACAAACCCCAAGGGCTTGCCCAGTCCGCCCAGGGCCCCCGCGGCGACATCCACGGCGTGGAGATCCGCGAGGGTGTCGATCATTGCCGTGCTGACCGCGCGCCGCGCCGACGGCTGGTCCGCGAGCATGGGCGGTTCTGCTGCCCGCACGACCAGTCCTCGCCGGCGTTCCATGGCGTAGAACACCGCACCAATCACGGTTGTGTCTTCACAGAGCAGGTACGGACGCGGCGCCAGCGGGAAGACGCGATGCATCTCGGACAGCCAGCGGAATTCCCGCGCCATGTCGTGGGCGGTCGGCGGCACAGGTCCGAAGGGCGGCCGCCTGACGACCACCTCCGTGTCGCCGAACGTCAAAAGATAGGTCAGGTTGGAGTGGCCGCCGGGAAACTGGGTCAGCTGGGGCTCGCCAGTGCCGTCCAGCGTCGCACCGTCGATGACGCCACACGCCGGCAGCCGCTGGCGCAGCCAGTCGACCAGCCGGGCGCGATCCAACTCCTCACCCGGACGGACCGCGCGTGTATCGTTTTCCACCGGCGCTAAATTATCATCCGCCAATGCATTTCGACCACTCGGCCAAGGCCATGGATCTCCAGCGCCGCCTCGTGTCCTTCATGGACGAGCACATCTACCCGAACGAAGCCACGTTCCGCCGTCAAATTCGCGAGGGCGACCGGTGGCAGCCGGTGCCGATCGTCGAGGACCTGAAGACCAGGGCGCGCGCCTGCGGCCTCTGGAACCTGTTCCTCCCGGAGAGCAGCTACGGCGCGGGCCTCACGAACGTGGAGTACGCGCCGCTCTGCGAGATCATGGGGCGCGCGGCCCCATTCGCGCCGGAAGTGTTCAATTGCTCGGCTCCCGACACGGGCAATATGGAGGTCCTCGTGCGGTACGGGACGCCCGCGCAGCGCGAGCGGTGGCTCGAGCCGCTGCTCGCAGGACGGATCCGCTCCTGCTTCGCCATGACAGAGCCCGACGTCGCGTCGTCGGACGCGACCAACATCAGGTCGGCGATTGTCAGCGATGGCGATAGTTACGTGATCAACGGCCGTAAGTGGTGGACGTCTGGCGCCGGCGATCCGCGGTGTGCCGTTGCGATCTTCATGGGCAAATCAAGCCCGGCGGCCGAGTCGCACCGCCAACAGTCGATGATCCTGGTGCCGATGGACGCCCCTGGAGTCACCGTACGCCGCATGCTGCCGGTTTTCGGGTACGACGATGCGCCGCACGGGCACGCGGAGATTACGTTCGAGGATGTGCGCGTGCCGGCGTCGAACATGCTGCTTGGCGAGGGCCGCGGCTTCGAGATCGCCCAGGGCCGGCTCGGCCCCGGTCGCATCCACCACTGCATGCGGCTCATCGGGGTGGCCGAGCGAGCGCTCGAGGCCATGTGCCGGCGCGTGACGGCGCGCGTCGCGTTTGGCAGACCGCTCGCGGAGCAGGGCACCATTCGCGCGGCCATCGCCGAGTCGCGGATCGAGATCGAGCAGGCGAGGCTGCTTACGATGAAGGCGGCCCATCTGATGGACACAGTAGGCAACAAAGCCGCTCGCGGCGAGCTGGCCATGGTCAAGGTCGTCGTGCCGAGGATGGCGCTCCGCGTCCTCGACCGCGCGATCCAGGCGCACGGCGCGGCAGGTGTATCCGACGACTTCTTTCTCGCCGCCGCGTGGGCTCATACGAGGACGATCCGTCTGGCTGATGGCCCGGACGAGGTCCATCAGGAAGCTGTCGCCAAGTTGGAGCTCAGGAAGCAGGCGTGACGCCGGTGCGTGCCTTGGCTGACAATTGATGATGATGATCTCGCCTTCTGAAGGAGCAACGATGAAACTCAGTAGTGTAGTCATAGCCGCGATGCTGGCCGTCGGGGTGGCGGCGCAGGTCCAGAACAGCCCGCCCCTGGACGAACAGATCGCCAGAAGGATCGCGAACGATCCCGTACTCAAGGCCGACGCCATCAAGGTGACCGTCGACGGCGACGTGGCCACGCTCACCGGGATCGTGGCCGACGGCGCCGATCGGGCGGCCGCGGAGCAGCTGGCGATGGTGCCGGGTATCTCACGTGTCGAGAACAAGCTCGTCACGCGAGACGGCGCCAAGTCAAAAGTGAAGGACACGGCGGGAAAGGCCGCCGAGAAGACGAAGTCAGGCGCAGTGAAGGTCGGGGAGAAATCGAAGGACGTCGGCGTGAAAGTCGCGGAGAAGACGAAGGCAGGCGTGAGCAAGACGGACGAGGTGCTCACCGACGGCTGGGTCTCGTCGCGCATCAGGACGAAATTCATGGGCGATGAGTCGCTGCGGAACAGCGATATCCAGGTCAACGCCGACAAGCACGTCGTGACGCTGTCTGGCACGGTGGTCAGCGACGCGGCGCGCACGAAGGCCGTCGCCATCGCGAAGCAGGTCGAGGGTGTGGACAGCGTCGTGGACAAGCTGACCGTGGCGCCGCCAAAACCCTGACGCTGTCGGCTCACGACTTGGGGTGCGCGGCAAAGAAACGCCACAGGATGTCTGTCGTCGTCGTTCCGGTGGAGGCGTCGAAGCCAGGATTGAACGGCGCCTGCCCAGGGATGTTCATGGGGACCGTGTTCCACGTGTGCGTACCGCCGATCAGCCTGTAGAACCTGACTTCGGTGTTGGCGGCGCACCCGCTGGCGCTCTTCTCTGTGCCTGGCGTGATGTTGCCCTGGCCGTCGCAGATCGGATCTGCCGAATCGAGCCTCGAGCACGACAGCGAACCTGCCCAGAATGTGAATGTACGATCCTGCGAAGCGAACGTCGGGGTGCCGCACAACGGAATCGTCGTATCGCGATCGCCATGGAGCATCAGCACCGAGACCGGTGCGACCGGCGCGGGAACCGGCGCACCGCTCGACGTCACACTTGAGAAGAGGGCGCCCTCGACGACGCCAATCGCTGCGACACGATCGGCGAGCTGCACGCCAAGGCGATGGGACATCAAGGCGCCCGACGACAAGCCCGTTACGTAGACCTGTCTCGGATCGAACTGAATGCTGGCCTGGAGTGCCTGCAGAAGCTGTCGAATGAACGCGACGTCGTCCGTGAAGTCATTGAAGAAGTACGCCCAATTCGTCTGGCCGCCCATCGACTCGAACAACCCGTCCGGGTATACCACGGCAAACCCCATCTGGTCGCCGAGGCTGCTGAACCCGGTCCCGACTTCCATTCCAAGGCCGTTGCCTCCGGAGCCGTGCAAGACCACGACGAGCGCGCTTGCGTTCTTTTGAAAACTGCCGGGGACGTGCAACCGGTACGTCCGAACGACGCCGTTCACTGTCAACGACGTCGCTGATGTCCCCGGGGGAGACGGCTGAGTGGGGTTGGAGTCGCACTGCCCACATGCGCTCATCGTCGTCACGAAGCACGCGAGAAGCGCCAGCTTCACATTAGAAGCTCACGTTCGCACCTAGGTGTACGCGCGTCGACGCCCCACGACCGTGCGCGACATCGACATTCAGGCGCACGAACGCGGCGGAGAACCACACGCCTCCGCCAATGCCTTGCCGCCATGTTTGATCCGACAGCCGCTGGCCGTGGTCGTAGGCCGTGCCGGCGTCGGTGAAACCGTTGACACCGATGCGGCCGAAGGACAGTGGCGAGGTGAGGGGCACGATGAGCTCGGCCGACGTGGCGACGAGGGCGTCGCCCGCGGCGGTGCCCGTCCTGAAGCCGCGCAGGTTGGACATGCCGCCAAGCAGCGGCTTCAGATACGGCGGAAGCGCGCGGTCGGCATCGCTCCGCTGCGCGCGCACGGCGAGGATCGCCTGGCCGATAAGCCCCACGTAGCCGCGGGCATCGAGATCCATCCGGTTCGCCCCTGCGATATGTTCGACTGCGATGCGGGCATAGACGGCGTTGCGGGGCAGGATCGGATCGGCCCGCGCGTCGAACACAACGTCGGCGCCGGCATGGGCGAAGCGATCGCCGCTGGCGGCGGTGCCCGGAGCGGCCGCGCCGGGAGCGGCCACGCCAGGTGCGGCCACGCCGGGAAATGTCACGCGCTGCCATCCCACGGTCGCGCCCGCGCGTACCCACCGGACGATATCACGCTCGCCGCGCGCCCATAGTCGGACGCGGCCGTCGTCCACGTCATAGAACGGGTTGGTGCGCCGGGACGCCGACACGCCGACCTCGACGCGGTCCAGCGGTCCTCCCTCCAGGTTTTTTTCGAGCTCCGCCGCGGCGCGCTTTTCGCCGCCCCACGTGAGCGGGAACGAGACGCGGCTCTGCTTGCCGACGGGCTCGGGCCAGGCGAACCTCGCGCCGTACGTGAACCCGTAGCCGTCCTCGAAGCTCAGCACCGGCAGGAACATGAGAGGCGACCCGTGGCTGCGAACGACTCGCGTGGGCTGATCGGGGTCTCCGGTCCTCTCGATCCGTACCGGCCCGTCGTCCACGACAATGACGAGGAGAATCTGTGTCGGATCGTCGATCGACGCAAAGCGCTTGAGGACCTGGACGCTTTGAAAGCGCTTCGCCGCGCGCAGGCGCGCGCTCACCTTCTCGAGCGTGTCGGCCTCCAGCGGGTCGCCGACCTGGATCGCCGCGGCGCGCTGGACTTCGTCGTCGGTCGTGACGGTGTTGCCGTGGACCTGAATGCCGACGATCGTCTCCGAACGGCCCGGCGCTGGTTGGAGCAGCAGGGCAGCCGCGACGACGAGGGCAATCACCTCCCGTCCTTGGGGATGGTGACCTTCGTGGTGACGTCCGCGCGACGGTAATCGTGGTACTCGATGCCGTAGCGGGCATCGAACTGCCCGATAGCGAGCGACATCGCCGCCTGGAACTCGAGGGCGTTGGGCAGCCAGACGTCGGGAAACGGCTGACTCATCGTCATTGACGCGTGCAGGTCGTCGACGTGGACCAGCCACTGCGCCGGCAGGAAGTCGAACGCGATGTTGTCGAACGTGTACTTCACGATCTGGTGGGCGGTGGGCTCGACCCACAACGTGACGAGCGCGGTCTTGTTCATGAGGCGGCGGAATTCCGCGTCGTACGCCTTGTCGGCGTCGGTGGCGCCGGAAGCCTCACGGCGGCGATCCGTGCCGCGGAAGAGATTGGCCGGGTAATACTCGATGCGAAGCACGTCGATCGGCCCCGGGGCGTCCAGCTTCTCTCGACCGACGAGCGCGTACTTGCCCTCCTCGAACCGGAAGCGGAGGAAGTAGGCCGACGAGATGAACTGAGGTTCGCGGGTCTGGCGCAGCAGGCCTTCGACGTCGGACGGCGGCGCGTCGGCGGCCTGGCCGCCAGCGCGCCTGCGCTCGCGCCCCTGCTGGCGTTTCAGGAAGTCGGCTTCGTACTTGCGGCGATCGGTTTCCCCGACGGTGACGCCGTTGAACTTGAGGGGGCTGCGAACGAAGAATCCGTCACGGATGAACCAGGTGTACTCGCGGCGCTCACCCCAGACGGGCGTGCGGCCCGGTCCGCGCAGGTCGATGTTCTCGCGCTCGTCGAGGACATACTGCTGGAGTTTCTTCCAATTCTCGTCCCGGGTCGCGAGCACCTGACGCATGAACGCGTCGAGGTCGGTCTGGGCGCTGGCGCCAACTCCGCAAAAGACGATCCACAGGGCGACGACGAAGACACGCAAGGCGACGAAGAAACGCGATCTCATAGGTGCTAAGACGAGTGTCAGCGTCCCCCGGTTCTTTCGAACAGGAAGGCCTCGAGCATATCGGCGCGCGACTTTTCGTCCGACGCGATGACCTGCAGCAGGTCGGTCACCGACAGCATGCCCCGATAGCGCGCCTCGCCGTCCACGACGAGCAGGTGGTAGATGCCGTGCTGTTCCATCAGCCGCAGGCAGTCGGCCACGGATCGATCCGGCGTAACCGTGACGAGGCGGGTGCTCATGATCTCGCTGACCCGCATCCAGGCAGGGCACTTGTTCTCGGCGGCTGCCTTGTCCGAGATGTCGCTCTGGGAGATCACCCCGGCGAGCGCGCCCTGCGCGTCCAGGACGCCGACCGCCCGCACCCGCTGCTCGCGAAGATACCGCGCCGCGTCGTGAACCGTCGCGTCATCGCGGATGGAGTACACCTCGGCGCGCGACCCGATGAGGTCGAGAACGGTCATTCCAACCTCCACTTGTTTCTACCAACCAACGGGCTTGCCCTTCAACTGTTCATCCAGCCACGTCGAGAGCGGTGCGAAATAGTCGAGGATCGCGGTAGCGTCCATCTCCTTCGATCCCGTCAGCGCGTCGAGCGCCTCCGGCCACGGACGCGAAAGCCCCATCGAGAGCATGGCGTTCAGGCGGCGACCCGCGTCCCGGCTCTCGTATATCGAACAGCGATGGAGCGGCAGCGTGCACCCGGCCGTCTTGGCCAGCGCGCGATGAAACTGGAACTGGAGGATGTCGGCGAGAAAATATCTCGTGTACGGTGTGTTGTCCGGCACGTGGTACTTCGCTGCGGGATCGAAGAACGTTTCGTCGCGCGGCGACGGCGGCGCGATCCCCTGATACTTCAGTCGCAGCTCCCACCAGGCGGCGTTGTAGTTGGCCGGAGC
The DNA here is from genome assembly GCA_035939575.1 of Vicinamibacterales bacterium. GTDB lineage: Bacteria > Acidobacteriota > Vicinamibacteria > Vicinamibacterales > CAVVIG01 > DATKHR01. The sequence goes on along the minus strand of DASZFS010000401.1, from coordinate 8,484 downwards.
GATCTCGCCGGCGAAAACCTTCCACCGCCACTGATCGATCAGCAGGCCGAAGGGCAGGAACGCGATCTTCTCGAGCGCGCGCGTCATCAGGAGACCGAGATCGCGCGACGCGTCTGGCGCCTTGCCGAGCAGGCCGATCTTGACCAGATACTCGGGAGTCACGGACAGCGCGATGGTGTCGCCGATCGCTTCGTGGAAGCCGTCGTTCGCGCTGTCGCGGAAGATGACCGGCTGATCCTTGTACGCGCGCTGATAGAAGTTGTGGCCGAGCTCGTGGTGGATCGTCGTGAAGTCCTCCGCGGTCGGCTCGATGCACATCTTGATGCGCACGTCGGACTCGAAGTCGATGTCCCACGCGCTCGCGTGGCAGACAACTTCGCGGTCGCGCGGCCGCACAAGGAGCGACCGCTCCCAGAACGTCTTTGGCAGCGGATCGAACCCGAGCGACGTGTAGAAGCGTTCGCCGGTCCGCACCATGTCGACCGCGGACAGCTTGCGCGCCTTGAGGATGTCGGTCAGCGAATAGCCGGCGCCGGCGTTCGCCGGCGCGACGATGGGGTTGATGTTCGACCAGTCCTGCGCCCAGATATTTCCCAGGAGATGCGCCGGAATCGGCCCGGTCGCCGGAACGGCGTCGCCGTATTTCTCGTGCAGCTTCAGCCGCGTGTACGCATGCAGCTTCAGGTAGAGGGGCCGCACCTGGTCCCACAGGCGGTCGAGCTCCTTCGTGAACGCGTCGGGTGGCATGTCGTACTTCGCGCGCCACATCGCGCCGGTGTCGGCGAATCCGAGCTCCTTCGCGCCTTTGTTCGACAGCTCGACAAAGCGCGTGTAGTCCTTGCGCATCGGCGGGGCGATCGTGTGCCAGCCTTCCCACGCCGCGCGCAGCTCCTTCTCGTTGCGCGACGTCGCCATGATGCGCGTCACGTCGTCGATGTTCCTGCAATGGGACATTTCGGACGAAGCTGCCTTGCTCGAGTTCGTCGCGTCCGGACACCACTTGCCTTTGCCGTAGGTCGACTCGAGGCGCGCGGCAATGGACGTGAGCTCGTCGGACTCGCCGGGGTTGTCCGGCGCGGCCATGACGAGCGCGACTTTCAGGAGGCTCAACTGGCGTCGCTCCTCCGGGGAGACATCCACGCGATCGAACTTTGCCGCCTCCTTCGCGAACCTCGCCGCGGCATCGATGAACTCCTGATTGGCCCGCGCGGCGATCGCCTCGGTGTCGTCCGTGATGTACGTCTGCTGCGTCCAGCCCGCGCGTCCTTGCGCGATGCTCAGCTTCAACAGTGTCTGGCTGGCGTTTTTCAGGAACTCCGTGGCGCCGGCGGCTGTCGGTGCGGCCGTCGCCCCGCCCGTTGACGCGGGTCGGGAGCAGGCCATGGCCGCCGCGCAGAGGGCGGCCGCTGTCCATGCGAGCGGGCTCGAGGACACAGGTTTCATCGCCCCTAGTTTACGCCTGCGTTCGCCGCGGGCCAGCCGCCGCTTCAGGTTATCGCGTGAGGGACCAGACGAGTGCGAGCGCGGCGCCGGCGCCAGCAGCCTGCAGCGCCAGCTCGGCGCGCTCCTGCATGAACAGCACGCCCAGGGCGAGGAAGACCGCCGCGGCCGCGAGGCACCTCCAGTAGAGCTCCTCGGTGCCGACTTGCAATCCCCGAGACCCCGCCCGGCGGCGCGCCGCGTCGATGATGTGGTTGGCGATCTCGCGGTCGCCCTCCCGGTCGAGCTCCATGTAGTCACCGCCCCCCGCGCTGGCAATCAACGCGAGCGACGTGCGGTCGAGCACCGAGCGAATCGGGGGCTCCGGCGTCGTGGTCGGCGTCTTGTTCGCGGGCTCGGGGATGAGACCGCCCGCCGAGGTTCCGACGCCGACGACGTAGACCGGCAGGCCCCGCTGTTTGGCCAGCTGCAGCGACCGCGCGACTTGTCCCGTCCATGCCTGACCGTCCGAGATCAGCACGAACGCCTTCGCATTCGGGCTCTTGCCGTACAGCTCCTCGTCCCGCTCAATCAGGCGCAGCCCCCAGGCGATGCCGAGCTCGATGTTCGTGTCCCAGGTCGTGTCGTCCTCGAGGCGGAACGGCGATTCCTGGTTCAGGTGATCGAGGAAGAAGAAGAACGTGTTCGGATCCTTGGTGAGCCGTACCTGCGGGGCCGCGATATGCGCGAAGAGCGCCATCGCGATGCGGTCGTCCCGCCAGCCGAGCGACTCGCCGAGCGTCCGCAGAAACCGGATCGACCGCTGCCAGCGGTCGCCCGCAACGTCGCGCGTGCGCATGGACGCCGACCCGTCCTGCAGGATGACGAGATCGACGCCCGCCGTCCGCAAGAGCGAGATCTCCGCGGTCGGGCGCGCCAGCGCGAGGATCGTGAGCGCGCTGGCGACGATCAGGCAGAGCCAGAACATCAACCCGCCGAAGATGGGGAACCGCTCGCGCACCGGCAGCCGCCGGTGCTGGCGGAAGCGCCGCGCGTCGCGCCGCCGCCGAGCCAGCTGCCAGATCCACACGACCACCAGCGCGGCCGGCACCAGGAGGACCCAGAGATAGATCGGGTCGGCAAACCGGACGGTGTTGAGGTCGATGCCTGTCAGCACATCAGTCCACTAACCCTTGCGGACCTTGACGTTCCCTTTTCCAGCCTGCGGATCGTCCTTCCGTTCCTCGCCGCGCTTCGGGATCACGATCTTGAACTGCGCCATGTCGCTCTTGGCCGGTGGCCCGCCCGGCCGGCCATGCAGCGTGGGCCCGGCCGGCAGGTCGGTGTCAGCATCGGCCGCGGCTCTCGCGGCAGCGGCCTTGGCCTGCGCCGGGGACCGCTTGGCCAGGGCATCGCGCACGCGGATCGAGTACTCGTAGTTGTACGCGGCATCGACAGGCGCCGCCGCGGTCTTGAGCACGTCGGCGTAGCTCTTGACGGTGGCGTCGAGCTTCCGCAGCGCGGTGTTGCGATCGGCGTCGGTCTGGCTGGCGCGGAACGCGGCGTTCGCGGCGAGGAACAGCACCTCCGGATCGGTCTCCGTCACGGAGCCGCCGGCATCCCGCTTGGGCTCGAGGTCCGGATACCGCGCCTGCCAGTAGTCGGCGGTCGCGTGCAGCTCGCGCGCATCCATCTGCGCGGCGCCGCCGATGCCGGCCACCCGTTGCGCAATCGGCCGCACGGCGGCCGTGGCATCCGATTCCGCGCTCGCGTCCGCATATTGCAGCATTGCCAGGTCGCGGTGAGCGTCGGCCAGCCGCTGCTCGGCCTTGCCGATGGTCCAGAAGACGCTGCCGCCGAGGGCGAGCGCGACAGCGAGCAATGCGGGAACGATGATTGGTCTCATGGAAACTTCCTGAAGTACGGCACCGTCAGCTGCAGCAGCAACGCGCATGTCCAGAAGCTCGCTGCCATGAACGCGTAAGGCGCGAACCGCGGCTGCTGTGAGCTGTAGCGTTTGATCTCGACGCGCCCGGCCGACCGGCGGTCGATGTCCTTTATCGCGTTCAGAATGGTCGCCTCGTCTCCAGCCGGATAGAACCGCCCACCGGTGGCCTCGACCGCCGGCTTCCAGATTTCGTCGGGGAGCACGCCGCCCAGGCCTTTGTTGTAGCTCGTCCGGATGAAATACACCGGGATCTTGTTCTCGACGGCGAGCCTCAATACCTCGGAGACGGGCTTGCCGTGGATCATCACCTGCGTGTCCTGTCCATCGCTGAAGATCAGCATCAGGTTGCCGGCTGCCTCGAGGAAGTTGAACGCGCGAAACAGCTGGATGCTCTGCTCCATCGCCAGACCGATTGTCGTCCCCTGATCGGGGAACTTCATGAACTCGGTCCAGTCGCCGACCAGCGACAGGCTGAGCAGGATGTTGTCGTAGTCAGTTGTGAACGGCGTCACCACGTAGGCCTCGTCCCCGAACTCGACCAGCCCGATGAGGTCGTGGTACTTGCCGGCCATGCGCTGCCGGATGAAGGTCTCCGCGGCGGCGACCGTCGTGAAGAAGGTGGCTTCGTTCGGCGCTTTCTTATTGAGCTGCGCCGCTGGAAACCGCGCCATCATGCTGGACGACGCGTCGATCATCAGCGCGATGCGTCGGCCGGGGAACGACACGTCCTGGTGCGTGAGCGCCGAGTAGGGGTCCGCGAGCGCGATGACGAAGAACGGCAGGCCGGCCAGAAAGAGCAGCAGCGCCCCGTGCCGCACGATCGAGAGCCAAGACGCGCCGCCCCAGTCGAGCACGGCGGGCAGGGCCACCTGCGTCCGGCCCGCCCTGCGGCTCGTCATCGCACGCAGCACGAGCAGGGCCACTGCGAGCCCGACGAGCAGCACGAACGCCACGACGGCGGTATCCCGGTGCGTGAACAGCAGATCGGCTGTTCGCAGGTTGCGCCAGTCGAGGACGGTCCGCCGCAGCGCGGCCGGGACCGCGGTCAGTGGGACCACACCCGCCTCTCTACGATGACGGTCCGCCGATGGCGCCACAGCCGCTTCATCAGCCACGACTGCTCGAACTTCAGACGCCGCAACACCTGCTGCCCCGCCCGCAGCGATTCGTCCAGCGCGGAGGCGTCGAGCGCCGAATCCTTCGCGCCATTGTCCGAGCGCCCGTACTGCGCGGCCGTGAAGCGCGACAGCGCTTCTTCCACCGATTCGAGCTCGCCCGGCTGGCGGCCGTTCACCGATTGGGCGATGGCATCGGCGACGGTCCGCGCGGTCGCCGCGCCCGAGATAGCGATCTGCTTCCTTTTTGGCCATCCAACCTGCACGATGATGCGGCCGTCCGACTGGGGGCGGGCGGCCGGGACGTCGCGGCCGGCTCCCTGTTGCTGATTACTCAGCGCGCGGGCTGCAGGCCGGCCGAGCGCGTAAGTGCCGACGATCCGCAGCGCGGTCAGCGCGCGCGCCGCCAGCTCCGTGGTCCATCCGCCATCCTCCCGCTGCCGCTGCACCGCTGCAAGCTCGCGGCCTACGCCGCGCAGGATCGCGCCGTCGCCGACCAGACGTTCCGCGGCCGTAGCGGGCCTCCGGGCCCGCAGCAGCAGACGCACGATCGTCAACACGCCAATCAGCGCGGCGATCGCGAACAGCACGCCGCCGACAACGACGAAAAGGCTGGCGCGGAAGGTGCGGCGATCGACGTCAGCGAACGTCTCACTTGACGCGTCGCGGATGTCGGTCGCGTCGCCCGGCACGAGCGACAGGAGGCGCAATGACAACGGCGGCAGCACGTAGGTCTGATCGCGCCCCGCGATCGATTCGTCGCGGCCTTTGCCGCCCGCCTGACGCTGGACGATGCGGCTCTGGACGCGGTAGCTCAGCTTGGTTTCCGGCAGGGCGACATCCTTGCCGAAGAGGTTTTCGGCGACGAGGCGCAGCCGGTACTCGTATTGGAAGAAGCGCCGGTCGCCGCTCCGCAGGTCGGCGGCGTGCGATCCGCCGGTTACCTCGAACGGCGGGAACTGCGCGACCGATGGCTCCAGCCGGGCTTCATCGACGACGACCTTGACGTCTGGTGTATCGATGACCGCGCACGTGAGGACCGTTGAGAACGACTCGCCGACGCGGATCGCGCCCGCGCTGGTCCGCCACCAGCACTGGAGCGGGTCGGTTTCCACGTTCTGCGCCAGCGCCTGCCCCGCGCACGCGCCAACCAGCGCGACCGCACACACCGTACTTTGCCCCATGCGCCCCATGCCCATCCTCATCCTTCGTGTCTTCATGTCTTCGTGCCTTCGTGTCTTCGCGCTTCGTGCCTTCGTGGTCAGACTTTTCTCAAGCGCCTCTCGGCAATGAACACGCTCATCGCGATGGCGGTCTCCTGGTCGTTGACGCCGATCCGCAGCACGTCCATCCCATGCGCCTTGGCCTGTCGCGCCACGTCGTCCTGCCATGCGCGGGTCCTCGCCGATAGCGAGCGAAGCGACCCCCGCGACATGACGCGCGCCTGACCCGTTTCCACGTCGAACGCCTCGATCCATCCCGCGGACACGGGCGGCAGCTCGAACGCAAACGCGCTGTCGATGAGAACGATGAAGACGTCGTGGACCGAGTTGAGCTGTCCGAGCTCCCGCAGCACGTCGTCCGGGGCGTCGAACAGGAAATCGGAGATCACCGGCACCATCGAGGTCTTCCGCATGAAGCCGGCGAGCGACATGCTCAGGCTATCGGCGCGCTTCAGCGGCTGCAAGCCCTTCTGAAACTGGTAGGCCTCCAGGCAGTGGATGACCTGGTTCTTGCCGATGCGCGGCCGGATGGCGGCGAGCTCCTCGAACCGGGCGTCGAACGTGATGAGGCCGAACATGTCCTGGAAGAAGACGGCTGACATGCCGATCGTGCCGATGGCTCGCGCGATGGCCGCCGCGATCGGCACGCCGTCGATCCCGCACCGGGTGGAGAGCGATCCATCGGCGACGGCGACGACCGAGGCCGTGCTCGGCTGCTCGAAGTCGCGGACGATCATCGGGCTGAAATTCGTGAGCGAGGACTGGGCCCAGTCGATCTGCGACATCCGGTCGCCCGCCTGCCAGTCCCGGAGCCCGACATAGTCGAATCCCGTGCCGTGAAAGAGGCTGCGGTGTTCGCCGACCGTGTACTCCCGCATCCGCCGGAGGATCAGCAGCTCGATCTCGGTCAGCTCGGACAGGTTGACGAATGGCTCGACGTCGGTCTCCCGCGTTCTCACGGAATGGGCACCTTCTCGATCACGTCCGCGATGACCGACTCGGTCGTCAGGCCGTGGCTCGCCGCATGCGGACCGAGCCAGATGCGATGGGGCAGGACGTACTGCGCCAGATCCTGGATATCCTCGGGGTAGACCTCGGTCCGCCGCCGAACGAGCAGCGCCCAGACTTTCGCGAGGCGGCCCCAGCAGATGATGGCGCGGGGGGAGGCGCCCAGGTCGACCCCGTGCTCGACGAGCTCGGACGGCGAGTGGGTGTGCCAGTCGGTGTCCGGGTTGTACGGCCGCGTCGCGGCGACGAGCCGCTGGATGTAGGCGCCCAACCGCTCGTGCAGGAACACCTCCTGGTTGATCGCGCTCCGCAGCTGGATGATCCGCTCCTTCGTCATCAGCGGGTTCAGCCGGACGCGCTTGAAATCGAAGTGCACCAGCTTCGCCTCCTCGTCAGGCGGCAGGTAGCCGATGTTGATCATGATGGCGAAGCGATCGGTCGCCGCTTCCGACAGGGGAAAGGTGCCCTGTCCGAGCTCCACCGGATTCATCGTCGCGATCGCGAAGCTGAACGTCGGCATCTCGTACGTCTGCTTGCCGACGGTGATGGTTCGATCCTGAAGCCCCTCGAGAAACGCGCTCTGTGACTTCAGGGGAATCCGGTTGATTTCGTCCAGAAGGATGACCTCCGCCTCGGCGAGCGGACCGAACTCGGTCATGAGCTCGCCGGTCGCCGGGTTGATCATCTGGAAGCCGACCACCTCGGTCGGCTGGAGATCCGCGCGCCCCTGCAGGCGCACGAACTTCGCATCGCTGATCGCCGCGAGGATCACGCCGAAGAACGTCTTGCCGACGCCTGGCACGCCGCGCAGCAACAGATTGCCGGCGTTGACCTGGCGCTGTTCCCGCTTGTCGTACGACGTCGGAATCTCCGACATCAGGACGACGTTGGCGAGGGCCTTGGCGGTGTCGTACCCGACGAGGGCTTTGCCGCCTTCGGCGACGATCGCTTCGTGGAAGATGATGGCCTGCTCGAGGTCTGGGGTCACGGGGAGCGATATGTTACTTGATAGAATACCGGGGACGTGAACCAGGTTGTGACAAGCGCGGCCGAGGCCGTCGCGCGCATCCCCGACGGGGCCACCATCATGATGGGCGGCTTCGGCCTCTGCGGCATCCCCGAGAACCTGATTGCAGCCCTGCATGCGCGCGGGACGCGGGGTCTGACCGTCATCAGCAACAATGCCGGCGTGGACGAATTCGGGATCGGCATCCTGCTGAGGGCACGGCAGGTCCGCAGGATGATTGCGACCTACGTCGGGGAGAACAAGGAATTCGAGAGACAATTTTTGACAGGTGAGCTGGAGGTCGAGCTCGTCCCGCAGGGCACCTTCGCGGAGCGCATCCGCGCAGGGGGGGCTGGCATTGGCGGGTTCTTCACGCCGACCGGCTATGGGACGCTCGTCGCCGAGGGCAAGGAGACGCGGATCATCGACGGCAAGCCCTTCGTGCTGGAGGCGCCGCTGCGCGCTGACTTTGCCTTCGTCAAAGCATGGCGGGGGGACCTGGCCGGCAACCTGGTCTACCGGCGGACTGCCCGCAACTTCAACCCGGTCATGGCGACGGCGGCACACGTCACGATCGCCGAAGTCGAGCACCTGGTCGAGCCGGGCGCGCTCGACCCGGACCAGGTCGTCACGCCCGGGATCTTCGTGAAGCACATCTTCGAGGGCGAGCGGTACGAGAAGAGGATAGAGAAAAGGACTGTACGGCTGCGCGACCATGGCTGACCTGCGAGATCGCATCGTCAAGCGGATCGCCCGCGAGCTGCG
>DASZFS010000400.1:0-5097 GCA_035939575.1 Vicinamibacterales bacterium | reverse complement strand
GCGGTCGCCGGGCGCGCGCAGGGCGCCCGGGCGTGCACGTATGAATATCAAGTGGGAAGCGGGCACCTGCGAGCCCAATGAGGATCCTGGCGGTCGCCGGGCGCGCGCAGGGCGCCCGGGCGTGCACGTATGAATATCAAGCGGGAAGCGGGCACCTGCGAACCCAATGAGGATCCTCGCGGTCGCCGACGAAATTGACGAGTATCTGTTCGGGGACAAACTTCAGACGCTCAGGCCGGACTTCATCGTCTCCTGTGGAGATCTTCCCTTTGACTATCTCGAGTACCTGCTCAGCAGCCTCAACGTGCCACTCCTCTACGTGCCGGGAAACCACGATCCCAACGTGAGGCCAATCGACACGACATTCGTCGCGCTTGACCACCGTGTTCAGATACCCGGGCCTGAGGGTTGCGATAACGTCGACGGACGGATCCTGCAGGTGCAGGGGCTGCGCGTCGCGGGCCTGGGCGGGAGCCTGCGGTACAAGGAGGGACCCAACCAGTACACGCAGGCGCAGATGCGATGGCGCGCCATCAACCTCGAGTTCCGGGCCCGCCTGAAACGCGTACCGTCAGGGCGTCGCAGGGTCGATGTCCTGATCACGCACGCGCCGCCTTTCGGCGCCGGACCCGCGGAGGACGCCGCGCACGTCGGGTTCGTCGCGTTTCACAGGATCATCCAGCGCCTGCGCCCGACGCTGCTCGTGCACGGGCACGTGCATCCGTACGGCAAGACTCAGCCGGAGCGCCGGGTCGATGGCACGCGGATCATCAACGCGATCCCCTCGCGCGTGATCGAGATTTAGAGAACGAGGGAGATTCCGACCCCTTCGGCACGAGCGCGGTCGTAAACGAGCCGGGCGGCGGCGGCATCCTCGACCGCGTGGCCCGTGGACTTGTAGACGGTGATCTCGTCGGCGGACACCCGTCCGGGCCGGGTGCCCGCCAGCACCTCGCCGACCTCGGTGAGGCTCGACGCGTCGAGACCCTGGAGCTCGACAGCCCCCGCCGGCGGCGGCGTGGTCGCAGCTCCGCGCCACTCGACGAAAACGCGTCCGGCGACGATCGTCTCGGCGTCGAGCTCCGGTCCCCACGTGCCGCCCACCGAGCTCACGTGCGCGCCGGGCTTCAACCACTCGCGGCGCAGGATGGGTTCGCGTGCGTCGGTGCAGCAGGCGACTACGTCCGCCCCGCGCACCGCGGCTTCGAAAGATTCGGCCACCACCGCGCGCGGGTGCCGGGACGCCAGCGCGTTCGCCTTGCCGGAGTCGCGGGAGGCGATCCGGATTTCCTTGAAATCACGGACGCGGGGAAAGGTCTCCAGGTGCGAACCGCCCTGCACGCCTCCGCCGAGGATCGCCAGGATCGAGGCATCTCTCCGTGACAGCTCTCGCGCCGCCACGGCAGCCGTACCGCCCGTCCTGATGGCGGTGATGTACGCGCCGTCCATCACCGCAAGCGGGGTCCCGGTGTCCTCGTCGAAGAGAGCGATCAGGCCCTGGTGCGATGGCAATCCGTGGTCGTGGTTGGCCGGGAACACCGAGACGAGCTTCACCTCGAGCGCGATGCCAGGGACATAGCCCGGCATGGCGCCCAGGATTCCGCGATCGCCGACACGCGCGCCGGCCCTTGGCGGGACGGAGGTTATCCCCGACGAGAAGACGACCAGCGCTTTGGCCAGGGCGTCGAGCATCGAGTCGATGTCGAGGAGGCGTTCCACGTCCGCGCGGCTGAGGTAAAGGAGCTCGGGCACCGCGGGCGATGATAGCTCCGGGCTGGATTTCAATGAGGCGCGGTCATCAATTTTCAGGATGGCGGCCGGCGGCGACGAACGGTAGCCTCCGACGGTATGACCGTCTACGACGGAGCCGTAAGGATCCAGGGCAAGGATGGCCGCCAGTTGCACCCCTGGCGCGTCGTCTACCACCGACCTGGTTTCGGGCTCAGTTACACGACAGTCACGGCCGCGGATGGAGTCGGTGCCGCTGACCGGGCGCTGGCTCTGTCCGACCGGCGGCGCCTTGGAGACAGCCACTCCTAGCCTTAAGACGTCGCTTATAGGCCGGATTTACTCCGGCCGTCCCGGGCGCCCTTGACCGCCACCGTGCGTCGCAGGGAATAACTAGTAAGTCAAGTCCCTTCGATATACCGGAATGGGAGCAGCGCCTGCGGCTGTGCCGCACGCGCGATGAGGGAAAACCATCCGGGTTTTCCCTCATATTCGTTACGTTGAGGGACTTTCTGCGCAACGGCAAGCTGCTGACTTTGATGCTCGGTCATCTAACCGTCGACAGCTATGTCGGCGTCATCCCGGTGCTCTACCCGATCCTCATCGGGCGCTTCCATCTCAGCCTTGCCACGGTTGGGCTGGTAAGCCTGGCGTACGGCGGCATGGCGGCCGTGTCTCAGCCCCTGTTCGGCGTTCTCGCTGATCGGTTCGGGACTCGATTCACTGGAGTCGCGCTCTGCTGGACCGCGCTGACCTTCTCGCTGGTCGGCTTCGTGACCAGCTTTCCCCTGCTGCTCGTCCTCGCGCTTGCTTCAGGACTTGGGTCAGGCGCTTTCCATCCTCTGGGCGCGCTCGACGTCCGCGCGCTGCTGCCCAGGTTCCGGCGCAGCGCCGGGATGTCGATCTACGTCACCGCCGGCACGGTCGGTGTCGCGATCGGACCGCTCATCGGGATCCTGGTGTTCGGCGCGTTCGGAATCCATGGCACCGGCGTGCTGATCGTGCCCGGCCTCATCACCGGCGGCTACCTCCTGTGGCGCATGCGGGACCGGATCGAAAAAACAGCAGGCTCGGCGCGAAGAGTCTCGACGGGCGCGCGCGTGCCGGTCTTCGCGCTGGCCGTCGTGATCGGGGTGATGATGTCTCGCAGCTGGACAGTCAACGTGTTCCAGGCGTTCACCCCGACCTGGTACAAGCAGCTTGGCTATGGTCCGGAGTTCTACGGGCCTCTCGCCACGACCCTTGTGCTCGCCAGCGCGGTCGGAACGGTGGGATGCGGAACGCTGGCTGATCGCTATGGCAGACGCACCGTCATCCTCGCGACGCTCGTGCTCAGCGTGCCGGCCATCCTCCTGTACACCGCGTTCCCAGGACCGTGGGCATTCGCGAGCGCGATCCTCATCGGCGTTCTCGCGGCCTCGACCGCTCCGCTCATGCTCCTGATGGCGCAGCAGCTCATGACCGAGCGAGCCGGCCTTGCATCGGGCCTCGTGATGGGACTGGGCTTCGTGACCGGCGCCGTCGGCATCCCGATCAACGGAGCGATCGCCGACTCGATCGGATTGCAGAAGTCGCTGATGACCCACGTCGTGCTCGTCATTGCCACCATCGCGATCGCGTGGTTCCTACCGAGCGAGCCGGAGATGGAGCGCCTCTCGGCGCGCGTGGAGCCGGAGGGAGCGCACCCCGCGACCGCCATTCCGTAGCGCAGGGCGATTCGAGCAATACAGTTAGACGGTCGATGGACCTGACGACCGGCGACCAGATCGAGATCGACGTTCACGACGACGCCGCGGCGATGACGCGCCTCTTCACCTTGCCCGGGCCGGCGCGCATGGACGCGCTTGCGGAGATGCGCGGGATCTCGGCGTTCGACGAGGAACCGATGAAGATGCTGAAGCAGATTCACGAACAGGGCGACGGTTTTCGCGTCAACGTCGAGGACGCGCGCTATCCAGATGCCCTGCAGCGGTTGGTCAAGGCGGATGCCTGGGGCCAGCTCCGTCGCGAGCTGGCCCGGGCGTGGGAGTACCAACGCTCTGTCCTGCCGGGCATCCGGCATCCCGATCGCGTGGACGTCGTGCTCACGCTGGGCAATCCAGACGACCAGGTCTTCATCGACCGGACGCTCGGCTACTACGGCATGGGCGCGATACCCGGAAGCATCTGGATGGTGGCGTGGCCCACCGACTACAACCTCACGCGGATCGGCGCTTGCGGCGTGCATGAGCTCGCGCACAACTTGAGGACCCCGAACGTTGAGACGCAGTTCAACCTGGCGGAGTGGGTGATCCAGGAGGGCCTCGCCGAGCTTTTCACGGTGGAGGTCTGCGGCGCCGATTCGACCGGCGCCTGGTACGCGGGAGTGACCGGCCCGGTGCTTGACGCCGCTTACGCCAAGGTCACCGGGGCCTTCGGGACCGGAAGCTCGTTTGCCGAATGGACCGGGTACGTGCTGGGCGATGAGATCGCCGGTCGGATGGGGCAGAGGCCGGTCGGAATTCCGCATATGGGCGGATACGCGGTCGGACGCCGAATCGTCGGACGCTATCTGGAGAAGACCGGTCTCAAAGCCGCGCAGGCGATCGTGCGGCCGACGGCCGAGATCCTGGCCGGCGCGGGCGTCGCCTCAGGCTGAGGCCGGGACAGCACCAGGGCGGCCGGTCAGGAAGATTCCGACCGCGTACGCGATGACGGCCCACGCAAAAAAGGTCGCCATGATCATCGAGCTGAAGTCCTGGTTGTAGTTCAGAAAGCTGCCGCCGTTGAAGCCCGCCGCCAGGACGCCGAACAACCCGAGCGACGCGACCCAGATGAGATCCCCCGCGCGCGTCTTGATGGCAGCGATCAAAAGACCAAGCGCGTTCAGGACGAGCAGGAGGCCGAGGACGGCGTGGACCTGGAGCAGCACGTGGCCGTGGAGGATCGCCCAGATGACGCTCTGCACGACCCCGCCGAAGTATTCGGGCGGGTTGGCGCCGGGGTGATTGGTGGGAATCGTGACGAAGAGGTTCACCGCTATGCCAAGCAAGAACTGGACGATCAGAAAGATGAGAGTGCCCAGGAACTGGTTGCGCATCTGCTGACGCATTTGCGAAATCTTATTGGCCCGTAGCATCAGCGCGTGTTGAACCGGAGCGTGTACGAGCTCGCGGGCGGCGAGCAGACCTTCAGGCTGCTGGTCGAACGGTTCTACTCCCGCGTCGCCGAAGACGAAGTCCTGCGCGCGGTCTACCCGGAGGAGGACCTTTCAGGCGCGACCGAGCGACTCACTCTTTTCCTGATCCAGTACTGGGGCGGCCCGTCGACCTACAGCGAGCTGCGCGGCCACCCTCGCCTTCGCATGCGACATCAGCCGTTTGCCATCGG
>DASZFS010000399.1:0-10365 GCA_035939575.1 Vicinamibacterales bacterium | reverse complement strand
ACGGCAATGTGTGCATTGCGTTCTTTAGAATTCTTCAGAGTTCCGTCAGGACTGCAGGGACACGGAAGCATACATTCTTCCTTCGCCACCGACCGTGGCTCGGGCGACGCCTCGCCGAACTGCGGATTGCAATTTTCCTTTGCAAGATGCATCCGGTGCACTCGTCAGAAGTAACTCTGCAAGGAGCAGGAAATCATGCGATTCAGACGTTCCGTCGGCCTTGTCACGCCGTTGTCACACCCGTCTTGTCTCGTGACCTCCACGCTCCCCGTGCTCGCGGCCTGTGCGTTCTGGTGCTCGATTGCCACGACGACAGTCGGAGCCGCTACGCCCGATGGTGTCCTCACAACCCTTGCCGGCACCGGCACCGCGGGCGTCGGCGGAGACGGCGGCGCCGCGACGTTGGCACAGGTCAACGATCCCCAGGCCACGGCAGTCGACGCGGCCGGAAATGTATACATCGCTGACACTGACAACCACCGGATCCGCATGGTCGCGGTGGGAACTGGAGTGATATCGACGTTTGCGGGCACCGGGGTCGCCGGCTTTCTCGGCGACGGAGGCGCCGCCACCGCGGCCAGACTGTTCTACCCGAGCGGCCTGGCCCTCGATCATGACGGAAACCTGTACATCGCGGACCAGTACAACCAGCGGATACGGAAGGTCGCGGTGGGGACCGGCGTGATCACGACGGTGGCCGGCAATGGGACCGCCGGATTCGGCGGGGACGGCGGGTTGGCAACCGCCGCGCAACTGAGCTACCCCTACGGTGTCAACGTGGACGCGGCGGGCAACATCTACATCGCAGACACGCACAACCACCGTGTTCGTGCTGTGGATGCGACGACCGGCAACATTGCAACGATCGCCGGGAATGGGACCCCCGGCTACAACGGCGACGGTCCGGCGACATCTGCCGAGCTGTTCTACCCGTCGGGAGTCGCCGTTGACGGGTCTGGCAACGTGTATATCGCCGACCAGTTCAACGAGCGCGTGAGGAAGGTCGCTGGGGGGATCATCTCGACCGTGATCGGAACCGGCGTAGCCGGGTTCACAGGTGAAGGCGGGCTTGCGACGTCAGCGCGCGTGAGCCTTCCGATCGGTGTGGCAGTCGACGGCGCAGGAAATGTCTACGTCGCGGACTACTACAACAGCCGGATCCGGAAGCTGACCGTGGCGAACGGCCGGTTTACGACCGTGGCGGGTAGCGGAAACGTCGGCTTTCAAGGAGACGGCGGTGTGGCAACCGCCGGGGGATTGAGGTATCCGACCGGCTTGACGGTCGACAGCGCAGGAGCCATGTACATCGCGGACTCGACCGACAATCGCGTTCGAAAGGTCGCGGCGCCGTCGGTGGCCACGCTGACCCTGTCGACTCCGGCCGGCACCGGCACGCCTGGGTTCAACGGCGACGGTCAGGCAACTGCCGCCGAGCTGTTCTACCCGGACGGCGTGGCCGTCGACGGATTTGGAAACCTGTACATCGCCGATCAATTCAACGAGCGCATTCGCAAGGTGACGGCAGCCACCGGCGTGATCTCGACGGTCGCGGGAACTGGCTCCGCCGGTTATACGGGAGAGGGCGGGCTCGCAACGGCCGCGCGCATCAACGCGCCGGTCGGCATTGCCGTGGATGCTTCGGGCAACTTCTTCTTTGCCGATTACTATAATCAGCGCGTTCGGAAGGTGGCGGCTGCAACGGGGATTATCACCACGGTCGCTGGCACTGGCGTCGCTGGATTCCTGGGAGATGGTGGGGCGGCCACCGCCGCGGAACTGAACTATCCGACGGGTGTCGCGCTGGACGGCGCCGGAAACCTGTACATCGCCGACCAGAACAACCATCGGATTCGGATGGTCACGGCAGCGACGTCCGTGATTACGACGGTCGCGGGTAATGGAACCGCTGGAGTTGCCGGGGACGGTGGGCCAGCGACCTCCGCGCAGGTGAACACGCCCCAGGGCGTCGCCGTCGACACGGTCGGCAACGTGTACATCGCCGACACGAACAACCACCGCCTTCGGAAGGTCACGGCCTCGACCGGCGTGATCTCGACGTTCGCGGGAACCGGGACGGCCGGGTACACCGGTGAGACAGTGGCTGCGACGACGGCGCAGCTGTTCTACCCGACGAGCGTGGCCGTGGACCCCGGGGGTAACGTGTACGTGGCCGACCAGTACAACCATCGCATCCGGAAAGTGTCCGCTGGCACCGGTCTGATCGCGACCGTCGTGGGCAGCGCGAACCCCGATTTCGGCGGGGACGGCGGGGCGGCCAGCGCCGGGCAATTGCAGTACCCGTACGGCGTGGCGGTCGACGGGGCGGGATCTGTCTATGTCGCGGACAGGAACAACCACCGTGTGCGAAAGGCATCGGTCCTGGTCGCACCGCCGACAACCTTGACCGTCGTCCGCGCGGGCGCGTCGGCGTCGGCCTCGTGGACAGGAGCGGTCGCCGCGTCGAGCTACAGCATCTATCGCGGCACCACCTCCGGCGGAGAGACGCTGCTGGCGTCGGGAATCTTGACCACGACCTTCGTTGATTCCTCCGTGGCCCCCCACACGACCTATTTCTACCGGGTCACGACGGTGAGCTTCGGCACCGAAAGCGCAGCTTCGAACGAGGCGGTATTCCGCCTGAGCAACGCCAGCAGCACGGGCGACTTCTACGGCGACGGCAAGGCGGACATCACGGTCTACCGCCCCTCGAACGGCGTCTGGTTCGTTCTGCGGTCCGGCTCGAACTTCACGACGTCGGCCGGGTATCAATGGGGCGTCAGCACCGACATCCCGGTTCCCCGTGACTACGACGGCGACGGCAAGACCGACTTCGCCGTCTATCGGCCCAGCGCGGGCGTGTGGTTCGTGCTGCTGTCGAGTACCAATTTCACGACGTTTGCCTCCTACCAGTGGGGTGTAAGCAGCGACATTCCTGTGCCGGCCGACTACGACGGCGACGGGAAGGCGGATATCGCGATCTACCGCCCGTCAACCGGATCGTGGTACGTCCTGCTGTCGACAACCAACTACTCGACATATGGGACGTACCTGTGGGGTACCAGCACCGATGTCCCCGTGCCGGCCGATTATGATGGCGACGGCAAGACCGACCTGGCTGTCTACCGGCCGACGACCGGCACGTGGTATGTCCTGTTTTCCAGCACCAACTTCTCGACTTCGGCGTCTTACGGGTGGGGCACGAGCGTCGATATCCCGGTCGCTGCTGACTACGATGGGGACGGCAGAGCCGATGTCGCGGTCTATCGACCGAGTACCGGCTCGTGGTACATCCTGTTCTCGACCACCAACTTCGCCACATACGGCACATACCAGTGGGGACAGGGGACGGACATACCCGTGCCGAGCGACTACGACGGTGACGGCAAGACCGACATTGCCGTCTACCGGCCGACGACCGGCGCGTGGTACGTGCTCCGGTCGAGCTCCAACTTCACGACGTATGGGACCTATGTGTGGGGCGTCAGCACCGATATTCCGATACTCCAGCGGCCATAACAGTCACGCCTGACCCGCACGGCAACTGCAGCGCGCGCGAGACCGGGCCCACCGGTCTCGCGTCGCCCGAGGCCGGGCGATGAAGTAGTCTTAAGGCGCCGTCGTGCTCACGCGCGCCGAGACAAGCTGAACGAGGGATTAACATGGCATCCACCACAACGCCGCCGAGTCGCGAGTCGCACAAGAGACTGAAGCCGAAGCCGAAGACCGAGTCGAAGTCGTGGCAGACGCGAAACATGGCGCGCAAGGAGAAGCAGACGGCGTACGCGGCCAAGCTTGCAGGGGAAACCGGCCAGTAACCCGCCGCCGACTCCGTGGATCATCGGCCGTCAGGCCACACCGGCCTCCGTGTGCCTCGCGCGCGCGAGGAATACCTTGAAATCGCTCGGCAGGACTCCTGACTCAATGAGCGTGTTCTCGTCGTGAATGAGGCGCTCAATGACGGATCGATGATACGCATCGTCCTGCTTGAAGTTCGCCGCGATGTTCTGGAAGACCAGGTGATTCAACGTGCCGCCCCAGTTCCATTCGCCGACGACCTCGAACCGTTCCTTGAGGAGGCCCTCGATTTCAGCTGATCGCACTGACTCCGACGGATCGTATCTGAGCATCTGGTTGATCGTCGGACGGTCGACGGCAGTCTTCAGGCCTCCATGCCGGAGGTCGAGTCGCAGCTCCTCCGGCAGCGCCGCGGTGATGGCGTCGGCGAGCTCGAGCTGCCGGGAGGTCCATTGGAACCTCGAAGGCCCCACGAACTCGTTGACCATCAGCAGGCCGGTCGGGCGCAGCGCGCGCCGGCACTGATCGAGCAGGCGCTCCAGTGCTTCTACGTGATGCAGTGACTGAAAGAAGTAGATGAAGTCGAACGCGTTGGACGCCAGATCGGGCCGGTTCAGGTCCTGCACGACGTACCGGGCCGGCGGCGCCATGGCGATTTCATCCGCGAGCCGCCGCGCGTGCCGGACGGCACCCTTGCTGATGTCGATCCCCGTGAAGGAGCGGAAGGCAAAACCGCGGCGCATGAGGATCCGATCCAGGTGGCCGGCCCCGCAGCCGAGCGAAAGCGTGTCGCCGGCGTAGCCGTCCGGAAAGAACCGATCGCGGATCCAATCCACCCAGTACGTTTCACGGCTTCCGGTTATCAGGTAGTTGTGATTGAGATGCACCTGAGGGATGCCGCTCCACGAGACGCGCTCGAGGTGCTGCGTGAACGTCTCGGACCCCAGACGGGACCAGCGGACTGCCACCCGGGAGTTGACAACGCGGGTGCGAAGAGCCTCGAAGACGCTCACATCGCAGGTCCGCAAATCCGAAATCGCATGCGAAAAGATGCAACCATATATCAGTCCTTGTAACATCTGGCGCCAGCGAGCGTCGCGAGGATGAGCGCCGGAGGTGTTCCAGAGCGTCACACCTGCTCCGTTTTCGAGAGATGCGCCAGCGCCGCAGCTCGAAACGACTCGGCCAACGGTCCAAACACGGGACCGTGCGTTCCGTACGGAACAACCCAAAGAGCCGATTGAGGAATGGCCCGGTAAAGCTCGACACCGAGCTCGACGGGGTACAGAGGATCCCTGTCACCGTGCACGATCAGCGTTCGCGCCGTGATCGTTCCAAGTTGCGGCGGCGTGAACGCGAGGTCGTCGTAGCTCGTCGCGAATCCGCGCGCCATCTCGTACAACGCGGCTATCTGCGCGTCACCATGCACATGCCGCGCGCGGAGGACGGCGCGCTCGGCGTCCGACAGGCGGTCGAGCGCGTCCGGCGTGAACTGCGCCGCCGCCGTCCGCAGAGAGGGCGGAAAGTATGGCGTCGCGCTGATGAGCACCATGGCGGAGACCACGCTCGGACGCGCGGTCGCGACGTGCAGCAGCGTTTTTGCGCCCATGCTCATGCCGATCGCTTTGACGGTCGGTAGACCGAGATGATCGAGCAGCGCCAGGACGTCCTGTGCGCACTGGCGGAAGGTGAACGCACGTGACGGATTCGTCGACCGCCCGTGCCCGCGCAGGTCCGGCGCGATCACACGGTATCCGTCCGGGTCTTCCGGGAACAGATGGCGCCAGTCGGCGCCGATTCCCATACCGCCGTGCAGGAGCAGCAACGGTGCTCCGGCGCCGCGGTCTTCGACGTACATCTCGAAGTCGTTGAGCTCGATGGTTGGCATGCGGTGAGGCTACTGCCTGCGACCACGATTGCTGCAAGGTGTGATAAAATGTTGATTCAACCTTCAAGACGAGACAAAAGCCGGGCGGCGTCGCCCGGCTTTTGCTTTTAGCCCGTTCAGCCAAGCGTTGGTGCGATCCATCCGCCAACATCAGCTGCAAGCCGGTCGGCCTGCGCCGGTCCCCAGCTGCGCGGCTCATACACGCCGAGCGGCGTGACGTTGTCCAGCACCGGATCGACGATGCGCCACGCGGCCTCGACGCCATCTTCGTTCCCGAAGAGCGTGCGATCGCCGCGCAGGGCGTCGCCCAGGAGCCGCTCGTACGGCGCCATCTCGTCGCCAACGTGCGAGTGCTCGATGAGGCACACGTCGTGGCCGACCATCGCCTCGCCCGGCCGCTTGGCCGACGCGTTCAGAGAGATGAAGACGTCGGGCTCCAACTGGAAGCCGAATTCATTCGCCGAAGCAGCAGTATCGCCGAAAAGCGCGACAGGCGGCCGCTTGAGGCGGACACGAACCTCGGTCGCCTTGAGCGGAAGGCACTTGCCCGCGCGAATCAGAAACGGCACGCCAGCCCACCTCCAGTTGTCAACGGACAATCGAGTGGCCACATACGTCTCGATCTGCGAGCTCGCGGCGACGCCATCTTCCTCTCGGTACCCACGGTATTGTCCGCGCACGACATCGCCTGGCTGGAGCGGGCGCACTGCGCGGAGGAGCGAGACCTTTGCGTCCGCAATGGCCCCCGCGTCGTTTGCGACGGGCGCCTCCATCGTCAGCATCGTGAGCAGCTGAAGAAGGTGATTCTGGAAAACGTCGCGGATCGCACCCACCTCCTCATAGAAGCGGCCACGCCCGCGCACGCCGAAATCCTCCGCCATGGTGATCTGCACGTGGTCGACATGGACTCGATTCCAGATCGGCTCCAGGAATGCGTTCGCGAACCGGAAGTACAGCAGATTCTGGACCGGCTCCTTCCCGAGGAAATGATCGATGCGATAGATGGCGGACTCCGCGAACACCGCATGGAGCGCCTGGTTGAGCGCCTGCGCCGACGCGAGATCGCGACCGAAGGGCTTCTCGACGACCAGACGCGCCTGGCCGGCGCATCCTGCCTGCGCCAGTCCTGTCGCGACCGTGCTGAAGAGGCTGGGCGGGATCGCCAGATAGAACACCGGATGCGCGGCGGAGCCCAGCGCATGATGCAATCGCTGGAACGTGCCAGGGTCCTGATAGTCACCGGCCACGTACGAGAGCCGGCCGACGAGGGCGGCGAACGCCGCCGCATCGAGGCCTCCATGCGCCGTCACGCTGTCGCGCGCCCTGGCCTGCAGCTGCTCGATGGTCCAATCGGGCATCGCGACGCCAATCACAGGCATGTCGAGATGCCCGCTGCGCGTCAAAGCCTGGAGTGCTGGAAAGATCTGCTGGTACGCCAGGTCTCCGGTTGCGCCGAAGAACACGAGCGCGTCAGCGTGAATGTCAGGCATGTGTCTTCCACAAGCGATAGCCGCCCAGAAACGCGTTGTCGTTCGTTCCCAGGCGCGCACCAGGCGGCAGCGTGTCGAGCAACTTCGCGTTCCCTCCGCCGATTACGATGTCGTCGGCCTCGAGTGCCGCCTTGAGCCGGTTCACGACATCCACAACGTGACGACGCCATTTCTTTTTCCCGAGCCGCTTCAACCCCGCTTTGCCGACGTAGTCTTCGTAGGTGCGTCCTTTTTTGTACGGCAGATGCGCGAGTTCCATCGGCTCCAGGACGCCATTGATGATCAACGCCGATCCCAGACCGGTGCCGAGGCCGAGGAAGAGCATGCGCCCACCTCTGTAGCTGCCCAGGGCCTGCATGGCCGCGTCGTTGATGACGGCGACCGGCCGCCCGAACGCGCTCTTGTACTTGAAGCCGACCCAGCCACCGCCGAGATTGCGCGGTTCGCTCACGGGCTTTCCGTGCACGACCGTGCCCGGGTAGCCCACCGACACCGCGTCGTAGTTCCAGCCTGCGACCGCTTGTCGCACGCGACGGACCATCGAGCTCGCCGTCATCTTCGGCCCTGACGGAATCTTGATCGGCGTCTTCCGCCCCGTGGCGAGTACCTTGATGTGCGTGCCGCCGACATCAATGACGAGAATCTTCATCGCATCCGCAGTCTACCGCCAGCGCGCCTGTCGCGTGGAGCTGATATAGTCCTGCGATCGCAGTGACCGCGTCACCCGGACAGACCCAGTTGCATGCGCCCGGCTCGCCCGGCATTCCCCCGCGATGGACTTCCAGCGCAAAGAGCGGGGTCGGCACCGCGCTCACCGCCGCCAGTCGTGTGTGGTTCACGCTGAGCCACGGGATCCTGAATGAAATCTACTACCCGAATGTCGATTCCGCCTGCACGCGAGACCTCGGGCTCATCGTCACTGACGGCGCGTCGTACTGCTCGGAGGAAAAGCGCGATACCCGATCCCAGGTTTCATTGCTCGCGCCGGGTGTTCCGGCGTTCCATCTGGAGAACACGGCCACCGATGGGCGGTACAGAGTTCATAAAGAAATCCTGACGGATCCGACGTCTGATGTCGTGCTGCAACGCATCCACTTCGAAGCACTGGATGAAGCGCGCGACTACAGGCTCTATGTGCTCCTCGCACCACACTTGAACAATCGCGGATCGGGCAACACGGCCTGGGTGGGCGACTACAAGGGCGTGCCGATGTTCTTCGCTGAGCGCGATGGCCACGCGCTGGCGCTGGCGTGCTCGGCGCCGTGGCTGGAACGATCGGTTGGCTTCGCCGGCTGCTCCGACGGGTGGCAGGGACTTCTCACCCGCGGCCGGCTCGTCGATTTCTACCAGCGCGCGGAGAACGGCAACGTGGCCGTGATTGGACAAGTGGATATCGCAGATCCCTTCGTCCTCGCCCTCGCCTTCGCGACCACGCCGGCCGCCGCGGGCCAGCGCGCCGTCCTGAGTCTCATCAACGGTTTTGACGCGGCCCGCGATGAGTATGTGGATCGCTGGCAGCGGTGGCACCGCTCGCGCTCGACGAAGCCCATGTCGAATCCGCGGGCGCAGCGATTGGTCGACTTCAGCACGGCGGTCCTGCGGATCCACGAGTCGAAGTCGTTCCGCGGGGGAGTCATCGCCAGCCTCTCGGTTCCCTGGGGTTTCGAGAAGGGTGACGATGACCTCGGTGGCTATCACCTCATCTGGCCGCGCGACCTGGTCGAGGCTGGCGGAGGCTTTCTGGCAGCGGGCGCAAACGAAGACGCGCGGCGCGTCCTGCGGTTCCTGCACGTGACGCAAGAGGCGGACGGGCATTGGGGCCAGAACATGTGGCTGGATGGCTCGCCCTACTGGACCGGGATTCAGATGGACGAAGCCGCGCTGCCCATCCTCCTGGTCGATCTGATTGCCCGTGCGGGAGCGCTGACGCCGGCCGCCCGTCAGGATTTCTGGCCGATGGTGCGGCGCGCTGCCGGCTTTCTGGTCCGTGGCGGCCCGGTGAGCCCGCAGGATCGGTGGGAAGAGGACGCGGGCTACTCGCCTTTCACACTCGGGGCCGAGATCGCGGCGCTGCTCGTGGCGGCCGACGCCGCCGATGAGAATCACGAGCGAGGCGTGGCCACGTACCTTCGCGAAACCGCGGACGCCTGGCACGCCTCGCTTGATGCGTGGTTGTACGTCACGGACACCCCGCTCGCGCGTCAGTGTGGGGTCGACGGCTACTACGTGCGTGTGGCGGAGCCGGAGCAGGCGGACGCGGCATCACCGAAGGACGGGTTCGTGCCGATCAAGAACCGTCCACCCTCGGAGAGCAGCGCGCCAGCCGCGCTGGTGGTCAGTCCCGATGCGCTGGCGCTGGTCCGCTTCGGTTTGCGCGCGCCGGACGACCCGCGCATCGTGAATACCGTGAAGGTGATTGACGCGGTGCTGCGAGTCGACACGCCGCGGGGGCCGGCGTGGCATCGCTACAACGGCGACGGGTACGGGGAGCACGATGACGGCAGCCCGTTCGATGGGACCGGCATCGGCCGTGCGTGGCCTTTGCTCACGGGCGAGCGCGGCCACTACGAATTGGCGGCTGGCCGGCGCGAACGCGCGGAGGCGCTCGCGCAGGCCATTGAAGCGTTCGCGGGCGATGGTCAGCTCATCCCCGAGCAGGTGTGGGACGCGGCCGACATCCCCGAGCGCGAGCTGTTTCTAGGCGATGCCTCGGGATCGGCTCGGCCGCTGGTGTGGGCGCACGCGGAGTACATCAAGCTGCGTCGCTCGATCGAAGACGGTCGCGTCTTCGATCAGCCGCCGCAAACGGTCCAACGGTACCTCGTCGAGAAACGCTCGAGCACCCCCTACGCCGTGTGGCGCTTCAATAACAAGATTCGGACGATGACGGTGGGGGACACGTTGCGCGTCGAAACCCTGGCGCCCGCGACGGTTCATTGGAGCATCGGTCCTCCGGGGGGCAGGGCCTGGGAGGACGTGCACGACGTCGAGACCGTTGACACGGGGCTCGGCGTATACGTCGCTGACCTCGACACCCGCAACCGCACCGCCGGGAGCCACGTGATGTTCACCTTCTTCTGGATCGACGCGGATCACTGGGAAGATGAGGACTTTCGAGTTGTCGTGCAGGGCTGAAGACTCTCATATGGGTCTGAAGACTCATGGCCGCGTGCAGTTGCCTCGCCCCAAGAT
>DASZFS010000398.1:0-14568 GCA_035939575.1 Vicinamibacterales bacterium | reverse complement strand
GGCAGCTCGTAGGCGGGCAGCGCGCAGAGATTCCAGACCAGGCCGAGCAGGGCGGTGGCGAGCAGCACGGCGTCGAACGGTTCGCGCGAGGACCGCGTCTGCGCCGCTCGAAGGACCATCGTCAGCAGCATCGCGTAGAGTGCGACGCCCGTGCTCAGGCCGACAAGATTCAGAAGCTCGCTCATGAGACCTTTCGCACGCCCGCGACACCATACCGCCGCTGTGAGCGGGCCGATACGTGAAGCCGACAGATGGCCATGTGCGGGCAACCAGCGGTCGGTTTCCATGAGCGAGTGGCCGCACGAGGATCCGCGTGTCCACTCGTAGGCGGATGCGGGCCATCCACTAGATCCCGTCAACCATCCATGTGGTTATGGTCGTGCGCGTTTCTCGCGGCTGCTAGTGTGCTGCGCATGAAATGCTCAGCAGAACTGTTACGTCCTGCTCGTGAAAGGGGTGTTATGCGTACTCGTGCGAGACGGTTCTTGTCAGTACCAGCGATCGCGGCCTGCCTGGTCGCGCTTGCCTCGTTGCCCGACCGCGCCGTCAGCGCACAAGGCCTCGGCGGCGCCGGCACGCTACGGGGCGTTGTTAAAGATCCGACTGGCGGCGTGATGCAGGCGGTCGAGGTCAAGATTACCAACCCGGTCACCGGGTTTACTCGCGCGGCGACGACGGACGCAGCTGGCAGGTACGTCTTCAGCAACCTGCCCCCCAATCCGTATCACATTACGATCGAGGCGCAGGGGTTCCAGGCGCTCCAGCGCGACGTGGACGTGCGGACCGCCGTCCCGATCGACCTCGATCTGACCCTCGCCCTGGCGGGCGCGACGAGCAGCGTGGAGGTCGTCGGCCACGCGGAAGACCTCCTCGAGCGCGATCCCACGGCACACACCGACGTCGATCGCAGCCTCATCGAGAAGATGCCGCTCGAATCGTCATCGGGCCTCAATCAGGTGATCACGCTTGCGTCGCCCGGCGTCGTGTCGGACTCGAACGGGTTCTTCCATCCGGTCGGCGATCACGCCCAGACCCAGTTCTCTATCGACAATCAGCCGGTCACCGATCAGCAGAGCCGTCTGTACTCGAACCAGATTTCGCCCGACGCCGTTGAATCAATGGAGATCATCACCGGCGTGGCGCCCGCCGAATACGGTGACAAGAGCAGCCTCGTTGTCCACATCGTGACCAAGTCAGGCCTCGATCAGGCGAAGCCGACGGGGAGCGCGTCGTTCGGGTACGGGTCCTTCAAGACCCCGACCGCCGACGCCAGCATCGGCGTCGGGTCTCACTCCTTCGGGAATTTCCTGTCCATTAGCGGCAATCGCACGGACCGCTTTCTCGATCCGCCGGAGTTCCAGGCCATCCATGACACGGGAAACCAGGTATCGTTCTTCGATCGCGTCGATGCGCACACCGGTAACACGGGCACGTTCCACTTGAATGTTCTGGCATCCCGCTCGGCGTTCGACATCCCGAACACCCTCGATGCGGCAGCGGTCGGTCAGGCGCAGCATCAGCAGATCAACACGTTCAACATTGCCCCCGGCTATTCACAGGTAATCGGCTCGAGCATGCTCTTCACCGCGAACGGGTTCGTCCGGCAGGATCACCTGACCTACACGCCGAGTTCGGATCCGTTCGCGGACCAGCCGGGCACGATCAGCCAGGACCGCAAGCTGACCAACCTGGGCATCAAGGCCGACGTGTCCTACACCGCCGGCAATCACAACGTGAAGGTCGGCGGGTCGATCAGCGCGACGAAGTTGAACGAGCACTTCACGATCGGCTTCACCGACCCGACGTTCAACTCGCCCTGCCTCGACGCGAGCGGGAACCCATCCGACGATGCCACGCTGCGGTCGGTCAGCCAGTGCGTCGGTGCCTTGACGCCGAATGACAATTTCAACCCGGACCAGCTGGCCTTCGACTTGAGCCGTCAGGGATCGCCGTTCGTGTACAACCAGACCGCGACGATCAAGCAGCAGTCAGGGTTCATTCAGGACGACATCAAAGCCGGCAACGCGACATTCAAAGTAGGCCTCCGGCTCGACCACTACGACGGTCTGACGGCCGCCACGCTGCTGCAACCGCGCGTCGGCGTGTCCTACGCCGTGCCGGTCACGAACACGGTCCTCCGCGGCTCGTTCGGCCGGACAATGGAGACGCCGTACAACGAGAACCTGCTGTTGTCGAGCGGCGTCGGCGCTGAAGTGCTCACCGGCACGGCGACACCTCCGCAGCCCGGGCGGCGCAATCAGGGAGAGATCGGAGTCCAGCAGAGCATCGGCCGCTGGATCGTCGCCGACTTCGGCTACTTCAACAAGCACACCGACAACGCCTACGACTTCAACGTGCTGTTCAACACGCCCATCGCGTTTCCCGTGGCCTGGGACCATTCGAGGCTCAACGGCTTCACCGGCCGGGTCAACTTCGTCGAGCACAGCGGCTTCAGCGCGTTCGTGGTGATGGCCCACACCAACGCCATCTACTTCCCGCCGGGCGTCGGCGGCGTCCTGCTCACACCGCCCTGCACCGATCCGGGCTGTTCCTTCCGGATCGACCACGACCAGAAGTTCAACGCCACGACCAACCTTCAGTACGTCGAGAAGAAGACCGGAACCTGGGCGGCGCTCACCTGGCGCTACGACTCAGGCCTCGTCGCCAGCTCAATCGGCGACGTCAACGATCTCCTGAAGCTCACCCCCGCGCAGCAGTCGGCGATCGGGATGTCCTGCGGCGGCGTAGCAGCGACGCCCGACAACGGTTTCACCGACTGTGCGCCCACGAGCATCACGGCGAGCCGCCTGGTCGTGCCGGCCGCGGGCACCGGCGATCCGCTGACCAACCCGACGCGCGTGTCGCCGCGGCACCTGTTCGATCTCGGCCTCGGCACGGACAATCTCCTGCACAGCGACAAGGTCAAGCTGCGGCTGCGATTCGCCGTCATTAACTTGACGAACAGGGAGACGCTCTACAACTTCCTCTCGACGTTCAGCGGCACCCACTTCGTGACGCCTCGAGCGTACCAGGTGCATATCGGCATCGCGTTCTGACGTCAGGTATCGCCGACGGGACGGACGGTCCGCCCGTCGGCGACAGCTGCAGACGGCATTTCTTCCCATGGAGAAAAAGGTTCGTCCACGGCGTGATTTCCACGGACTCGAGCTTCGGCGGAAGCGAGCGGCGCAGTTGTTTGCGGCGGGCACACCATCCCTGACCGAGATTGCTCGAGAACTGAAAGTGAGCCACCAAAGCGTAAGTCGGTGGCATGCGGATTGGAAAAGAGGCGGTGCCGGCGCTCTTCGGAGGGCCGGTCGTGCAGGGCGGAAACCACGACTGCAGCCGCAACAGCGGAAGATGGTCGACCAGGCCCTGCGTAAGGGAGCGCGGGCACATGGGTTTCAAACGGACTTGTGGACGCTGCCGCGCTGCGCTGCGGTGATCGAGCGACTCACGGGCGTTGATTATCATCCCGGCCATGTGTGGAAGATTCTGAAGGCCATGAAAACCTGGCCAGCCCTCAAGAAAAGCCCCGCGGACTGAAGGCCGTTCATCCATATTTATCGTCACGCATCGAGGTGATCATGCACAGCCGGTTACCAGCTCTCTTCATTCTGACAGTCGCCCTGACAGTTGCCCTGACAGTCGCCGCCGGCACGACGTCCGCCCAGGCTCCTGACCGGCCTCGGTCCGCGCCCGCCTCGCCAGCCGCGCCCACGCTCGTGATGTCTCCCGCCGTCGAGTTCGAGATGATGACGTGGCCCGAGGTCAAGAAAGCGCTGGCGGCGGGGAAGACAACCGCGCTCGTCTACAACGGCGGCACCGAGCAACGAGGCCCGCAGAATGTCAATGGCGGCCACACGTTGATGGGCCGCGCGACGGTCAAGGCGATCGCCCTCAAGCTTGGCAATGCGATCGCCGCGCCGGTCATGCCGTTTTCTCCCAACAGCGCCAGCGCTGACCTGCCGGGGACGATCGGGCTTACGCCGGAGCTTTATGCGGCGCTGAACGAACAGGTCGCGGAACAACTCATCAAGACCGGCTTCAAGAACATCGTCTTGATGGGCGACCACGGCGGCGGGCAGAAGGAGCTCGGCGACGTCGCGAAGAAGCTCGACGAGAAGTACAAGGCCCAGGGAATCCGCGTCGTCCATTGTGACGAGGTGTATGGGAAGGCGAATGGTGACTTCGACACGTGGCTCGAGGCCCACGGCTATCCCAAGAGCGCGCACGCAGGGATCCCCGACACCTCGGAGATGCTGTATCTCGGCGGCTCGCGCGGGTGGGTGCGAAAGGACCTGGTGAGTGCGGCGGTTGGAGATCCCGTGCCGGCTTCGGGTCAACGTCCCGAGCGTACGGTCAACAACGGCATCACCGGTGACGCGCGCCGTTCGACGGCCGAATTGGGCAAACGCATCTTCGAGATGAAGGTCGAGTACGCGGTTCACCAGATCCGGCAGCTCTTGCCCGCCGCGGGCGCGACAACGTCCCAGCATCCCTGAGGACGCTCAGGGAACGATCTGCCAGCCGTCCGGCGTTCGCTTGAATCTCGCGGTGCCGGTTTCGGGCGCGCTCGCGGGAATGCGCAGGTGCGCCCCCTCGTCCGTGGGCTCCCAGCGCCACGTGTAGCTGACCCGCGTCACGCCGCCCTCGGCCGGCTCCAGCCGATCGACCGACATAAGGGTCCGGCGCCGGTAGAGAAAGGACTGGCCGACTTGCAGGCCGGCGGCGAGTGCCTTGTCGCTCAGCATCGTTCGCCACGCGACCAGCTTGACGAGCCGGCTCTCCGACCGTTGCCGGCCCGTCTGGTGAGTGATCCATAAAGTCTCGCAGCCCGGCGGCGCGGTCGGCGCGTCGACCGGGAATTCAGACAACTCGAACTCGAGCAGGTCGAGCGCGACCAGCCGCTGCAACCCGTCGCTGCCGTCGCCCGGGCCCAGAATGCCTGGTTGCTTGCGCGGGTCGATCCGCTCGATTGCCACGCCGGCGTCGACGCTGATGCAGCCGGTTGGGGTGACGACCGGCAGCAGCTCCGTGCCGCGGGCGGACATCGATTTCGAGAGCAGATCGGCCGCCGCGTCACGCGTCAGCGCGGCCCGGCCGCACGCCCCCGGCAAGATCATCACGATCATTACGATTATCACGATCATGACGACTGCTGGCACGAGATTGGCGCGCATCACAACAGCTTCAAGAATGGCGGCGCCGGCGGCTGACGTCAGCGAAAACCCAACCGACTGACAGAAAGGGCCCACGAATGGTGCGCGCCAGCCTTTCGTCCGCCTGTTGCACGTGCTGGACCGTTGGGCGGTCGTAACCGGAGGTTGGTGGGAAATCCCTGGACTTCATTGAGATCATCATTAGAAATCGTCACTACTGACCATGATCGAAGCACAGGTTCCCCGCAAGCACTCACACGAGCACCAAGGCGATACCCACCAACACTCGCACGCGACCTGGCCCCTTTCCGGGCGGGCGCGCGCCGGCGTGCTCGTCGCAGCTGCGGTCACGCTCTTCCTGAATGCCACGGGCCTGCTGCCGTCGGTCTTCGGCGTCAACACGGCCATCATCGTGGCCCTGCTCGGCGCGTACCCGCTGGGATTGCGGGCACTCGAGTCGATCAAGGCTCGTCAACTCAACTACGACGTCACGATTGCGGTCGCGGCGATCATCGCGTTCGCGGCCGGGGAATTCCTCGCCGCCGCCGAGGTCGTCGTTATCGTGCTGGTCGGTGACGCCCTCGAGCACTGGGCGATTCATCGCGCCGATCGAGCGATTGCCGGGTTGTTGTCCCTGCAGCCCGATCGGGCCTCGGTCATCCGTGACGGCAGTGAGCAGCTCGTGTCCGCCGCCGACGTCCGGCTGACCGATCGTGTGGTCGTCCGCGGTGGCGAGCGGATCCCGGTCGACGGCCTCGTCATCGACGGCGAGGCCCTGGTCGATCAATCGCTCGTCACAGGCGAGTCGGTCCCGGTCGCGAAGGCCGAGGGGGCGACCGTCTTCTGCGGCAGCATCCTCGAGCATGGATCGGTGCTTGTCCGGCCCGAGCTGGTCGGGCAGGACACAACGGTGGCGCGCATCGGCCGGCTCGTCCGCGAAGCCAGGCGCCGCCGTCCGCCGCTGGTGCGGACTGCCGACAGGATCTCGCGCGTGTTCCTGCCCGCCGTCCTGCTCAGCGCGGTCGCCGTCTACTTTCTGACCGGCGAGGCGCTGCGCTCCGCGGCCGTGCTCGTCGTCGCCTGCTCCTGCGCGCTGGTCTACGCCGCGCCGGCGGCATTTTCTGCCGCGCTCGCGCGACTGGCCCGCGACGGCGTGCTGGTCAAAGGCGGCGACGCGCTCGAGGCGCTGAGCACCGTGACGGCCGTCGCCTTCGACAAGACCGGAACCCTGACGGTCGGCCGGCCCGCCGTGACCGACGTCGTCGCCGCGTCGGGCTTCGTGGCCGCCGACGCGCTGCGCCTGGCGGCATCGTTGGAGAACCGGTCCGAACACGCATTCGGCCGCGCCATCGTCGCCGAGGCCGCGAGCCGGCGGCTCGATCCGCTGCCCGTCGAGAGCTTCACCTCGAGGCCGGGTCTCGGGGTGGCCGGCCGGGTGAACGGCCACGAGGTGATCGTCGGCAGCGTCTCGTTCCTCCGGGAAACGCTGCCGAGGCTGACGGGCGAGATTGAAGCGCTCATCGCCAAGAGCGGGCGTGCCGGCGACACACATATCGTGGTCGCTGTCGACGACGCCCTCGCGTCGCTGGTCAGCGTGCAGGACGTGGCGCGGCCAGATGCCGCGGCCGGGATCGCCGCGTTGGCCCGGGCAGGCATCAAAGACGTATACCTGCTCACCGGCGACGGCAGGGTAGTTGCGGACGCGATTGCGGGACAGGTCGGGATAGACAGCGGCCGCGTGCACGCAGGCCTCCTGCCAGAGGACAAGCTGCGTCACGTGCGCGAGCTGGCAAGCGGCGGCGCGAAGCTGCTGATGGTCGGCGACGGCGTCAACGATGCGCCGTCGCTCGCCGCCGCCCACGTGGGGGCGGCGTTCGGCCGCGGTGCCGCGGATCTCTCCGCGGAAGCCGCGCAGGTCGTCGTCCTCGAGCCGCGTCTCGAGGCCCTCGCCGAGGCCATCGTGTTTGCGAGGAAGACGGTCCGGCGCGTGCGATTCAACATCATCGCGTTCGCCGTCGGCGTCAACGCGCTCGCCATTCTGGCGGCCGGTCTCGGCTACCTGAGACCGGCCGGGTCCGCGATCCTGCACCAGATCGTGTCGCTGATCGTCATCCTCGGATCGGTCAGTCTGCTCATCGAGCACCGCTTGCGCGATCCACGCGCGTGGCGCGAGTGGCTGGACGGCATCTCATCCCTGGCCGGACAAGGCATGGCTCTCGCCACCGCGGCGGCGCGTCGGATCGTCGATCGGCACGGCCCGCTCCTCGCGCGTGGCGCGCTCGCCGCAATAGCGCTCGCCTGGCTCCTGTCGGGTGTCGTCATGCTCGGACCCGAGGAGACGGCGGTCGTTCAGCGGTTCGGTCGCCTCATCAGCCCGCGCCTCGAGCCGGGCCTGCACGTGCGTGCGCCATGGCCCGTCGAAACGGTGACGCGGGTGGCGTCCCGGCGCGTGCGCGTCCTGGAGCTCGGCTTCCGATCGCCGGCCAGGCGAACCGCCGAGACGATCGACCTCGATTGGAGTTCGCCGCATGGCGAGGGACAGGTGCAGCAGGTGGCCGAAGAGAACCTGGTCCTCACGGGCGACGAGAACATGTGCGAGCTGTACGCGGTTGTGCATTACGCGATCGCGGACGCGGCGCGGTTTCTTTTCGTTGTCCGCGATGGCGAGGCGCTCGTGCGGATGGAGGCCGAGGGGAGTCTGCGGAGCCTGGCAGCCGGCTACCCGCTCGATACGATGCTGACAACGGACCGCCGGGCGCTCGAGGATCGCTGGACCGCGGCGATGCGCGCCCGTCTGGCGCAGATCGACGCGGGCGTGGAGGTCCTCGGCGTCCACCTGGCGGACGTGCACCCGCCGGTCGAGGTCGTCGATGCGTTCCGTGATGTCGCCAGTGCCGAAGAGGAGCGGGTGATGAAGGTGAACGAAGCCGACGCGTACAGCAAGGAATCGATTCCGATCTCCCGAGGCAACGCGAAGGCGCAGCTCGAGCAGGCCGCGGGCTACAAGGCGGGTCTGGTCAATCGGAGCTTGGGCGACGCGTCGCGCTTCGTCGCCCGTATCGCGCAAATAGGCACGACGTCGCTCACGATGTTCCGGTTGCAGCTCGAAACGATTGATGCGGCGCTGTCTGGCAAACGGGTGGTCATCCTGGACGACCATGCCGGCGGACGCCGCACCCTGGTGTTTTTCGGCGGTAGCGATCTCCTGAGTGTCCTTGCCACGAAACCTGCCGCTGCCGGCGACGATGAGGATCGTTGATATGACATTCACGCGCGCGTCTCAGCGTCTTGTGGCGGCGGCCGCCGTCGCCCTGCTCGTGTGGCTCTCGACGTTCACGGTGTCTGAGACCGACCTCGTCATCGTGACGTTGTTCGGCAGGCCCACCCGCACGATTTCGGACGCCGGCCTGCACGCCAAGTGGCCGTTCGAGTCGGTGCTGCGATTCGATCGCCGTCTCATGGTCTACGACCCGGGTTCGTCGGAGTTCCTGACGAAGGACAAGAAGAACCTGGTCCTCGGATCCGCCGTCTGCTGGCGGATTACCGATCCGAGTCGGTTCCTGCAGACGGTTGGCGATGCGACGGGCGCCGAGATGCGTCTGCACGACCTGGTCTGGGCGACGCTGGCGGCGAACATCGGGCGCGTGGACCTTTCCGATCTGTTGTCGATTGAGCCTGGGCGCGCGCGCGTGGAAGCGCTCGGCGATCAGGTGCGGACGAGCGCGACGGTTGAGACCGAGCGCCGGTTCGGCGTGGCCGTCGTCGATCTCCAGTTGAAGCGCGTCAATTTCCCCGACGGCAACAAGTACGCCGTCTACGCGCGCATGCGCGCGGAACGGGAGCGCATCGCCAGGGAATATCGCGCGCAGGGCGAGGAAATGGCCATCAAGATCCGGGCGGAAGCCGATCGGCAGCGCACGCAGCTGCTCGCCGAGGCGTACCGCGACGCCGAGAAGCTGAAAGGCGAAGGCGACGCTGAAGCCGCGCG
Source organism: Vicinamibacterales bacterium (assembly GCA_035939575.1). Taxonomy (GTDB): domain Bacteria; phylum Acidobacteriota; class Vicinamibacteria; order Vicinamibacterales; family CAVVIG01; genus DATKHR01. The sequence continues at coordinate 5,418 of DASZFS010000398.1, read as the reverse complement.
CATCTACGGCCAGGCGTACGGCAAGAACCCCGCGTTCTACAAGTTTCTCCGGACGCTCGAGTCGTACAAGAAGATCTTGAACGACAAGACGTCCATTGTTCTCTCGGGTGACTCGGAGCTCCTGAAGCTCCTCACCCAGGGGAAAGTACCCGATGCCGCCCGCTGATCGGCAGGCACCGGGCGGGGGCAACGCCGCGCCGTCCTGGCGGCCTCGGCTGGACTATCGCGCGACCGCGGCGTTGCTCGTCCTGGCGTACCTGGCCTCGGGCGTCTACGCGGTTTCCGCCGACCAGCAGGCCGTCGTCGTGCGGCTGGGCAAGGTGACCGAAAGCCGCGTGCCCCCTGGGGTCCACTGGACCTGGCCGTTGCCTATCGCACGGGTGTACAAGCTGCGCGTCCGGGAAACGAAGCGGCTGACCCTTGGCCTGGACGACATCGAGCCCCTGAACCGCTCGCAGTTCCTGACAGGTGACCGCAACGTTCTGAACATCCGGCTCGTCGTCCAGTTCGCGATCAGCGATCCTCCAGCGTTTCTCTTCCGCACGGGCGACGTGAACACTTTGATCGCAAACGCGACACGCGGTGCGCTGACGCAGGTGGTCGCGGGCCGTCGCGTTGACGACCTCCTCACGACTGAGAAGGTGGCCGTCCAGGAGCGCGTGCAGCAGCTCGCGGAGGCCACGGTCAACCGCTATGAGTGCGGCGTCACGTTGCTCGGCGTCGTCCTCGATCAAATTGTCCCGCCGACCGAGGTCGTCGATGCGTTCCGCCTGGTTGCGGCCGCGCGCGAGGACGGGGATCGCATTGTCCGGGAGGCCGAGAGCTACGCGAACGGCGTCGTGCCGGTGGCGCGCGGCGACGCGGCCAAGAGCGGAGAGGAGGCACTGGGCTATAACACCCAGGTGACCAACACGGCGACGGGCGATGCCGAGCGGTTCACGGGGCTGGCGGCGGAGTACGCGAAGGCGCCGCGCGAGACCTCGACCCGCTTGTACCTCGAGACGATGGATGAGGTGCTGCCGAAGATGGACAAGACCGTGGTGGGCACGACCTCGAAGAGCGTCGACCTTCAATTCCTCAGGAAGTAGCCGGGTAATGGCGTTCGGCTCGGCATACCTTGACCTTCTACATATGCGTGGTGTAGATATGTGGAGCGGTATGAGAGGAGAAACGCTGTGAGCTGGAGGCGGCCATTCCGAGCCCGTGACATCCTCGAACGGCAGCTTGACGCCGAACTGCGCTACCACTTCGACCGTCTCGTTGCCGATCACATCGCTGCTGGCGTACCCGACGACGAAGCGCGACGTAGGGCGAGACTCGAATTCGGTGGCCTCGAACAGGCAAAGGAGGTCTGCCGTGACACGCGCGGCTTCCAGTGGCTGGATCGGACCGCTCGGCACGTGCGCGATGCAGCCAGGACGTTCCGGGGGGCTCCGGGATCTGCCGCGCTGATTGTCGGGACGTTGGGGTTGGCGATTGGCGCGAATACCGCCATCTTCAGCGTGGCGAAGGCCGTCATTTTCACGCCGCTGCCATTCCACGCTCCTGACCGCGTGGTGCATCTCTTCGACGGCCACCAGGGTGACCGCTATCAACCGGGTCGAGAAAACATCCTGATGAGCGTGCGCCCCGGGCGATTCCTGGACTGGCGCGACGCGTGCCGCGCGTACGACGGCATGGCGATCGTCCGCCGCAGCAGCGTGATCCTCGACGCGGGCGATCGCGCAATCGCCGTTGACGCCTTTCTGGCTGGCGACGGCTATTTCGAGGTGCTCGGCGTTCCGGCGCAGATTGGCCGCGCCCTGGTCGCCAGCGACTACGCACCTGAAGGTGAGCGTGCAGTGGTCCTCAGCGATCGGCTGTGGCGTGAGCGCTACAACGCCGATCCCTCGAGCGTTGGCCGGGACATCGTCGTCGACGGAGCGGCGCACCAGATCGTCGGCGTCATGCCGCCTGGCTTTCATCCGACGCGTTCCACGCGCGGCGATGACCCGCAACTGTGGCTCCCTTTGAACCTGGATGCTTCGACGAAGTACAGCCGCACGATGTGGGGGCACCTGGTGTACGCGCGCCTCAAAGCCGGCGTGACGCTCGAGGAGGCGCAGGCGGAGCTCGACGCCGTGGAGGCGGGCGTGCGCGCTGCGCACCCGGGTGAAACCGGATATGCGGTCGTCGCGCCCGTCGCGGGATACACCTACGGCCAGCACGAGCAGCTGTTCTGGCTCTTGCTGCTTGCCGTGGCGCTCGTCTTGCTGATCACCTGCGCCAACGTTGCGAATCTGCTCCTCGCTCGGGCATTTGAGCGCGAGCGGGAGTTCGCGATGCGCACGGCGCTCGGCGCCTCGCGCGGCGCCATCATCGGGCAGGTGTTGATCGAGAGTCTGATAATGGCGGGCGTCGCCGGGGTAGTCGGCGTGGTCCTGAGCCGAGTTTTGATCCCGCCGATCGTCTCGATGTTGCCTGCCAGCAGCCAGCTTCCGCGTCTTGATCAAGTCCACGTGGATGGCGGCGTCCTCGCGTTCACCTTCGTCATCGCGTTGCTCGCGGGTCTGCTGTTCGGAGCCGTGCCGGCGATGCGCGCCGCGACCGGTCACGTGTTCGCGGGTCTCAATGGGAGCGGGCGCGGCGGGTCGATGGGACGACGCGAGCGACGTCTCAGCGATGCGCTGATCGTGGTTGAAGTGGCGCTGTCGCTCGTGCTGCTGACGGCAGGCGGTCTGCTCGTTCAGGCTTTTCTGAAACTGCTGCACGACGATCCCGGGTTTCGCCCCGCGCAGTCCGTTGCTCTCCGGCTGGCGATTCCGACCAGTCAGTACGCGATGAATGACGCCAACGGGGGAACGTCTGCTCGGCAGCAGCTGTACGATCGTGTGGAAGCGGCGGTGCAGGCAACGCCAGGCGTGGAGGCCGCGGGCTTGACCGGGTTGCTGCCGTTGAGGCAGTTCTGGGACCCCGAGGGCCTCACAATCGAAGGCAGACCGGCGCCGGCGCCCGATAAGTTCGGAGGTGCTGGCATCGATCGCCAGACGGGCCTCCCGTACCATGGCACCATTGCCATTCAGCGCGTGACGCCCGGGTACTTCGCCGCCTTAGCCATTCGGCTCGAACGCGGCCGTCTGTTCGACGACCACGATCGCCCCAACGCGCCGATGGTCGCCGTGATCAACGAGACTGCCGCCCGCGCGTTTTTCAACGCCGAAGATCCGATCGGCAAGCGTGTCAGGGTTGGATTGCCGATGACGATCGTCGGCGTGGTCGCCGACAGCCGACTGACGGGAATGGACCGCGAGGTCTCGCCGGAGGTCTTCTGGCCGATGGCGTACTCGCCAAGCGCCAGTGTCTGGGTGGTCGCGCGCACGAAACGGGGCGCGGAGACAGCGACCGCCGACATCCGCCGCGCGCTGGGGCCGGCTGCCCCAGATGTTGCGGTCGCCGAAATGACGACGATGAGCGGCGTGCTAAACGATTCACTGTGGCAGCCGCGGATCGCCGCCGTTCTCGTTGGCGTGTTTGCGGGACTCGCGGTACTGATTGCGATGTCGGGACTGTACGCGGTGATCTCTTACGCCGTCGCACGTCAGACGCGAGAGTTCGGCGTGCGCGTGGCATTGGGTGCCAGCGGCGGACGTATCACGGCGGCCGTGCTCGGGCATGGCCTGCGCGTCACGGCACTTGGGATCGTCTCCGGAAGCGTGATCGCGATCGTGCTGAGCCGCGCAGTGTCGCGCGCGGTCCCGGCGCTCGCTGCGTCCTCGTGGGACGTCACGCACTTGTCGGTGAAGGCGCCTCCCAGTCTGGGTCAGTCTCCGTGGATCCTGGCGGGCGTGGCCGGGGTACTGGTGGTGCTGACGATCGCGGCGTGCTGGGCGCCTGTCCGGCGGGCGCTGACCGTCGATCCAATGGTGGCATTGCGCATGGACTAACTCCTGAAACTTAGAAGTTAGAACTTAGAAGTTCGGTGAATTCAGGGCGGATTCTGAAGGTCTTAATTCTCAGTTCTCAAGCTCGCTGGCGCGGCGCTGATTTCCTGTCCCGTGGTCATGGGTCCCGGGACGACCAGCGCGACCGGAGGCGCGAGAAGGTCCCGCAGACCGCTGAAGCTCAAGTACAGGAAGGTCCCGCCTACATTTGCCAGGACCACCGCCTGCCAGAACTCTGACGGATGCGTCCAGAGCGCGCTGGCGACCGCACCCAGGAGGGTGGCGACCTCGATGCCGAAAGCCCACTGGAAGGCTTGGCGCGCCGAACGGCTGCCCGCCATCAGCACCAGCGCAACCGCGAAGCCTTCGGGAAGCTTGTGCACTGCAATCGCGGCGAGCACGCGGAGGCCGAAGGCCGTTTCCACCGTCGACGCCGCACTGATGCCGAAGCCGTCGATGAAGCAGTGAACGCCGAGCACCGCGGCGAAGATCAACAGCCCGCTGCCGTGCACGTGATGGTGGCCGCTCTCGAACCGTCTCATCGCGCAGGTGGGGCAAATCGGAAACACGAAGGTGCCGATCGCCCAGAACGCCCCGTAGCCCGCCGCCACCGCGGTCACGAAGACCGGCCAGCTCAGCGCCTGTTTGCTTTCGGGGAGGATGTCGAAGATGGCAACCGCGGCAAAGAAGAGCAACGACAGGTAGACGAACGGCCGCAGGTAGCGGCTGCCGGCTTGTCCCAGGAGGACTGCCGCGAGCGATCCCGCCCACGCCAACAGGGTCGCCAGAAGCACCGAGGCCCACGCGGGGTTCATGCGACGCTAATGATACCGATCTCGCGATACCGTTTGCAAGGCTAATGATATCGCAATATCAATGGCACCGTCACCGCCCGCGGCTTGCGAAACTCAGGCGTGGTTGGTATTGGTATAGACGTGCGAGTCAGAAAAACGAGGCAGTTGCACGTCATCCAGGAGGTGCTCAGCCAGGCTGGCCGTCCGGTATCCGTCAACGAAATCCTCCGCGCGGCGTTGACGCGCAAGGACGGCCTGGGCATCGCCACGGTCTACCGAACGGTCAAAGCCCTCATCAAGGACGGCTCGATCGTCGTCGTCGACCTGCCGGGCCAGACCCCGCGGTACGAACTGTCGGGCAAAGATCATCATCACCACTTCCATTGCGACTCGTGTCGAGGCGTCTTCGAGATGGACGGGTGCCTGCCCGACGTGGAGGGGCTCGCCGGACCGGGCTTTGCCGTGCGCAGTCACGAGGTGGTGCTGTACGGCACCTGCGCCGCGTGCGGCCACCGCCGGCGCAAGCGCCGCCGCTCGAAGCGCGTTTAGTGGCCCGTCGACTGCAACACATCTCATAAACGGGCTTGAAGACTGTGAGACAGGCTGAAGACTCTAAGTTGGGCTGAAGACTCATGGCCGCGTGCAGTTGCCTACGCCCTCTGACGACCCGGTCCAACTCTTGAGAACCCTGATCTTTGGGCGAG
>DASZFS010000397.1:0-4701 GCA_035939575.1 Vicinamibacterales bacterium | reverse complement strand
GCGCGGCGATGTACGTAAAGTTCTGCTCCGGGCCGACGCCGAGATACACGCGATTCGGCCTGGCTCTCATGACGAGATCGGGGATGACGTGCTGGAGCCAGCGCTCGTTCGACAGGAGGTTGTCCGACTGGAACGTGCCGGCCCGCTCCGAGAAGTCGGAGACGATCTGCCAGAACACTTCATCGCTCAGCGCCGTCGGTAATGTCGGTGGGGTCGGCGGAACCGTCTGGTTCGCCGCGCGGAGCGGGAGGAGGGTCGCGACGCCGATCGCGAGGATGGCGGTCGCCACGAGCAGGGCACGGCGCGGCGCCAAGGGGAACAAGCTCGAAAGCATATCACTTGAGAGCGCGCGGGAGAGGCGTCATGCCGCACGCGCGCGCGCCGTTCTACCACGACCGTATGTGACGCGGGCGGAGGTTGATCCATAATGACGCCGTGCCCGACGGAGAGGATCCGAGCATGAGGACCACGCGCCACCGCGGCTTCCTCCGGGCGCGGTGCGCGCCAAGAGCAAGTAGAGTGGGAGTCAGGCTTTCGACGGAGGCCGTATGAAAAGTGGACCGGACGGACGTCTGCTCATGTATGCGATGCATATCCCGGTGGTCCTCCTGGTCGCCGGGATTTCCCTGGCGGCTCAGGAGCGCGGCGGACAAAGAGGGGCCCCGGCTGCCGCCGGTCCGGCCATGACCATGACCATTCCGGCGTTCCCGGATGGCGGACAGGTGCCGGTGCGATTCAGCCAGGCAGCCGAAGGTGTCGCTCCGGGCGAGGGGACCTCGCCGGCGATCAACTGGGCCAATCCGCCGGCGGGAACGCAGTCGTTCGTGCTCAACATGCACGACGCGGATGTGGCCCGCAACCGGACCACCGACGATCAGGCGCATTGGGTCGTCTGGAACATCCCGCCGACCGCAACCGGCTTGCCGGAAGGTGCGCCCAAGGGCTCGCAGCGCGCGGACGGCAGCTATCAGATCAGCGCCACCGGTCCGATGTATCGCGGGCCCGGCGCACCGGCGAACGGTCCGCCGCATCACTACATGTTCGAGCTCTTTGCGCTGGACACGAAGCTCGATGTTCAGCCGACGGCTGACGCCTTCGAGACGCGCGCGAATGTGGTGAAAGCGATGCAGGGTCACATCCTCGCGAAGGCAGTCTACGGAGGGCTGTTCCGGCGGCCGCAGTAGTTCAGATTGGCGTCAGCGCGCGCCCCAGACTTTGCGCGCCGTGCTGACGACGAGATCGAGCTTGCGCCACTGGTCGTCCATCGACAGCAGGTTGCCGGCTGCGATCGACGCGAAGCCGCATTGTGGACTGAGCGCGAGATGGTCGAGCGGCACGTATCGCGCGGCCTCGTCGATGCGGCGGCGCAGGTCGTCCTCGCGCTCGAGGCGCGGCTCCTTCGTGGTGACGAGGCCGAGGACGACGTCCTTGTCCTGCGGCACCAGGCGCAGCGGCTCGAAGCTGCCGGCGCGTTCGGTGTCGTACTCGAGCAGGAACGTGTCGACGTCCAGCTGCTCGAACAATCGCTGCGCGATGGCGTCGTAGCCGCCTTCCGTATACCACCGGCTGCGGCTGTTGCCCCGGCAGACGTGTGCCGCCAGCACGATTCCCGCGCGCGGGAGGCCGGCAAGCGCGGCATTGTCGCCGGCGACCGCGGCGGCGAACGCCGCATCCGGATCCTCGCCCGATCCCCTCATCAGCTGACGATGTTGCGGATCGAGATAGTGCGAGTAGAACGGTGCGTCGAGCTGAATGTACGTCACGCCCTGGCCAACGAGCCATTGCAGCTCGTCGTGCACGATCGCCGCCAGATCGGCGAGCAGCTCGTCGCGGCTCTCATAATGCGCGTCGGTGACGCCCGGCTTGAAGCCGGTCGGCACGAAATTCGACGGCGCCGGCACGGTGACCTTGAACGGCGTGGCCCCGAGCGACTGCAGGAGCGGCACCTCGTCCCCGGTCAGCATGCGCCGCTTGTGAAGCCGTCCGCCCACGACCTTGGCCGTGGTCTTCTCGGGGCCGCCGCCGGGACCGTGCCACTCGAGCAGGACGCTGTCGGCCACGAAGCCGTCAACGGCATCGGCCATGCCGGTCAGCCACGAGCCGCGGCGGAACTCGCCGTCCGAGTAGACGTCGATGCCGATCTCGCGCTGGCGGGCGACAGCCTGCCGGATGGCGGCGTCCTCGCGAGATCGCAGCTCGGCCAGATCGACACGGCCGTCGGCGTATGCCGCGCGCGCCGCCAGCAGCTCGGGTGGGCGCAGGAGGCTGCCGACCTGTTCGGCTCGAAGGGCCACCTGGGCTCTAGACCGGCGCGGCCTGCGGCTTCTGCGGTTTGGCCTCGAGGGTCAGGCCGGCGCGTTTGACGAGCCCTTCGAATCCGCCCTTGTCGACCGATTTGGAGTACGCCTCGTCGGGGGTGACGAGCTTCTTGGAGACCAGCTCCATCAGCGCGTCGTTCAGACTGACCATGCCGATGGCCTTGCCCACCTGCATGATCGACGGAATCTGAAACGTCTTGCCTTCGCGAATCAGGTTGCTGACGGCCTGGGTGGCGATGAGCACTTCCAGTGCGGCGACGCGGCCGCCGCCGATCTTCCGGCAGAGGTTCTGCGCGATGACGCCGCGAAGCGATTCCGACAGCATGGCGCGGATCTGTTCCTGCCGATCCGCGGAGAACTGATCGATGATCCGGTCCACGGTGGACGCTGCGGTGGTCGTGTGGAGCGTGCCGAACACGAGGTGCCCGGTTTCGGCGGTCTCGATCGCGATGGCCACCGTTTCGAGATCGCGCAGCTCGCCGACCAGCACGATGTCGGGATCCTCGCGCAGCGCGGCGCGCAGCGCCGCCTTGAACGAGTCGGTGTGCGTATGGACCTCGCGCTGGTTGATCAGGCACTTCTGATTGGGATGCACGAACTCGATCGGGTCCTCGATCGTGATGATGTGATCCTGACGCGTGCGATTGATGTGGTCGATCATCGCGCACAGCGTCGTCGACTTCCCGGAGCCGGTGGGGCCCGTGACGAGCACGAGCCCCTTGTTCAGGGCGCACAGCTGCAGGATGAACGGGGACAGCCCGAGCTGCTCGGCCGTGAGAATCTTCGTCGGAATGACGCGGAACACGGCGCCGGGCCCCTGCCGATCGGCGAACACATTCGAGCGGAAGCGGGCCAGGCTGGCGATCTCGTAGGCGAAGTCGGTGTCGTGGTGTTCGGTGAATTCCTTGCGGTTCTTCTCCGGCATGATCGGCCCCAGCAGGTGGACCAGATCCTGCGCCGTCAGGGGCGCGGCCCCCGGATCGAGCCTGTCCATGTGTCCGTCTTTGCGGACAAGGGGCGGCGACCCGACGCTCAGGTGGAGATCCGACGCTCCAACCTTGACCATCGCGTGAAACAGCTCGTCGATCGGATGCGGGGCCTCGCTCATCGCTCCGGGACCTCGCTCACCTCGACGATGTGGGCGAGGTTCACGACGATGGTCGTGTCGCCGGTCTCGACATAGCGGTATGTTTCCGGCTGGCGCGTCCAGTCGCTGAGACGATCGCGCCCCTCCGGGCGATAGACGCGAACCGTGCCGACCACGCGCTGGCCGTTCGACAGGAGCACCGACACCAGCCTGCGCGTCGCCACGCCGTAGCCGGGATCGCGGCTGGCCTCGTCGTCCGACAGCGCCACGGTGACGACGTGGGAGCGGTTGTACAGGACGGTGCGGACGCCGCCGGCGTCGTGAATTTCGAACGGAAAGAATCCCAGCTCCGAGTTCAGGAGATCGGCCACGCGTTCGGGCCCGTCGTGCCGCGTGCTGCTGCTGGCGAGGAAGAAACACCCGCGTTCGGACTGGCCGCTCGAGAGGGTCACAATGGCGTCGGCGCGCCGCTTTTCGACGCGGTATTCTGAAGGGCTGCTGCTCGTGAACATGCCTCGTGTGTTATCGGCGTGGGCAGCGTGTGGCGATACCCGCAGTTTCGTGCAGGTCCCGCGGTGGCGGCTGAGGGCTGCCGCGGCTGACGGGGTCCCTGCGCCTGTGACACACTGTGCCAATGTCTGCAGATCTGGATCGGCGGCTTCAGGCGTACGCCGAGCTTGCCGTCAAAGTCGGCCTCAACCTGAGGGCCGGCCAGCGGCTCCTGGTCATCGGGCCGCTGGCGAGCGGCGGCGCATCGCTCGAGGCGGCGCCCTTCATCCGGCATATCGTGACGAGCGCCTATCGCGCGGGAGCCACCCTTGTCGAAGTCATCTGGGGTGACGAAGCGCTGCAGTTGGTGCGATTCAGGCATGCGCCCCGGGATTCCTTCGGTGAGTTCTCCACATGGCTGCCCCGGGCGTTGTTCGATCACGCGGAAGCGGGACATGCCGTGCTGTCCGTGTACGCGAACGATCCGGATCAGCTGAAAGATGAACCGGCCGAACTGGTGGGCGCCGTGCAGCAGGCCGTGTCGCAGAGCGTGCGCCCGTTCAGGGAACTGATCTCGAAGAACCAGACCAACTGGACCGTTGTGGCGGCTGCCGGAGCGGGCTGGGCGGCGCGGGTGTTTCCCCAGCTGCCTCGGGAGCAGCAGGTGCCGCGCTTGTGGGACGCGATCGGCACACTCTGCCGCCTGGACCGTCCCGACCCCATCGCCGCCTGGGAAGCGCATCTGAAGGCGCTCGCGCTCCGACGCGACCATCTGAACGGCAAGCGGTACTCGGCGCTCAAGTACTC
>DASZFS010000396.1:0-4903 GCA_035939575.1 Vicinamibacterales bacterium | reverse complement strand
GTAGTAGGACAGGGCGTACATCAGTAAGAGAAAGACGCCGACCGGGACGACGACGGCCAGTACCGCAGCGATCGCGGTGATCGTGGCCCTGCCTTCGATGAAATTTGCCGCGACACGCAGTCCCGCACCGGTCGCGACGATGCTGGTGACGACCAACATCTGGACGTAGCCCCAGACGGGTGCGCGATTGCGGTGTCGCTGGAGGATCTCTCCGGAAGGTACCAGGAAATAGACCCACCACATGCCGAAGGTGAGTCCCATGCCCGCAATGCCAGTGAGCACCGCATCCAGCGTCCAGCCCTGGCGGTCGACCACGGCTGAGAGTGCCGCGACAGTACCGACAACACCCTCGCCGAGCGCGATGATGGCGAAGAGGCTGTGCCGTTCGGCAATGTGATGCGCGTGCCACGGCGTTCCACCGGCCTGACGCTCGGCGAGCACGGGACCTGCCAGCTCGATGAGCACCAGGATGCTGCCGAGGATGATGGCGCTGGAGGCCGCGAACGGAGCGACGATCTGCAAGACCCAGCCGACCTGCGCGATCGAGATGGTGGCGGCGTAGGTGAGGCAGACACGGCGGCGTGCACGATTATCTGTGGCCGCACGTAGCCACTGAAACACCAGTGCCACGCGCATGATCACGTAGCCGAGCACCATGACCGAATTGTCAAGGCGCCCGGTGCGCTCGATGGAGGCGAACATACGTGGCACGCCCGCGGCGAGTACCAGCACGCCGATCATCTGCACCATGGTCACGACGCGGAACAGCCAGTCGTCGGTGTCGTAGGCCGAGGAGAACCACGAGAAATTGATCCAGGCCCAGCAGATTGCGAGGCTCGCAAAGCCAAAGCCGACGAGACCTGCGATGACGTGGCCGTCGGCCAGCACCGAGGCGGCGTCGGAGGCGGCAAGACCGAAGCTGGTCGCAAACGTCAAGTCGAACAGGAGTTCAAGCGGCGTAGCCGTGCGGTGCGTCTCGTGCGGATCGCGCCCACGCATACGCCGCGAGTCATGGCGGATGAGGCCGATGCCGGGCTCCATCGCCCTAATACCGAAAGACCTGCCCGTAGTGAGGCGCGACGAAATTCGTCGCGTCCACACCATGGGTTCGTCGAGCGGCGATGAGATCGTTGACGGGCGCGTCGTAACTCTCACCAGCGTTGTCAATCAGGCCGAAATGAACGCCGATGGTGCTCTGACTGTGGAGGTCGAGGTGTGCCCGCACCGCCTCGTCTGGATTCATGTGCATCCGAAACATGAACCATCGCGGCTCGTACGCCCCAATGGGCAGCAGACTGACGCGTGGGGCGCCGTACTGCTCGTAGACATGGCGAAAATGCGGGCCGTACGCGCTGTCGCCGGCAAAGTAAATGCTGCCTTCCGGCGACTCAATCAGGAATGCGCCCCAAAGCGTTTCGTTGGTGTCTCGGATCCCTCGCCGGGACGTGTGGATGGCCTCGAGAAAATGCACACGTGCATCCTTGACCGTGACGGATTCGTCCCAGTCCAGTTCTTTGTACGATGAAAGCCCATCGTTCTTCAGGAGCGGGCCAACTCCGCGGCCAACCAGAATAGTCGGCGGGGCGGTTCGCTGTCGATCGACCAGCGCGTGCAGCGATCTCAGATCCAGATGATCGTAGTGATTGTGGCTGATCAAGATGACGTCGATCGGTGGAAGACTTTCGATGCGCACACCTGGGTTCGTCACGGCGTTGATGCCGAACACACTCGGGCCGATCGAATCGAACAGGATCGGATCGGTGATGATGTTGAGGTGTGGCGTCTGGATGAGTGTCGTTGAGTGGCCGATCCACAGCACCCGGGTTTCGTGGAGGACAGGTTTTGCGGGCGCTTGGTAGGGCGGCGTTTGGAATCGGGCGGGCCAGTTCTTCTTCTTGGTTCTCAATTCCCATCCGATCTTGATCTCCTCCCAGAGTGAGTAGTCTGAACCCACGACTCGATTGTGAAAGCGGGCCCCATCAAAATGATCCGAGGTCGGGGTGTTCCTTGCGCCGCATCCTTGCAGCCATGGAAAGCTCGCCATCATGTAGATCGCCACGCGTCGCCAGCGGCGACGACGACCTGACGTCCGCCGTGCGTCAGTCGTGCGCTCTTGACCTGACCACGAGATGGCGAATGTCACGGTTCTCCAGAACGAGTGTTCGGCCCTCTCCAATGCCTCCCACAGCAGCGTCCGCCATCGTTCGGGCCAGGTCGTCGGCACGAATCACCTGGTTGGGGAACAAGACCCGAAATGCGGGATAGATGGCGCGCAAGACACGATAGCTGACATTGGGCTCCCGGCGCGGCTCGACGGGGTAGATGTACGCGGGGCGGAACATGTATACGCGCGGAAATCCTGCCGCCGACAATGAGTTCTCGGCCTCGCCCTTGTACCGTGCGAACGGCAGTCGACTTCGCCCCGTCGGATCCGCGCCACTCCCGCTCAAAAACGCGAATGTCGCGTTGGGACTGCCGGCGCGAAGCACTCGGGCGAACTCGACCGTGTAGTCCACGGTGATCCTGCGGAGTTCCGCGTCCGGGACCGCGCCGGTATACACGCCCAGGCAGAAGACCGCGGCGTCCTGCCCCGAGAGGGCACCGGCGAGCGCGGAACAGTCCGCGAAATCTGGATGGAGGATCTCGGTGAGCTTGGCATGGGAGACCCCAAGGCTCCTGCGCCCGATCGACGTCACACCTCCGACGGCAGCATCCTCGAGCAGATACCGCAGCGCATATCCGCCAACCATGCCGCTGGCGCCGACGATGACCACGCGCTTCGTCGCGGTCACGACAGATGGCGCTCCTCAATCCAGTCGACGTAGAGGCGGCGCTCTGCATACAGCCACACCCCGTCCTGTTTCACATACGTGTCCGCGTAGCGAAGGGCCGCGATCATCAGGCTTCGTTTCGTGCCGTCGATGGTGAGGTGGTGTGGCATGCAGTAGACCTCGCCGGTGGCGCGATCGTTCGACAGCGTGAGGATCGTGCTCTGTCCCAGCAAGTGCATCGTCGCGGCATATTTGTTCAGGTCGGCAAACACCGGAGCCAGCGATTCGCGCCCACGCAGCTCCTGTGTCGGCTTCGGATCCTTCGCGTCCATGTAGACGACGAAGTGCGTGTCTTCGGTGAACAGAGCCATCTGACCCTTCGCGTCGCGCCGATCCGCGCAGTGTGGGTACGCCTCGACGAGCTCTCGGATGGCGAGGCGATCGGCGGCTTCGGTAGGGGAAATTGTGATGTGCTGGCTCATGACAGGCGCTCCTTAGGACTCAAGAATGGCGCGGGTTTCGAGAAACGCCTCGATCCCGTATCGGCCATATTCACGGCCAACCCCGGAGTACTTGAATCCTCCCCAGGGGGCCTGCGGATCATCGGTCATGCCGTTGATGACGATGCGCCCCGCGCGTATTTGCGAAGCCACGCGACGCGCGCGCGGGAGGTCGGTGCCGAGGACGGCGGCGTGGAGACCATATTGAGAGTCGTTGGCGATCCGGATCGCCTCCTCCTCGGAGTCATACGCGATGACACACAGCACGGGGCCAAAAATCTCTTCACGGGCGATCGTCATGTCGTTCTTCACGTTCACGAACACCGTGGGCTTCACGAAGTAACCGGCTTCGAGACCGTCCGGATGGCCCTCGCCACCCGCGAGCACCTCCGCGCCCTCCGCGATGCCCTTGCGGATATACGACTGCACGCGCTCGTACTGTTTCTGCGACACCATCGGTCCAATGGCGGTCTTGGGATTCGCCGGATCGCCGACTGTGAACAGGCGCATCCCGTCGCGTATGCGCCGCTTGACGTCGTCGAGCCGACTGTTGGGAACCAGGAGACGCGTGCCCGCCGCGCAGGCCTGCCCACTGTTCAGGAAGGCCATGACCAGAGCCGCCGGGATCGCCTTGTCGAAGTCCGCATCATCGAGCAAGATCGTCGGTGATTTGCCACCCAGTTCGAGCGTCACGCGCTTCATGGTCGCGGCGCCATCGCGCATGATCTGCTCGCCGACGCCCACCGAGCCGGTGAAGGAGATCTTGTCGACGTCCGGACTCCGTACGAGCTCCGCGCCCACGACGTCTCCACGCCCGACCACGACGTTGCACACGCCCTTGGGAAGCTTGGCCGCGTCCAGACACTCGATCATCACTCGGGTTTGCAGCGAGCTCAGCTCACTCGGCTTGAGGACGACCGTACAACCGGCGGCCACGGCGGACGCCAGCTTGAGGCAAATGAACAGCGCGTTCGCGTTCCACGCGGTAATTAAACCGGCCACGCCGACCGGTTCCAAGGTGACCGTCGTTTTGCCCCAGCTTTCGGTCAGCGGCAGCTCTTGCAGTCCCTTCTCAGCCGCCAGAAAGGCCTTCACTCCCGTCTCCACGATGGGCTTGGCGAACTGCACCACGCCTCCGTACTCCTCCACCATCGCTGCCGTGAGATCGTCGACGCGCGCAGAGACGGCCTGATGCAGACGGCGCAGGGTGCCGGCGCGCTCCTCCTTCGTCGTCCGGCCGAACGTGGCGAACGCGCGTCTGGCCGCGCCGATGGCGCGGCGCGTGTCCTCCTCGTCGCCCAGCGTAACGCGAGCGATCACCTGGCCGTCGGTCGGACGGATGATGTCCATGACTTCCTGGCCATGGGATTCAACGAACCCACCATCGATGTAGTGGGCGGTGATTGTCTTGATCGTGTCTCTTTCTGCGAGCGTTTTCATCGGGCCCCTCCTTATATATGTAACTACTGTCCGAACGATGTGACGACAACCCGGTTGAGCGAGCCGTCTTTCAGCGCCGCGTAACCGTCATTTACCTCGCGCAGCGAGATCCTTCTCGAAACCAGGTCGTCCAGGTTCATCCGGCCTTGCAGGTAAAGTTGTGCGTACATCGGGATGTCACGCTTCGCGTTA
>DASZFS010000395.1:0-5331 GCA_035939575.1 Vicinamibacterales bacterium | reverse complement strand
CCGACCCGACCTACCTGGCGGTCAACAACTTCATGTTCCACGCCTCGGTGATGTCGGAGCGGCTCATGCCCAAGGGTTGGGGCGTCCACCTGCTTGGGGACCTTATCAAGCCGTAACAACTGGTTGTCGAAGCCGGGGGATGGGGCCCCTCCGGCGCCTACGACGCCACCTCCCCACAAGTTGGGAGGACTAGACGAGTTAGTCCGGCCCTAGCAGGTACCCCATGCGGCGCGGCGTTCGCGCCAGCTGCGAAACGAAGAACCCGGGCTCGCGGCCCTGCTCCTCGGCCGTCTCCTTCGCGATCATCGCCCGGCGCACCACCGCGGCCCCCATCGAGCGGAGCGGTTCGGGTGGAAAGGCGCGCTGCGGGGCATTGACCATCGGCAAACGCAGAATGTCTGTGTCGGCGCCGGTGATCAGGTCGGCGATCACCTGGCCGGCGACGTGCGTGGGCGCGACACCATTGCCCGTGTAGCCCGTCGCCGAGTACACGTTGCGATCGCCCACGCGGCCGAAGGTGGGGAGGTGGGTCGGCGAGACGTCGATCGGGCCGCCCCATGCGTCTTCGATGGGCACGTCCGCGAACGACGGGAACATCAGCCGAAAGCCTTCCGCTGTCTCGGTGACCGCGCGCGAATCGTGAGTGAACATGTCGTCGATCGATCGACGCGCGCGCCCGCCGCCACCGCCGAAAGCGATGCGCCCGTCGTCGGTCGTGCGGAAGTAGCGCAGCGACGTACGGAAGTCGCTGATCACCTCACCCCCGGTCCATCCGATCTCCTGGACGCGGTCGGGCGCCGGCGCGGTCAGGACGATGTAGCTGCTCCACGCCACCAGGCGCCGGTTGAGCTGCGGCCAGCCGACGCCCCACGCGTTGACCGCGAGCACGGCGTGGTTCGCGCGCACGGTCCCGTGCGCGGTCACCGCGTCTGTGCCGTCCAGGCGCGTGACGGGCGTGTTCTCGTGGATCGTCACGCCGCGCTCGAGCACCACGCGGCGAAGGCCTCGCACGAGCCGGGCGGGCTGGACTGACGCGCCGTCGCGCATGAAGGCGCCGCCACGAAATGCGGGGGAGGAGCATCGCGCCTGCACCTCGGCGGCGGTCAGCTCGCGCAGCTCGTCGGGCACGCCCACCTCGCGCGCGAGCGCGACCATCTCCTCGCACAGCTTCACGTGCGCGGCGGCGGTGATCGCGTACATGTAGCCGCTGCGCCTGTACCAGGCGTCAATGCCCTTGCTCTCGCAGAACTCGCCGATCGCCTTGATGCTCGAGGCGATCGCGCGGCACGCGGCCACAGCGCGCTCAGGGCCGTAGAGCGTGACCAGGCCGTGGAGCTCGTCCCACCAGCCGCTCGCGAATCCTCCGTTTCGTCCGCTCGGCCCGCCGCCGCAGATGTCCTGCTCGAGGACGACGACGCCGAGGTTGGGGTTGCGCTCGGTCAGAAAGAAGGCTGTCCACAGCCCGGTGAACCCGCCACCGACGATCACCACGTCGGCCTTGAGGTCGCCCTCGAGCGGTGGGCATGCCTGGCCGGGATCGTCCGACAGCGCTTCGCGCAGCCACCAGCTCCGCTGCCGGCCCGGCGTCAGCGCGGTGCCGGTCAGGTTCAGCACCGCGTTAGTGTGGCGGAATGAAAATGGACGCCTACACGATCGTGGTCCTTCGCCGACCGCCCGGCGCGCCGCAGCTGAGCGAGACGGAGCTCGACGTCCTGCAGGCTGAGCACGTCGCCTTCAACGGCCGGATGCGCAAGGCGGGGCACGCGCTGATAAACGGACCGCTCATGGACCAGCCGGACCAGTCCTGGCGCGGCGTCGGCGTCTACCGGACTTCGGTGGAAGAGACGCGCCGTCTGCTGGCGGGTGATCCGCTGGGCAAGGCCGGCCGGCTTACGTACGACGTGTTCACCTGGCTGATGCCGGCGGGCACGCTGGGTGATCGTCCGGCGGCTCAAATCGAAGTCGAGTGATGCACAATACCGGGCCATGACGTTCGAAACGCTGCTCGAAATCCTGGCCCTCATCGCATTTATCGTCGCCGCGATTGGGTTGACCTATCGAAAGACCGACTTCATCGCGATCGGCCTGGCGCTCTGGTCGCTGGCGGTCCTCATTCCGCGGCTCAACGGCATCACGATCAGCACGGTCGTCCTGCTGCTCGCCTTCGTGGCGTTCGTCGCCGCGGCGATCGGCTGGCGCTACCGGAAGATCAACCTGATCGCGATCGGCCTGGCCCTCTGGTTGCTCTCGCTGCTGCTCGGTCCAGTCCTCCACATCTCCTAGCGAGCGCCGGCGACCCGGCCCGCGCCGCCGCCCGTCAGGCGCGCGGCCACCGCCACCGGGATGATCGTCACCAGGATCACGAACGACACCACGACGTTGACCTCCGGGAGGAGGACGCCGTGGCGGATCTGGCCGAAGATCCAGATCGGCAGCGTGCTCTGCGCGCCGGCGGTGAAGGTGGTGACTATGACCTCGTCGAAAGACAGGGCAAAGGCAAGCATCGAGCCCGCGACGACGGCGGTCGAGATGAGCGGCAGCGTGACGTCGCGAAACGTCTGGAAGCCGTTCGCGCCCAGGTCCATCGCCGCCTCGATGAGCGATCCCTGCGTGCGGCGCAACCGCGCGAGCACATTGTTGTAGACGATCACGATGCAGAACGTGGTGTGGCCGACCACGATCGTGAGGAGCGACAGGGAAATGTTGTTGAAGCTGAAGAACGCATTGAGCGCGATGCCGGTGATGATGCCGGGCAGGGCCAGCGGCAGCACGAACAAAAGGCTCACGAACTCCCGACCGAAGAATCGCGCGCGGTGTATGGCGAAGGCCGCGCACGATCCGAGCACGAGTGAGATCGCGGTTGCGACCAGTCCCGCCTGCAGTGACACGACGAGTGCGTTTCTCACGTTGTCGTCGTTCCACGTCGACACGAACCACTTCGTCGTGAGGCCGGGGATGGGCCACGTCTCGATGTTCGAGGTGTTGAACGCGTAGAACAAGATCAAAAGGATCGGGATGAACAGGAAGAGAAGGATCAGCACCGCCCAGATGCGGAGAGCGATACGCGTCGCCAGGCTCTCCATTGGCTAAAGGGCCTCGAAGGCGCCAAGCCGGTAGGCGATCGTCAGGTAGATGGTCATGATCGCGACAGGGACCATCGTCAGGGCTGCTGCGAAGGGGATGTTGTTGGCGATCCCGATGTTGGCGTAGACCACGTTGCCGATGAAGTTGGAGCTGGCGCCGCCGACCAGGATCGGCGTGATGTAGTCGCCGAGCGTCAACGAGAACGTGAAGATCGAGCCTGCAACGACTCCGGGCAGGACCAGCGGAAGCACCACGTCTCGCACGACACGCCATCGTCTCGCCCCGAGGTCGGCCGCGGCTTCGAGGAGGGACTCGGGCACGCGCTCGAGCGCCGTGTAGACCGGGATGATCATGAATGGCAGCCAGATGTAGGAGAACACGAGCCACATCGCGGTGTTCGTGTAGCCGATGTTCGCGGCCGGCAGGCCAATCGACTGCAGGCTCCAGTTGAGAAGGCCGCTGTGGTTGAGGATCAGGATCCACGCGTAGACGCGGGCGAGGTAGCTCGCCCACAGAGGGAGCAGCACGGCCGCGAACAGCAACGTCTGCACCCGGCGCGAGGCGACGCGGGCCATGTAGAAGGCGAAAGGAAACGCGAGCACCGCGTCGGTGATGGTGACCAGCGCGGCGATGATGACGGTTCGCCCGATGATCGACCAGTAGGTCGAGTCGGTGACGATGATGCGGAAGTTGTCCAGGTTCCACGCCTGCACGATCTGCGTGGTGAACGGATTGATGGTCCAGAACGCTGTGATCAGCAGCAGGGCCAGCGACGCGAGGTAGATGACGACGAACCACAGCAGTGGCGGTGTCAGGAGCAGCAGCGCCCGCAGCCACGGAAATCTCCAGAGCACGCCCGAAAAGGGGACGGCCCCGCCCCCTTTTGGGCGAGGCCGTTGAATTGTTTCTACCGCCAACTTGGCGTCAGCCCTTGACGGTCGTCCAGGCCGAGACCCACTGCGCGTAGGGAACGCAGTTGGTCTGACCATTCCCACAATCGGCCAGAGGGGTCTTCCAGAACTTGATGGTGTCGAAGTACGAGGCGCCGGTCTGGTCGGCGTGGTACTGCGCGCATGAGCCGGCCTGCAGTGCCTCCATCTCGGCGCATGCCTGGGTGTTGACGGGCGTCTCCCCGAAGGAGAGCGCCTGCTCGGCCTGCACCTGCTTGGTGCTGACCCATTTGTCCCACATGTACGCGCAGTTGGGGTGCTGCGCCTTGGTCGCAAGCATCCACGTGTCCGCCCAACCGGTGGCGCCCTCCTGCGGGATCGTCTCGTCGACGGCGGCCCCGGCGAGCTTCAGCTGGATCGTCTGGTACGGCCATGCGGCGCCGACCACGACGTCGCCGTTCTGGAAGAGGTTGATCTCGTCGGTGGCCAGCGCCCAGTAGTGCTTGATCAGCGGCTGCTGCTGCTTCAGGAGGTCGACGGCCGCGTTGAACTGGGTCTGGGTCAGCTCGTACGGGTCCTTGATGCCGAGGCTTGGCTTCGTCTTGCTCAGGTACAACGCCGCGTCAGCGATCTGGATCGGGTTGTCGGGCACGGTGACGAGGCCCTTATTGGCCGGGTCGTAGATCACGGACCAGCTCGTGGGCTTGTTGGGGAACTTCTTGGTGCTGTAGAGCAAAGTGTTCGGGCCCCACTGCAGGGACACGCCGTAGTGGACGCCGTTGATCGTGTTGTAGGGCGGGCTCTTGAAGAACGAGCCGAAGTTCTGCCAATCGGGAATGAGGCTTGTGTTCATCGGTTTGACGTCGCCGCCGTAGATCAGGCGGAGGTCGGCGTCGCCCGACGCCGAGACCATGTCCCACTGGCCCCCGCCACCATCCTTCATCAGGCTCACCATCTCGTCCGACGAGCCGGCGGGGTGCAGGTTGAGCTTGCACCCGGTCTGCTGCGTGAACGGATCGGCCCACGACTTGTCGGCGTAGCCGTCCCACAGGACGAGATTGAGCTGGCCCTCGCCGGCTCCGATCGAAGTCTGCGGCTTCATGTTCGCGGTCGGCGGCTGCTGCCCCGTCGGCGTGGTTGGGTTGTTGGTCGATCCGCAAGCGGTGAGCAGGAACACACCGACCGCGGCCAGGGCTCCGAATTTCATCGACTTCGTTACCTCCCGTTATCGAGCACGAACGTGTTGTCTGGCGTCCAGGCGAGCCGCACCGGCCGTCCTTCGAACTTCTGGGCGTCGCCCAGGGCGTCCATATTCTGACGAATCGCCACCAATTGCTCGCCGCGATCGAGGTGGACC
>DASZFS010000394.1:0-14878 GCA_035939575.1 Vicinamibacterales bacterium | reverse complement strand
CGAGCCTGAGGAGGCGCCGACCTTGACGCGGGCGCTGGCCGCGGGGCGGCCGGTCGATGCGCCAACGGGCGGCATTGCCGCGGAGTCTCTTGCTCCGCAGCGCGTCGGGGAGCTGGTCTTTCCCATCGCCCGTACGCACGTGAGCAAGGTGACCCTGGTCACGGACGCGGCCATCCGCCGCGCGCAGCACGCGCTATGGGACCAACTTCGCGTCGTGGCGGAGCCTGGCGGAGCGACCGCGTTTGCCGCTCTTCTGTCGCGTGCCTACGTCCCGCGGCTCGATGAGCGCGTCGGAGTGCTCGTCAGCGGCGGGAATACCGCCGATGTCATGCTCAGCCCGGTTGCATAGCGCCATGCCTCGCCATATCGGCATTGTTGCGTGCTCCGCAGAGGGCGCCGCGCTCTGCTATCGCACCATCTGCGCAGAAGGCGCGCACCTGCTCGGCGCGCACGCTCACCCCGAGATCTCGATGCATTCGCACTCGCTCGCGCAGTATGTGACATGCCTTTCCCGCAACGACTGGCCGGGTGTCGGTGAGCTGATGCTCTCATCGGCGGACAAGCTGGCCAAGACGGGCGCGGATTTCCTGATATGCCCCGACAACACCATCCACCAGGCGCTTCCCTCCATCGAACCGCGATCGCCACTGCCGTGGCTCAGCATCGTCGAGGTCGTCGCTGACCAGGCGGTCGAGCGCGGCTTCCGGCGACTCGGCCTCACGGGCACTCGCTGGCTGGTCGACAGCGAGATCTATCCTGATACGCTCATGGCGCGCGGCCTCGAGTATCTGCGTCCGCAGACCGCCGAGCGCGACGAAATCAACCGCATCATCATGGATGAATTGGTGAACGGCCTGTTCACGCCCGAGGCGGTCGCGTACTTTCAGCGCGTCATCGAACGGATGAAGCGACAAGGCTGCGATGCCGTGGTCCTCGGCTGCACCGAGATCCCATTGATCGTGAACGACTCCAATTCGTCGTTGCCGACGCTCGACTCCACGCGCTTGCTGGCGCGGGCGGCGCTGCGCCGGTCGGTGCAGGCTGCAACGGCGCCGGCGTAATCGCCGCGGGAAGACCGTCAGCGGCGCATGAAAGGTTCTCGAATGCCCCATTCAGACGTATTGTCCGCGGGACATGGCCTGGCGTCGCAGTTTCTGCATCACGTGGCCGCTCGACACGTCGGCGGCACCGCGACGCGGCGCGCGCTGCTGGAGTCGCTCGGCGGGCCGTTGCCGATCGAGCCAAGCGATCCGTTGGTCGTGATCGACGATCTCGCAAAGAACGCGGATCCGGGCATTGTCGCGTCGGCCGGCCCTCGCTATTTCGGGTTCGTGACCGGCGGCGCCGAGCCGCTCACGGTGGCAGCGGAGTGGCTCCTGAGCGCGTGGGACCAGAACGCCGGTCTCTACGCGCAGTCGCCAGCCATTTCGGTGATCGAGGAAATCGTCGCCGGATGGATCCTCGAGCTGCTCCACTTGCCGTCAACGTCTGGCGTCGGATTCGTGACCGGGTGTCACATGGCGAACTTCACCTGTCTGGCTGCCGCACGTCACCAAGTCCTGCGCCGGGTTGGCTGGAACGTCGAAGCCCAGGGCTTTCAGCGCGCACCGAGCGTGCGCGTGTTCGTCGGCGACGAGGTCCATACGTCGGCGGTCGGTGCGCTCCGACTTCTCGGGTTCGGCGCAGACGAGCTCGAACGGGTGCCAGTGGACGAACAGGGCCGGATGACCGTCGAGGGCCTTCGCGCGCGACTGCAAGACTGGAATGGACCGACAATCGTCTGCGCCCAGGTGGGAAACGTGGCCACAGGTGCAAGCGACCCCATCGACGAGATCGTGACCATTGCCAACGATCGCGGCGCGTGGGTCCATGTCGACGGAGCGTTCGGGCTGTGGGCGGCCGCGGTCCCCGAGCTGCGCGAGCAGGTGAGGGGCGTCGAACGAGCCCATTCCTGGGCCACGGATGCGCACAAGTGGCTCAACGTGCCGTACGACTCCGGTCTGGCGATTGTGGCCGACCCCGCGCCGCAACGAGCCGCGATGAGTCTCCACGCGTCGTATCTGCAGCGCGGCGCCGACGAAGAGCGCGCCGGGATGGATTGGGTTCCCGAATCGTCGCGGCGGGCGCGGGCCGTTCCGATCTATGCGCTGGTGCGCGCGCTCGGGCGCAACGGTATCGCCGACGGAATCCGGCACAATTGTGAGCTGGCCGCTCGTATGGCGAACCGGCTCTCGGGCACCGCCGGGGTCGTGCTCCTCAACCAGGTCGCGCTGAACCAGGTCCTGGTTCAGTTTACCGACCCAGGTGGCCGGAACACGGTCGAGATCACGCGTGAGGTGATTGCAAGAGTTCAGGCCGAGGGCACATGTTGGGCTGGCGGCGCGGTGTGGCAGGGCAAGCAGGCCATGCGGATCTCGATATCGAACTGGTCCACGACCGAAGCGGACGTGGACCGATCGGCGGAGGCGATCCTGACCTGCTATCGGCAGGCGACGGAGCGGCGACGAGGAGAGGACTGATCCTCAGAAAAGCGGTGAATCCCGAAAGCGAACAGATCGACCAAGTCTTGGGCGGAACGAATCACTCCTGACGAGCGTCTACAGGGGATATGTATTACACCAACGTCACCCGCGTGCGTGGCTCGTGGATCGTCGCGGCGCTGGCCGCGCTGCTCGTGATCTCGCCACGTACGAGCCAGGCGCAGCCTGCCGCCAGCCAATCGCTGGTGTCTGCTGACTGGCTCCAGGACCATCTCACCGATCCCAAGGTTCGAGTTGTTTTTGCCGGCGACCGTGAGGCGTATGACCGGGCCCACATCCCCGGTGCACGTCGGCTCGAACACATGGAGACGCTCGGCCCGAATCATCATCTCCTCGGCGGCCAGGCGCTGGCCCCCGTCCTGGAGAAAGCGGGGGCAGCGGACGGGGTTCGTATCGTTCTCTATGGCGACAGCCCCATGGTCGTCGGCTGGGTGTATATGGCCATCGCCTCCCTCGGACATGCTGCGGATGTGGCACTGCTCGACGGCAACCTCGAACTGTGGCGCTCGGAGGGCCATGCGGTGTCCGCGACTCCTGTGACCCCAGCCGCCGGCGGCGTTCTCACCGTTCGCGCCGCATCTGACGTCGCCGTCGACGCCTCGTGGGTGCGGGGTCACTTGCAGTCGCCCGATGTCCGGGTGCTCGATGTGAGGACCACCGACGAATGGAACGGCGGGCATCTGCCCGGCGCGACGCTGATTCTGTGGCAGGACCTCTTCGCGGACCAGCGGACGCGCAAGTTCAAATCACCGGACGAACTGCGCGCGGTCTTTACCCGGGCTGGTGTCAAGCCGGGCCAGGAGGTGGTGACCTACTGCGCGGTCGGCATGCGCGCGAGCCTCATGTACTGGGCTGCGCTGGCTGCCGGATTGCCGGCGCGTGTCTATGTCGGCTCGTTCGAGGATTGGCAGCGGGACAAAGCGAACCCAATCGTCAGGTAATCCGCCCGACGGTTAGCGCGACGCGTGCGCGGCTCTCGCCAGGACATGGACGAGGATCTTGCTCAGGAACAGCACGTCCCAGAACACAACCGTGAGCTCGTACGTAAACAGGAAGAAGGCCGCGTAGAACGACGCGGGATGGGCGTGCATCCACCGGACCGCGCGTGCGCCCACCAGCCGCATCGGCACGCCGCCGCCCGACCAGCACGCGACCGCGGCGCCCCACGCCGCCCCGGCAAGGATGTCCGTCGGATGATGGATGCCAAGGTACACGCGGGGGAGACACACCACGAATAGGGCGTGGCAGAAGGCCAGCCAGCCAAGCAGCGAGGAGATCGAGAAGAGACACGCCGCCAGCGCGAAGAAGAGGATGGCATGGTCGCTCGGAAAGGCGCTCCATCCTTCCCACCGCATCGCGGCCGGTGGAAAGTGCAAGCCGTTGGTGGGGTCGGCAATCGGCCGCACCCGAAATCCCACCATCAGCGCGACGACTCGTGCGATGACGATCGCGATCACGGAGGCGACGAGCGTCGCCGCGATGCGCATCCTGGGCTTGTCGCCGGCCTCGCCGTCCGTCCTGAACCAGGCTGCCCACAGGAGGGCCGACAAGAAGCCGCCTCTGATGAAGTCGCTGGAGGCGGCAAACACCAGGGCCTTGTCGAAGAGGGGCCACCGCCCCACGAACTGGTTGAGGAATGAGATGATCGAGTGGTCGAATCGGTTCATCAACTATCGCCCAGCAGCAGCCTTTCGAGCAGTCTGATGGGTGTGACCTGGCTATCGGCCGGACCGCGCCCCCGCTGCAGCCTCTTGCCCCGGGAACCGTTTCCGTCCCGCGCCTGTATCCTGTGGGGGCGCGAATGGCCCCGCGGATGAGGACGCTCCGAGATGCTTCCCGATGAACTGAGATCGAAGGCCGCATCGGTCCGCTGGTACCACACGATCGATCTCGGCCAGGGCGTCGTGACCCATGGAGTTGATGAATCGCCGGCGAGGCTTGCGCGCCTGGCGCTTCCCGCGTCACTCGACGGTCAGACCGTTCTCGACATCGGCGCCTGGGACGGGTTCTTCTCCTTTGAGGCCGAGCGACGCGGCGCATCGCGTGTGCTCGCCACCGACTACTACTCGTGGTACGGAAACGGGTGGGGCACAAAGGCGGGATTTCAGCTGGCCCGAGCCGCGCTCAACTCCCGCGTCGAGGACCTCGACATCGACGTGATGGACCTGTCACCTGAGCGGGTGGGGACATTCGACGTCGTCCTGCTCCTGGGTGTTCTGTACCACTTGCCGAATCCGTTGCTCGCGCTGGAGCGAGTGGCCTCCGTCAGCCGACGCCTCCTCGTTCTCGAGACCGTCGTGGACATGGTTGGATTCGGCCGGCCGGCGGCGGCCTTCTATCCAGGCCGCGAGCTGAATGGCGATCCCACCAACTGGTGGGGCCCCAATGTCCCTGCCGTGCACGGCATGCTGAGGAGCGCGGCGTTTCCGGATGTCCGAACCGTCACGCATCCTCCCGCCGCGCCCTACCGGGCGCTGCGCGCGCTGGCTCACTGGTGGAGGGGCAAGAATCGGCTCGACCTCGCGTTCCGCCAGGACCGCGCGGTGTTCCACGCGTGGAAGGCGCCGCAGTCACCGGGCGACTTTCAGGCCGACCGCGGAGTCAGCAACGTCTCGTAATGCGCCGAAGTGCGCCACGTGCGGGCCTCGTCGAACGTGGCGCGGCCCAGCACCCTCAGCTGATGATTGTCGGGATTGTGATCGACGTGGATGCATGCGCCCACGTCGAAGGCGCCGCTGTCGGCGACGAGATCCAGAACGTTGACACCGAAGTCGCTGTCGGTGCGCGTCAACAGGTACACAACCGGCGCCATGCGCGCGAAGTCCGCGAGGTAGCCGCGGCACGCGTCCGTATCGACGTGCTGCAGCACGAGCGACGCGAAAATCAGATCGAACCGCTCCGCCCGGAGCAACCGCCAGTCGTCCGCGAGCCGATCGACCTGCTCGGTGGCCAACGCCCGGCATCGCGCGACCATCGGTGGCAGATCGAAGCCCGTGACGCGCCGCGCCACGGTCTTCAGGTAGGAAAAATTGCGCCCCACGCCACAGCCGAAGTCCAACGCGTCCCCGATGCCGGCGGGGAGCTCGAGTGTCGGCGTATAGGGCGTGAACGGCTTGCCGCTCTTGAATCCCGTCAGGATGTGATCGCGCAGCTCGTCGGCATCGGCCGACCGCGCCAGGGACGACCAGTCCTCGATTCCAGGCACCCCTACATTGTACGGCGTCAGACTCCTAGCAACTTTTCCACGCCGGCAGGAGCGGGGCGATGGATCGGCGTGCCGCTGGACCGTACTGCACGGTCGTATGCGTCCGCAATCCGCGAAGTCATTGCCCCCAGGGGGCCAGAGCGACCGGGCAGCTCCTCGGAAACCGGCGCGGAGGCGCCGATCGTCCGGCCATCCACGGACGCAACCGGGACGATCTCCGCCATCGTGCCGCACATGAAGGCTTCGCGGGCGGTCCACACGTCGAACAGCGTGAACGGCCGCTCCTCGGTGCGGATACCGAGATCCGCCGCCAGATCGAGGACCGTCTCCCGCGTGATGCCCTTCAGGTTCGTCGCGGTCGGCGGCGTCATCAGCGTCCGGTCGACGACGATGAAAATGTTGTCCACCGTCGCCTCGGATACGAAGCCGTTCTGGTCGAGCATGAGCGCCTCGTCGGCGCCCCGGTCGTTGGCCTCGATCCGCGCGAGGATGTTGTTCAGATAGTTCAACGACTTGATCGAGGGGCTCAGCACGTCCGGCGCGTGGCGGCGAAATGTCGACGTGACAAGCGTCGCGCCCCGCCGGCGCGCGTGTCCGTACAGCGCCTCGACCGGTTTGGCGATGATGATGACGTCCGCACGCGGGCAGGACCGCGGGTCGATGCCGAGGTCGCCCGCGCCTCTCGTCACCACGAGTCGGATGTAGCCGTCAACGATCTCGTTGCGCCGGCACGCCTCCAGCACGAGCTCCGCCATCTCGTCGCGCGACATCGGGATGTCCAGCCGGATGGCCTTGGCGGAATCGAACAGCCGCTCGACGTGTCGTTCGAGCTTGAAGACCCGCCCGTTGTACGCCCGGATACCCTCGAAGATGCCGTCGCCGTACAGGAGCCCGTGGTCAAAGACACTCACCGCCGCGCTCTCAGATGGTCCGAATCGGCCTGCCGCATAGACGATCGCGCTCATAGGACTGGTTCCTTTCCGCGTAGAATGGGCCCATTATGCGAAGGACAGCCGCCCCACAACAGAACCAATCCGTCATTGGACTGTTTCGCGCGCTCAAGGTGGATCCGGCGGCGGTGCCGCGCAGCCGACCGTTCTACCGGCGCCTCGTGGAGCTCATCGATCGCGGCGTCACGCGCCACGAGCTGCCCGCCGGGTTCCGGCTGCCGCCGGAGCGTGACCTTGCCCGCACGCTGCGCGTCAGCCGCGCGACGGTTGTGGCGGCCTATCGCGAGCTCGAAGCGAGAGGACTCGTCCGCGCGTACGTCGGGCGCGGCACCTTCATCTGTGCGCGTCCCGATCCCGGCAGCGCACCCTTCTCCTGGCGCGGCAAGGTCTCGGCTGCCGCGCTGCAGTCCGACGATGCCACCGTGCGCGATCTGGTGGCGCACGCGGCTGACCCCGGGCTGACTTCGTTCGCCGCCGGCACCCCGGCGCTCGAATGCTTCCCGACCGACGCGCTGCGGCGCGCGATCGACGCCATCCTGTCCCGCGACGCGTCGGTCGCGTTGAAGCTGGGGCCCACAGAGGGTCAACCGCGCTTCCGCGCGACGCTCGCGGAGCGATTCGGCGGCTCGCCGGAGAACATCCTGGTCATCGCCGGCGCGCAGCAGGGCCTGGACCTGCTCGCGCGGTGCCTCGTGGATCCCGGCGATACGGTGATCATCGACCGTCCGGGCTACCTGGGCGCGATCAGCAGCTTCCGCAGCGCGGGAGCGCGGCTGGCAGGATGGGACCTCCAGCGAGCCGACCTCGATGAGCTCGAGGAGCTGATGCTGCGCTATCGGCCAAAGCTGCTGTACCTCAACCCGACCCATCAGAATCCGACGGGCATCACACTGCCGATCCGCGCGCGCCGCGAGCTCATCGAGCTGGCCGAGCGGTACCGCGTCCCGATCATCGAGGACGACACGTATCGAGAGCTGACGCTGAGCGCGCCGCCGCCGCCGTCGCTCTACGAGCTCGACGAGCTGAATACCGTCGTCATCCACCTGAACAGCTTCGCCAAGATGCTCGCGCCCGGCTTGCGCCTTGGATGGATTTCGGCGGTGCCCGCCATCGTCGAACAGCTGGCGCTGATCAAGCAGCGCGTGGATCCGCACACGCAGAATCTCGCGCAGCTGGCGGTGTCGGAGCTCATCGAGACCGGCGCGTTCGATCGGCATATCGGTCAACTGCGCGGCGAGCATCGCCGCCGCCGCGACGCGATGGTCAAGGCGCTGCGCCAGCACGTCGCCCCCGACAAGCTGCGATTCGGCGTGCCCGAAGGCGGTCTGTATCTCTGGTGCCGTCTGGCGCCGCAGACGCGCGCGCGGGACGTGCAGCGGGAGGCGTTTCGCGATCGCGTCGTCTTCGTGCCCGGCGAGGCGTTCTACGTCGATCGCGGCGGCGCTCACGAGCTGCGGATCTGCTACACCGCACAGCCCGCCGAGCGCGCGGTGCTCGCCGCACAGGCACTGGCGCGAGCGATCGCGGTCGTCGAGCGCCAGACGGAGACCGAACTGGGTCTCGTGTCGCTGGCCTGAGCGGCTGACAGATCCGGCGAGCGCCCGTCCAGAATGTTCAGCGCCTCGCGGAATCGCCGGTCAGCGCTGCCTCGACCTGCGCCGATCTGCACGCCATTGCGCGCGGCACGGCCGTTGCCCCGGTGATCTCTGACTTCGAAGGAGGTCCTGTGTACATGTACTGGATATTCGTCGCCGTGACGTGCGTCATCGCCTTCGTGTGGGTCAAGGTCCGCAGGCAACGGAAGGGCGCGTCGGGATCCCAGGCCAACTGAGCCAGAAGCGCACGTCTGCGTGGTAGTGTTCGTGAGGTGACCGAGCCTCTCATTCGCGACATTTCCGACACGGCCCGGTGGGTGGCCGTGTATCGCGCCCGCGAAACCGATCGCCCCGACGCTGTTTTCCGCGACCCCTTCGCCCGAGCGCTCGCCGGCGAGCGTGGGGAGCGGATTGCTAAATCGCTGTCCGACGACAACATGGAGTGGGCCGTCGTCGCCCGAACATACGCGTTCGATCGACTGCTGGCGAAAGAGATCGAGAAGGGCGCGGACCTCGTCGTCAACCTCGCTGCCGGGCTGGACGCGCGGCCCTATCGGCTCGATCTTCCGCCATCGCTCCGATGGGTGGAGGTCGACCTCCCCGAGATTCTCGAGTACAAGGCCGGCATTCTGGCAGATGAGACGCCCAAGTGCGTCCTCGAGCGGGTGCCGGTTGACCTTGCGAACTATGACGCGCGGCGGGGTTTGTTCAACGAGCTTGGACGCCGGGCCTCGCGGGCCGTCGTCATGACCGAGGGCCTTGTCATCTATCTCATGCCCGAAGAAGTCGGCGCTCTCGCCCGCGACCTGGCGGCACAGCCAACGTTCGATCGATGGATCGTCGACATCGTCTCTCCTGGCCTGCT
This sequence comes from Vicinamibacterales bacterium, assembly GCA_035939575.1. Lineage (GTDB taxonomy): Bacteria > Acidobacteriota > Vicinamibacteria > Vicinamibacterales > CAVVIG01 > DATKHR01. The sequence continues at coordinate 5,723 of DASZFS010000394.1, read as the reverse complement.
CGTGATGATCAACGAACGTGCGGGAAGCCTCGTGCGGCAGGCGGGTGCGCCATTTCTCTTCGCGCCGCATGAGGGGCCGGCATTCTTCGAATCGTGCGGGTGGCGTGTGCTGGGTGTGCGTTCGCTGCTCAAGACCGCGGCCTCGCTGAAGCGCCTCCCGATCTTCCTTCGCATGATGGCCATGCTCCCGGAGGGATCGCAGCCTGGGTCGCGCCCCTGGTCGGGCGCGTGCCTGCTCGAGCGCGTCTGACCGGCGTCCCGGTCCTGCTACGCACTCATCTGGTCCGAACGGTTAGACGGTCGAAGGCAACCGACAGCTTGCGAGCGTCGGCGCTGATGCCTGCCTCGAGCGGCGACACGGCATTCGAGAAGGACAGCGCCAACTCGTTGGCGCCGATCTGCCAGGCGCGCGCTGGCGCAGGCAGGGTCACGGTCTGCCACCCCTCGCGCAGCGAAACGGTGCCGAGCACGATGCCGTTCAACGCGACGCTCATGTCCTGAGTCGAGTCGCGCCTCGGCAGGTTCGGCTCGCAGACAAGGTCGAGGTCGGCGTCGCGCCGCGATCGCCTCGGTATGAGAATCTCGGCGCGGGTGCCGTCCACCCATGTGAACGATCCGCTTCCGCGCTCGTCGTCCGCAAAGCCGGAGTAGAGAAACGGCCGGTCTCCCTCAGACCCGATGTCCAGGGTCGTGTCGCGGGGGACGTCCGCCCGCACGACGGCCATGAGGACGGTGAGCGCGACCGCCAGCGTCGCGGCCCAGGCCGATATGACACGCGGCGTGTCGAGCCACGGCGTCTCGGCGAGCGCGGCGCAAGCGAACAGTAGAAGGACGTCGAAGTACACGTATTGCACCGGCCAGAGCGTCGTGGCGCTGAACGCGAACAGCGCGAGCCCCATCCACGGCAGCGGACGCCGGCCATGCCGGATCGCGCGCCAGGCGAACACATACACGATCAGCATCGTGACGACCTGCGCCGGCTCGACGAGCGTCCGCCATCCTTGCCGGAGCAGCAGGCCGGTCAGGCCCAGCGTGTCCTGAGCCCATGTCGTGGAGGTCCAGACGAAACCCTTCATCACCGACTGATAGGCACCTACCAGGGCGTACCGGAGGGCGCCCCAGTTCCAGATGGCGAACGGCAAGTAGGGCAGCACCGAGGCCGCCACGAGCAGCGCCGCCACGGTTCCGAAATATTTCCGGTTGTGAGGGGTCTGACCCCAGACAACCATCAGAAGGACGGGCGCAATCGACACCATCGTTGTTCGCGCAACGACGAGCAGGCCGCAGGCGACCGCTGCGGCGGTCCATCGCTCGCGGGCAACGAGCCACGTGAAAAGGGCGAGGAGCGGCCAGTAGACCGGCGTATGCGCCATCGGCGCAAAATGACGGAGGTCACCGTTGACTGCGATCGTCAGCAGGAGGCCGCACCACGCCGCCGCGGACACCAGACGTCCATGGAAGGCGCCCCCGACCGCGGCGATCGCGCAGGCAACCGGCACGAACAGCCCGCCGAGCAGTGACAGCAACCGCAGATCGATGTGGAGCAGCTGCGGCGCCAGGTAGGGCGCCCACATCATCGGCCCGTACGACAGCGTGGCGTCCCAGGGCAGATGATAAGTCGAGTACGGATTCCGCCCCTGCAGGACGCGCCGGATGCCAAGCTGGATCAGGACGAGCATATCGGCTCGATCCGCGGTGTTCGGATAGATCAGGATCTCGTGGAGCCATCCGCGGGCGGCGACGACAACGAGAAAGCCGGCCACGGCCCCGACGGCTGCGGCGGCCATCCAGCGGCGCGCACCGGGCCTGACGCCGACCTGCCCGATGCGATCCCAATAGAGCGCGAGGATGACGACGACGGCGACGAGCTGAAGCGTGGCGGTGAGAAAGGCAAACCCGGTCGATCCGTACGACGCGGGCGACGCGAGAAGCAGAAAGCCAACAGCGACGAGACCTGCACGCGCAGCGTCACGCACGCCCAGATGATATCGTCGATATCGTCGATATCGTCCTTATCCTCGCCTCGAGCTGCCCGCTACTTACCGACCGTGACCGGCTGGAGGCCCGTCGTTGTCTGGCGTGACTTCAGCCAGCTCTGGAGCTGCGCCATGTAGGTATAGACGACAGGTGTCAGATACAACGTGACGAGCTGCGAGAAGAGCAAGCCTCCGACCACGACCAGGCCGAGCGGCTGGCGCGCCTCGCCGCCGGCCCCGTAGCCGAGCGCGATCGGTACGGCTCCCAGGAGCGCCGCCATGGTCGTCATCATGATCGGGCGGAACCGGATGAGACAGCCTTCGTAGATCGCGGCCTGCGGGTTCTTGCCCCCGCGCTCCGCCTCGAGCGCGAAGTCGATCTGCATGATGGCGTTCTTCTCCACGATGCCGATCAGCATGATCATCCCGACGAACGCGTAGATGTTGAGGTCCATCCGGAACAGCATCAGCGTGACGAGCGCGCCGAAACCAGCGGAAGGCAGACCGGACAGAATCGTCAGCGGGTGGATGTAACTCTCGTACAGGATGCCGAGCACGATGTACACGACCATGATCGCGATCACGAGCAGCACGGCGAGGTTGCCGAGCGAGCTCTGGAACGCCTTGGCCGCACCCTGGAACCCGCCGCTGACCGTTTCGGGGAGGCTTTGATCGGCGATCTCGCGCACCTGCGTCAGCACGCCGCCGAGCGACGCGCCCGGCTTGAGCCCGAACGAGATCGTCACCGCCGGCAGCTGGCCCTTGTGATTGACCGTCTGCGGTCCGATGACCTGGGTCATGTGCGCGAGCGTGTCGAGCGGGACAACCGCTCCGCCCGTTGCCGTGGCCTGCGAAGTTCCTGACTGCGCTCCCGGCTGCGCGGCTCCTCCCGCCGACTGCGCGGCCGACGCGCCCTGCGAGCTGCCGCCGGACGAGGGCGTCGCCTTGAAGTACAGCAGCGACAACGCGGACGGGTCCGCCTGGAACTGGGGTGACAGCTCCAGCAGCACCTTGTATTCGTTGACCGGCGCGTAGATCGTTGAGACCCAGCGCGGGCCGTAGGCATCGTAGAACGCGTTCTCGATCTGGCTGGCGTTCACACCGAGCGCGGCCGCTTTGTCGCGGTCGATCTGAACGTTGACCTGCGGGCTCGTGACCTCGAGGTCGCTCGTCAGATCTTCAAGGCCCGGCACCGCACCAAGCGCCTTCGTCAGGCTCCGCGCGGCGTCGTACAGCGCCTCGCGGTCGGGTGACTGCAATGAGTACTGATACAGGCTCTTCGACACCTGGCCGCCGATGCGGACGGTCGGCGGGTTCTGGAGGAAGACCTCCATGCCTGCGACGTTGGCGAGCTCCGGCCGCAGCTTCTCGATGATATCGTCGGCGAGCTCCTTCCGCTGGTTCCGCGGCTTCAGGTGCACGACGATCTGCCCGAGGTTCGGCCCGCCGAGGGTGTTGGCCGCGCTGCCGCCAACGGTCGAGACCAGGCCCTCGACATTCGGGTTGCGCCGGATGATGTTTGCCACTTCCGCCTGGTATTCGACGAGCTTGTCGTATGACGTCCCCTGGGCGGCCTCGGTCGTGACCGCGATCTGGTCCGTGTCCTGGTTCGGAATGAAGCCCTTCGGGACGATGACGAACAGCACCGCCGTGAGCACGAGCACGACCGCGAACGCCGCCATTGTCACCGGCCGGTGACGCAGCACGATCTGGAGCGTGCGGTCGTAGCCGCGGAGCATGCTCTCGAATGCCGCCTCCGTGATCTGTCCGAACTTGGACTCGACGCCGTGGCCGTGGCCCTCCGCGCGGTGGCCGTCGTTGGCAACCGGGCTCCCAGTGCTCCCCGGGCTTCCCTCGCCGCCAGCGCCTGCGGCGGGCTCGGTCCCGCCGCTCTTCTTGAGAAACCGGCTGCAGAGCATCGGCGTCAGCGTGACCGACACGACGCCCGAAATGAGGATGGCCACGCAGATCGTCACGGAGAACTCACGGAAGAGGCGTCCGAGCACGCCGCCCATGAAGAGCACCGGGATGAAGACGGCGGCGAGCGAGAGCGTCATGGAGACGATGGTGAAGCCAATCTCGCGGGACCCGACGAGCGACGCCGTCAGCGGATCCTCGCCCATCTCGACGTGCCGGTAGATGTTCTCCAGCATCACGATCGCGTCGTCGACGACGAAACCGACCGAGAGGATGAGCGCCATCATCGACAGGTTGTCCAGGCTGTAGTTCAGCATGTACATGACGGCGAAGGTGCCGATGATGGAAAACGGGAGCGCGAGGCTCGGGATGACGGTCGCCCACACGTTCCGCAGGAACACGTAAATGACCATGATGACCAGTGCGAGCGTGAGCGCCATCGTGAACTGAACGTCGCGATACGACTCGCGGATCGTGTCGGAGCGGTCGTAGAGGACGTCCATGTGCACGCTGGTCGGCAGCTCGAGGCGGAACTGCGGCAGCAGCGCTTTCACGGCGTCCGCGACGGCGATCGTGTTCGTACCGGGCTGCCGCTGGATGCCGAGCGTGATCGCCCGCTGCTCGATCTCGGCGGTGTAGAACCAGGACGCCGTCCGCTGGTCTTCCACGCCGTCGATGACCGTGCCGAGCTCCGACAGGCGCACCGGCGCGCCGTTGCGGTAGGTCACGATCATGTCCCGGTACTCGCTCGCGTTCATCAGCTGGCCGGTGGCCTGGAGGGTGAATGCCTTGTGCGGGCCGATGATGGAGCCGGTGGGCGTGTTGACGTTCCATGCGCGCAGGGCCGCTTCGACCTCGTTGATGCCGATCTGCCGCGACGCCAGGGCGTGGGGATCGAGCTGGGCGTGGACCGCGTATTTCTGGCTGCCGAGCACCTGCACCTGCGCGACGCCGCTCACCATCGAGATGCGCTGTGCGATGCGCGTCTCCGCGTACTCGTCGAGCGTCCACGGCGGCATCGTCGACGAGGTGATGACCAGGTAGAGCACCGGCTGATCCGCGGGGTTCACTTTCGTGAAGGTCGGCGGCGTCGGCATGCCTTGGGGCAGCAGACGCGCGGCCTGCGTGATGGCCGCCTGGACGTCAACAGCCGCGCCATCGAGGCTGCGGTTGAGGTCGAATTCGAGCGTGATCTGCGTCGACCCGAGTGAGTTGACCGACGTCATCGATTCCAGGCCGGCGATCATCGAGAACTGGTTCTCGAGCGGCGTGGCCACCGACGCGCCCATCGTCTCGGGGCTGGCGCCGGGAAGCTGCGCGGTGACCAGCAGCGTCGGGAAGTCGACGTTCGGGAGGTCGCTCACCGGCAGCGCGCGATACGCCACCATGCCGAAGAGCGCGATCGCCGCCATCAGCAGGCTGGTCGCGATCGGTCGTTTGATGAATCCTTCAGAGATGTTCACGGGGCACTCAAATGGAATCGGGTAATCTGGTTAAACCGACGCGGGCACCGTCTGTGGAATCGCCCGGGTCTTGAAGATCGCTGCCATGTACGTGTACACGACCGGCGTCAGGTACAACGTGATCAACTGCGACACCACGAGGCCACCGACCACGCAGAGGCCGAGCGGCCGGCGGGCCTCGCCGCCCGCGCCGTAGCCAAGCGCGATCGGCACCGAGCCGAACAGCGCCGCCATCGTCGTCATCATGATCGGCCGGAAACGGATGATGCAGCCTTCGTAGATCGCCTCGCGCGGCGACTTGCCGTGCTTCCGTTCCGCCTCGAGCGCGAAATCGATCTGCATGATCGCGTTCTTCTTCACGATGCCG
>DASZFS010000393.1:0-23789 GCA_035939575.1 Vicinamibacterales bacterium | reverse complement strand
AGCCCGAGATCCAGGACGATGAGGCTCGGCGGATGGGAGGTGGCCAGCCGGAGGGCATCTGATGCGGTTCCGGCAACCTCGACGTCGTAGCCTCTCGACCGCAGCAGCGGCGCCACAGCGCGCTGAATCGACGGTTCGTCGTCCACGAGTAGGATGCGTGCAAGAGGAGTCACGGGTTCACGTTACCGAGATCGTCATGACTGGGATCGCCATTACCGGGATCGTCATTATTGAGACCATCATTGAGAAGTTTCGATTCAGCCGGAACGGCGATCGCGAAGCGGGCGCCGCCGTCAGCGCAATTTTCCGCCCAGACCCGCCCGTTCTCCGCCGCGAGCAGTCCGCGGGCGATGGACAGCCCCATTCCGGTCCCCGCGCGGCGCGCCGCGCCGGCGCCACGGTAAAACCGCTCGAACAGGTGCGGCAGGTCGGCCGCAGCAATCCCGGCTCCGCGATCGCGAACCGTCATGACGAGCCCATCGGCACCGGCACCGGCCGTCACCGTGATGGTCGACCCCGCCGGCGCATGCTGCGCGGCGTTCTCCAGCAGATGGGCAAGCGCCGCCGAGGTCAGCCTCGGATCGACCCTCACGAGCAGCTCGCGCGGCATCTGCACGTCGATAATGTGCCGCTCGAGCGACTGCCCTGACTGGTCGCGCCCGGCCTCGACGATCTCGGACAGCGGGGCCCACCGTTTGGTGGCCTCGATGGCGCCGGCGTCGATTCGCGCCATCTCGAGGATGTTCTCGAACAGTCGGCTGAGCCGCCCGACCTCTGCCAGCACCAGCTCGTTCTGCTCGCGTCGCTCGGCGTCATTCAGCCACGCGGCCTGCAGGTTGCCGGCGGCGACGCGGATCGCGGTGAGCGGTGTCCGCAGGTCGTGCGCGATCGACGCCAGCAGGGCGGACTTCAGCGCTTCACTCTGCCGCGCCAGCTCCCCGGCCTTGAGCTCGTCGAGAAAGTGCGCGCGCTCCATCGCGATCGCGACGAGGCCGCCCACCGCGTCAACCACACCGGCCGCACCCGCGGCGCCGCCAGCGACGACGTCCGTCGAGTGGCCCGAGATGGCCAGCAGGCCCACCGCGCGCGCGCCGAGCCGCAGCGGCACCGCGGTGACCGCGCGTCCGTCGACGATCATGTGGTGCCCGCCGTAGGCGTGGGTGACCGCGTCGTACTCGATACTGGCTGAGCTCGCCGCAAATATTCGGGATAATTCCGCGCGGTCCAGCGCGATTTCCTCTCCGCCACCCTCGAAGACATCCCAGCCATCCGGCGCTGGCCGGCAGATCGCGACGTAGTCGAGATCGAAGCGGCGCGCGATTGCTCGCGCCAGGACCGGGAGCGCGTCGTTGCCCTCGGTCGTGAGCAGGATGTCGCGGCTCAGGTCGAACAGCCGCGACAGCTCGTCGCGCCGGGCAACCGCTTCCCTCGCCCGATCGCGTGAGGCCGCCGACAGATTGCTCGCCACCACGCTGACGGCCAGGAAGACGAACAATCCCACCCAGTTCTGCGGGTCGGCGATCGCGAACGTCCCCACCGGCGGCAGGAAGAAGAAGTTCACGCACAGCATCGCCGCCACTGACGTCACCACCGCGGCCCACAGCCGCGACGTCGCGGCGACCAGCAGCACGATCAGCAGGAGCGTCAGCGCCGCCGTGGTCGCGTTGGTGACGTTCAGCCACCGCGCGTACACCAGGCTGACCGATGCGGTGGTCAGGATGCCGAAGAGCGCGCGGGAGACATCTCGAGCCATTGTGGAGAGGACAGTTCGTTCGCCGGTCTACGGCCGCATCTGTCGTCTCAGCCGCTCCAATGCGGCGTCCCGGTCGCGGCCCTTGAGCTCTTCTTCGAACGCGCCGAGCGCCGCGGTCACGACGTCCTTGTGATGAAGATCCGTTCCCAGCGTCTGCACGGCCTGGAGCCAGAGCTTGTGGATGCGCTCGACGTCCTCGGGCGAGAGCTCCGGCGCATGGGCGCCCAGCGAGAACCGGAGGGGCTGGCCTGACGTCGAGAACACGGTCAGGCGGGTGGACGACGACGAGTCGTGCGGCGTGCGATCCCACGCTTCGCCGAGCAGGTGCGCCTGAGCGGCCGCGCTCATTTTGGCGGACTCGCCGACGACAATCTCGCGCGCCTTGATGCGGACGGCAGACTGCGCGACGGCATCGAAGACGTTTGTCGCAGGGACCACCAGGAGCTTGACGCTTCGTCCATGCCGCTCGGCGATTGCGACGACGCGCGTGAACAGCAGCTGCTCGTAGTCGGTGAACAGCTCTTCGTGCTCGATGTCCTGGACGCCCGCGTCCGGCCCGGTCAGGAGGCGAATCGTGAGAACCACGACGTCCTGCCGATCCGTGTCCGTGTCGCGCACCGCGTGATCGAGATGGCTCAGCGTGTTGTAGTCACGCACCGGCACCAGGACGCACCCGGGGCGCGCGCGCAGCTCTTCCAGCCCCACTTCCGCCTCGCGCAGCAGCTGAAACTGATCCGTATGCTCGGCGTGCGCGGCTTTTCGCCGTCCGGCCGTCACGCGCTCCGACGTCACGAACACGGCGTAGAGCAGCAGCGTGAACGCGATGCCGGAGAGGGTTGCCACCTGCTTCGTGAACAGGTTGATGAGCGCCGCGGAAAACAGCACGAGCGCAATGAGACCCAACCCGATCGGAATCTCCCGGCCGGCGATGCGCGGGTTGAACGGGACGCGCCACTCCCGCGGCGCATCCGGCTCGGTGAACCGCAGCACCAGCATCGCGAGCGACTTGAAGGCAAAGCTCCAGACGACGCCGAACGCGTAGGCTTCGCCCAGCAGATAGACGTCGCCCCGGCTCAGCACGATCGTGACGATCTGCAGCAACACGACAATGTTGATCAGGCGATAGGTCGTTCCGAATCGACGGTGCGGCAGCCGGAACCAGTCGGTGAGCACGCCGTCCTCGGACACGCGGTTCAAGACGCCGTTGGATCCCACGATGGCGGTATTGACGGCGCCCGCGAGAATGAGAAAGCCGACCAGCACGACAAACGCCTGAAACAGCAGGCGCGCCCATAACGGGCCTACGACATTCATCGCGAGGCCGGAGATCAAGTTGTCGTAGAACCGGGGCCGCACCGCGTCCGGAATGATGGCCACGGCGAAGAAGCTGACGAGCGACGTGAACACCAGGCTGTACACGAAAATGACCATCCCGGTGCGCTGCAGGTTCTTGACCTTCGGGTGCTCGATCTCCCGGTACACCTGGGCGAGTGACTCCTCGCCGCTCATCGCCAGAATCGAGTGGCCGAATCCCACCAGGATGGCGACCGCCGTGAACGTCGGCCAGATCGTCCCCCGGAGCCAGCCGAGGCCGTCGGCCGAGAACCGCATGTTCGCCGGTACCGGGGCGGGTGGCAGGTGGCCGCCCTGCATGGCCAGCGTCAGGCCGCACCACGCGACCATCAGGACGACCATGACGGTCGTGACCTTCATGATCCGGAGCGCGTCCTCGCTCGACTCGTGCATGCCCTGCGTGTTGCGCCACCAGAAGTACGCCGTGATCAGCACGGCGATGAAGGCCGCCGTCGCGTTCACTGGCAGCGCTTGCGCGCTGCCGGCTCGACGCAGGAGATCGTTCAGGAGACCGGCGAGATACTGCCCCGCGGACACGCCGCTGATGGGGCCGGTGAGCACGTAGTCGAAGAGCAGCGCGGAGACCGACAACTTCGCCAGCGTGCCGCCCATCGCCTCCTTGACGACGCGATAGACGCCGCCACGCACGAACATCGCAGAGCTCTCGATGTAGACGGCCCGCACGGCGTATGAGAAGCACATCACGCCGAGAATGAACCACGGCGCGGCCTTGCCGACCGCCTGCTCGACAATGCCGCCGACGTAGAACGCGGTCGATCCGAGATCGCTCAGGACAATGGCGGCAGCGCGCCAGAACGAGATGAAGGAGAGCAGGACGGTCGTGGCAACGACGACGCGGACGCGTCCGTCACGGGACAACGGTGTGCTGATCACAGCGCCTTCCGTGTTACGCCGGCGGGGTTAGCTGACGGGCTCGAACTCGGAAGTGTCCGGCGGCGGCGCGGCCGCTTTGCCCCGCGGTCGGCGGATGGCTCCGATCCGACCGAGTTGGGTCCCCCACGTCCTGCGAATGGCGCAGGACTTAGGCCGCATCAACGATACCATGAGTCTGAGCGACACTGGGGGCTGGAGACTCATGGTCGCGTGCAGTTGCCTACGCCCTCGATTTCTGACGACATTTTACAGCCCTTGGCAATCTTGATCTTGGGGCGAGGCAACTGCACGCGGCCATGAGTCTTCATCAGCCCGCAGGCCGCGCGATTTGCAGAACGAACGCTTCCGGCGGATGCGCCGCGGCGACCTCCAGTCCGCCGGCCTCCGCCTCGCGCGCGACCTCCGCGGGCGAAAAGACATGCTGGTAGTGGAACACCCGGTACGCTGGCGTGGCGCGCGACAGCTCGTCGCCGGGCGCCATCTCCCAATCGGTCCGCGCGATCCGGCCCGCCGCGCGCCCGATCGCCAGCGCGGGCGAGCGGGGCGGGCTCGACTGTGACAGGCACGTCAGCACGACGCGGCCGCCGGGTCCGAGATGCTCACTCAATCGCCGGAGCAGCGCCTCGCGCCGCCGGCGGTCCGGGATGTAGCTGTAGCTGAAATAGGAGAACCAGCAGACGTCGAAGATCCCGGGGAGGTCGACGTCCTCGACAAAGCCCTCCACGAGCACGGCGGACCGACCCGCGCGCCCAAGGGCCGCGCGCGCGATGTCCAGCGTCTCGCCTGAGGGCTCAATCCCGACGACCTCGCATCCATACTCAAGCATCGCGTGCAGCTCGCGACCGGATCCACACCCGATGAGCAGCAGCCGGTCGCCCGGCCGGACCCATCGATGCAGCAGCCGCTGCTCCCATCCCATGAGGCCCGCACGCCACTGGTCGGGATGATCGTTGAACGTCGACCAATACGCCCGGATAGCCTGCTTGACGTCGGCGAGCGGCCGTGTCGCGACGTCGAGATGCAGCAGCACACGATCCACCCTCACGAGCGCGTGACCCAGGCGGGCGCCAAGCTCCCGCAGCATCCCCAGCCGGGGAATGTCACCGGGCACGCCGGCGGACCTGGATCCGCACCGGGCTGCCAGCGAAGCCGAATTCATCGCGAAGCTGGTTGATCAGGAACCGCTCGTACGAGAAGTGAAACGTCGTCGCGACGTTGGTGAAGAAGACGAAGGACGGCGGTGCCACGCCGATCTGCGCGGCGTAGAGGATCCGCACGTGCTTCCGCCCCGGGCTGACCGGCGGATTGGCCGCCGTCACCGCCTCGACAAACCTGTTGAGTGCCGGCGTCGGCACGCGCGCCCGCCGCGCGGCGGCGACCTTGTCGATCGTCTCGAGCACTTTGCCGGCGCGCTCACCGGTCAGCGCGGAAATATGAAGGATCGGCGCATAGTCGAGAAACCGCATCTTGCGGCGAAGCTGCGCGTCGAATGTCTTGACGAGCTCCGGATCCCGCCCTTTCACCAGATCCCACTTGTTCGCGACGATGACAATGCCCCGTCCGGCGCGATCCGCTTCGCCGCCGATGGCGGCGTCTTGATCCGCCGCGCCCTCGTGCGAGTCGATCATCAGGACCACGACGTCCGCGTCGGCGATGGACTCCTTCGCCAGCGCCACGCTGACGAGCTCCACCTTTCCGCCCCGGCCCACGCGTCCAGGTCTGCGCATGCCCGCGGTATCTACGATCCGGAAGCGCCTCCGGTGCCATGTGAGCGGGACGTCGATGGCGTCTCGAGTCGTTCCGGGCATGTCGCTGACGAGCACGCGCTGCTCGCGCAGCAGCCGGTTCACGAGCGACGACTTGCCGACGTTGGGCCGGCCGACGATCGCGACGCGGGTCTCTTGCGGAGACTCGGGATCGGAGGCCTGGGATTCGCTCGCGTCCCTGGAGTCAATGTCGTCAACGTCGTCAACGGCGTCATCGGCGTCATCGCCGTCGTTGGCGTCGCCGGATCCCGCCATTCCGCGAGTACCGAGTACCGAGCGCCGAGTACCGAGCTTATTGACGATCTCGTCCATCAGCTCCGCCACGCCCGTGCCGTGTTCCGCCGAGACCTCGAACACCGGCTCGAAACCAAGCCGGTAGAACTCGACCGCGTTGCGCGCGCGCTTGTCGTCCGTCTTGTTGATCGCGAGGAGGACCGGTCGTCCGGTCTCGCGCAATTCGCGCGCGATACGCTGGTCCCCCGGAACCAGCCCCTCGCGCCCGTCCACGAGCAGGACAAGGAGGTCGGCTCCGGCGATCGCACGCTGCCCCTGCTCGACGACGAGCTCGTGAAGCGGATCCTCGCTGGCCCCGAACAGCCCACCGGTATCGAATAACTCGAACGCCAACCCTCGCCAGACGACCGGGCGGGCCAGCGAATCGCGGGTCGTGCCCGCGACAGGGGCCACGATCGCCCGACGACTGCCGGTCATTCGGTTGAAAAGCGTGGATTTCCCCACGTTCGGGCGACCGACCAGGACGACGGACGAGGTTTTACGCGGCATTCAATAATTCACTTAGCCTCAGCCTTGACAGCGTAAGTCTTAGAATCTATAGTATTTACAAGCCGTCAGGAGACCCTAAGCATGATCAAGGTCGACATCGTCAACGAAGTGTCGAAAATCGCCGATATCACCAAGGTCAAGGCCGAGGTGGCGGTGGATGCGGTATTCGATGCGATGCGGATCTCCATGCAGCGCGGCGAACGCATCGAGCTCCGCGGTTTCGGGGTCTTCCAAGTCAAGCCGCGCAAACGCGGCATCGGCCGCAACCCCCGCACGGGCAAAGAAGTACGGATCCCGCCAGGACGCACGATCCGCTTCAAGCCAGGCAAAGACCTCCAGAATATCGGTTAGTGGAACCTGCTCGCGACGACTCCGGCCCGTTCATGCTGCCGGATGTACCCTGGCCCCGACGCCAGAAGTTTCAAGACCGGGGCTGGTTGCACGTGCTCCTGTTCATGGCGACCCTGGTGACAACCACGCTGGTCGGAGCGGATCTATACGCGTCGTTCCTGCTCGATTTCTCCCGAGGAACCGCCCTGCCCCTGCCCATCCCGGCGCTCGTGCTCCGCGGCTTCTGGTACAGCGGCACGGTCCTGGCGATCCTGGGCGCTCATGAGATGGGACACTACCTCGCGTGCCGGTATTATGACGTGGACGCGTCGCTCCCGTTCTTCCTTCCGTTCCCGTTTGCGCTGATCGTATTCTCGACCGGCACGCTTGGAGCCGTCATCCGGATCCGGGAGCCAATCCGGCACAAACACGCGCTTTTCGACATCGGCATCGCGGGCCCGATCGCCGGATTTGCGGTCACCGTCCCGGCCCTGATCATCGGCCTCGCCATGTCGCACGTGGCGCGGGTGCCGGCAGATTTCGACGGTCTGAATCTCGGCGAGCCGCTCCTGCTCAAGGGGGTGTCGTGGCTGTTGTTCGGCGTGCAGCCCGATGGCTTCTCCCTGAACCTGCACCCGATGGCGTTCGCCGCCTGGTTTGGCATGCTGGCCACCGCCCTCAACCTCTTTCCAGTCGGTCAGCTCGACGGCGGCCACATCTCCTACTCGGTGTTGGGACAGCGATCGACGTATGTGACATTTTTCATGATCGCCGTCGCGATGGTGCTCTCTTACAACTCGTCGGGTCTGATGGTCTGGACGCTCGCGATGATTGTCATGATCGTCGTCTTCGGCCCCCGGCACCCGCGAGTTCTGGACGAGGCCGTGCCACTGGACCGCCGGCGCATGGTGCTCGCGCTCTTTGCGCTCGTGATGTTCGCGCTCTGCTTCACGCCGGCGCCCATCACAGGACACTGAGCGGGTCGACGTCCACCACGACGCGCCGCTGCAAGTCCGGGCGCGCCGCCAACGCCGTCTGCAGCGCCTCGCGGACGCGCGTCCGATTCGCGCCCTTGAGCAGCAGCTGCACGCGATACTCGCCTCTGAGCTTGCCGAGCGGCGGCGGCGCCGGGCCCAGCACGCGGATATCGTCCCGATCCTTCGTCAGCCGGCGCACCCGCTCCGCGACATCCGCCGCGTCGTCCATGGCGCCGGCGAACGTGCGGGCGCGGACGATGGTGTTCACGAGCGAGACGGTTGGCGGATAGCGCATGGCGCGCCGGAAGCGCATCTCCTTGTCGAAGAACGCGGTGAAGTCCTGACGGCAGGCGAGCTGGATGCTGTAGTGGTCCGGATAGAGGGTTTGGACGATGGCTTCGCCTGGCTGCTCTCCCCTGCCCGCGCGCCCGGCGACCTGTGTCAGGAGCTGAAACGTCCGCTCGGACGCGCGGAAGTCGGCGATGCCGAGCCCGACGTCCGCCGAGACGACGCCGACAAGCGTCACGCGGGGGAAGTCGTGGCCCTTGGCAATCATCTGCGTGCCGACGAGGATGTCTATCTCGCCGCGCCCGAATGACGAAAGCAGGGAGTCGAGCGCGCCCCGCCGGCGGATCGCGTCGCGATCGAGACGGCCCACGCGCGCCCCTGGCCACATCTTTCTGACCTCGGCCTCGACCCGCTCGGTGCCGAAGCCGACCTGCTCGAGATAGGGGCCGGCGCACAACGGACACCGAGTCGGCACGCGCGCGGCGTAGTTGCAGTAGTGACACCGCGCGCGGCGCGCGTGCCCTTCGCCGTGGAGGACGAGCGAGACACTGCAGTTCGGACAGTCAAGAGCGCCCGCGCACTGCCGGCAGAAGACGGCGGTGGCGTAACCGCGCCGGTTCAGCAGCACGAGCGACTGCTCGCGCCGGTCGAGCCGCGCGGCGATCCCGTCACGAAGCCGCCGGCTGAGAATGGCATCCGGCCCTTCGGCGGCGTACTCCTCGCGCATGTTCACGACCGTGACGGACGCCAGCGGGCGGTCGAGCACCCGCCGTGCGAGCACGATCCGCTCGTACTTGCCGGTCCGCGCGTTCTGGTACGTCTCCATCGACGGCGTGGCGGACCCGAGAACCACAAGCGCGCGCGCGCGCTGCGCGCGCACGATCGCGACGTCCCGACCGTTGTATCGCGGGCTCTCCTCCTGCTTGTACGACGCGTCGTGCTCTTCGTCGACGACAATGAGCCCGACGCGATCGAGCGGCGCGAAGACGGCCGACCGCGTGCCGACGACCACGTCGACCTCGCCGCGGCGGATCCGCTGCCACTGGTCGTGGCGCTCACCGTCCGAGAGCCCGCTGTGCTGGATGGCGACGCGCGCGCCGAAGGCGTCGCGGAACTGCGCGGCGACGGCGGGCGTCAGCGCGATTTCCGGAACGAGCATCAGCACCTGTCGTCCCTCGTCGCGCACCGTCGCCGCGAGGCGCAGGTAGACCTCCGTTTTTCCGCTGCCGGTCACGCCGTGGAGCAGGGCGACCTTGAAGGCGTTCGCCGTAGCGAGTGCGGACAGGCGTTTGAGCGCCGCTTCTTGCTCAGCCGTAAGCCGTCGATCGTCTCCACTTGCAAGCGGTCTGGTCCCGGACCTCCCGATGGGGTCAGAGACGAGGAACGGATCGCGGTCTACACGGTCCTGCCGGATGCTGACATAACCGCGTCTCGCCAGGCGCGAGACGGCGTCGGCGCTGATGCCGCGCGCCGCGATCGCCGCGGTCGGCAGCCCATCGGGCGCGCCGGCCAGCAGCTCGAGCCCCTCCCGCTGCTTCCCCGCGACCTGGGCGATCGCCTCGAGGCCCGCCGGCGTGATCGACGCGACGCGCCGGGTCTTGTGAGCGTCCGCGCGCGCCCCGCGCGCCATCGGCGGCAGCAGCATCGGAATCGCATCGCCGACGCCGGACGCGTAGTACTCCGCGGTCCACCGCGCAAGGCCGACGATGTCGCGCGGCACGAAGGCGTCGCGATCGAGAACATCGCGCACCGCCTTGATCTCTCCGGGTGGCGGCTCGTTGATCTCGTCGTCGACGACGAGGCCGGTTACGACACGCGTGCCGAGCGGCACGACGACACGCGCGCCCGGGACCGGCATCGGCAGGTCATCGGGCACCGCGTAGGTCAGAAGATTCAGCGCAGGAACGGGAACCGCGACGTGGACGAGCCGCTTACGACTGGAGGAGCCTGCGGACAAGCTTCATATCTTCCCATACCTCGCGCTTGGAGGACGGGTTCCGCAGCAGGTACGCCGGGTGAAACGTCGGAATCAATTTCGCGCCGCGGTAATCGTAGACGCGCCCGCGGAGCCGCGAGATGGGATCCAGCGTCCGGAGGATCGTCTGCGCCGCGAACTTGCCGAGCGCGACGATCACTTTCGGCTTGATGACGTCGATCTGCTGGAACAGAAACGGCTCGCAGGTCTCGACTTCATCCGGCTCGGGATTCCGGTTGCCGGGCGGGCGGCACTTGATGACGTTCGCGATGTAGACATCCTCGCGCTTGAGATCGATGGCCTCGATGATCTTTGTCAGCAGCTGGCCGGCGGCGCCGACGAAGGGGATCCCGCGCAGGTCCTCTTCCGCGCCCGGCGCCTCGCCAACGAACATGAGGTCGGCATCCGGGTTGCCGACGCCGAACACGATCTGCTTCCGCCCCTGCGTGTGCAGCTTGCAGCGGACGCAGTCGCCAATCTCGGTACGGACACCGGCGAGCGCCGCGGCGGCATCCGCGAAGATCGCGACGGGCGCGGGCGGAGGCTGAACGTCGTCCCCGCGCGCACGCCACGCCGGATCGCGGCTGACGCCGGCGACGCCGAGCTCAGCCGCGAACCGGAGATGTTCCTTGAACGCGTCGCGATCCACTCAGCAGTGTCTCCACACGATCGAGAATCTCGGCGGCCACCTGCGCCTTGGGCTGGAGCGGCAGCGTTTCCGCGCCGCTCGGGCCGATGATGGTCACCGCGTTGGTATCCACGTCGAAGCCGGCGTCGGACCGTGAGACGTCGTTTGCGACGATGAAATCGGCGCGCTTCCGCTCGCGCTTAGCCGCCCCGCGCGCCACGACGTCTTCGGTCTCAGCGGCGAAGCCGACGAGCACCGGTCCGTCGCCTCGCGCCGCCCGCCGGGCGCCCAGATCGGCCAGGATGTCGGGCGTCCGGCGCAGCGTCACGGTGAGGTGATCGCCGGCGCTGCTCCCCTTGGAGAGCTTCTGCGGCGCGCGATCGACCGGCGCGTAGTCCGCTACGGCTGCCGCCATGACGACCACGTCCATGCCATCGGCGCGCGCCAGCACCGCCTGATGCATCTCGCCGGCGCCGCGCACGCGGACGATCTCGGCAAGGGGCCGCGGCTCGGCCACCGACGCGCCAACGGGCCCGGCAATGAGGGTCACCGCCGCGCCGCGCCGCGCGGCCTCCGCCGCGATGGCAAAGCCCATTCTCCCGCTCGAACGGTTGCCGATGTAGCGCACGGGATCCAGGTCCTCGTACGTCGGACCGGCGGTCACGAGCACACGCTTGCCGCGCAACGGGCCGTCGGGGTGGAGCATCGACTCCGCCGCGGCGACGATCTCGTCCGGCTCCGCCAGCCGCCCCTTCCCGATCCAGCCGCACGCCAGATAACCCTCGCCCGGCGCGACGAAACGCACCCCGCGCGACGCCAGGGTGTCGAGGTTCGCGCGGACGGCTTCGTGCGCGAGCATCTGGGTGTTCATCGCCGGGGCGAGGAGGAGGGGCGCCCGCGTGGCGGTATAGAGAGTCGAGAGGAAGTCGTCGGCGATCCCGTTCGCGAGCTTCGCGATGATGTTGGCCGTGGCCGGTGCGATCAGCAGGAGATCGATCGACGAGGCGATCGCGATGTGCTCGATGTCAGCGTTCATCCCCGGCTCGAATTGGTCGGTGATCACGCGACGGCGGGTAATGGCCTCGAAAGTGACGGCTCCGACGAAGCGCGTGGCGGAGTGCGTCATGACGGCTACGACATCGTGACCGCGCTTCTGCAGCCCGCGCGCAACCTCGACCGCCTTGTAGGCGCCGATACCGCCCGTGACGCCGAGGGCGACCAGCACGTCAATCCCCGCTGTGGCTCTTCTCGACCGTCTCGGCGTTCTCGACGTTCTCGCCTTTCTCGACTTTCCTGACCGCCTGGGTCACGACCTCGCGCTGCGCGACCGTGGTCTTCTTGTGGTCGCCAACCTCCACCCGTGGCGTCGAGCCCGCGAGCAGCTGGCGGGCGCGCGCGCCCGCGGTGACCACGAATTCGAACGAGTTCGGAAGCTTGCTGCGATCAATCATGAGAATGTCCTGACTATGGTTTCGGCTCTTGCCCGCATCCTGTGCAGACGGGCGCGCTGGGCCACGACGACGCTCCTGAGACGATCGACGGCGCCGGTGAGCTCGTCGTTGACCACCACGAAATCGTACTCGACAAACGACGCCACCTCGTCGCGCGCGACGCGCAGCCGGCGCTGAATCTCCGACTCGGCGTCCTTGCTTCGCCCCCGCAGGCGCTGCTCGAGGACGGCGAACGAGGGCGGCATGACGAAGACCGTCGTGGCGGGGACACCGCACTGCCGGACCTTCCGCGCGCCCTGGACGTCGATGACGAGCACCACGTCGCGTCCAGCCGACAGCAGACGCTCGGTGTCAACGGCGGACGTGCCGTAGAGGTTGCCGAAGACGTCCGCCCACTCCAGGAACTCGCGCGCGGCGACCATGTCCTCGAAGCGGGATCGGCTGACAAAATTATAGTCCACACCGTCGGCTTCACCGGCACGCGCCGCCCGGGACGTGTAGGACCGCGACATCGTGAGCCCCGGCGTGTGCTCCACGAGCCGCTCGACCAGCGTGGTCTTGCCGGCACCCGACGGCGCCGACACGATGAAGAGGAGCCCGCGGGTCGCCGGGGAACCCGCGTCGTCACTCGACATTCTGGGCCTGCTCGCGCATCTTTTCGAGTTCGGCCTTCGCCGCGATGATGATCTCCGACACGCGCAGACCGTCCGCCTTCGATCCCATCGTGTTCACTTCGCGGTTCATCTCCTGCAGCAGGAAGTCGAGCTTGCGTCCGCAGGGCTCCGGGCCGTCGGCGAGCGTCACCCAGTGCGAGACATGCCCCCGGAAGCGCGCGACCTCCTCGCTGATGTCGGACCGCGACGCCATCCGCACGATCTCCTGCGCCACCGCCGTCTCGTCGGCCTGGAGGTCGGCTCGAAGCTCGCGGACGCGCTCGGCAAGACGTTGCTCCAGCGCGCCACGGCCTTCGTCCGCGGCCACGGCGACGCGCTCCACGAGATCCGCGACCAGATTCCGCCGCATGTCGAGGTCGGCGCGCAGGTGATCGCCTTCCCGCGACCGCATGCCGTCGAGATCGGCCAGCGCCTGCTCCACCGCAACGCGCGCCTGCGCGCCAACGGCCTGCTGCGCCGCCTCGTCGTCTCCCGCCTGGCGCTCGCGAATGGTGATGGCCTGGGGCAGGCGCAGCAGGTCGCCTGGCGTGAGCGGGCCGGCGACCAGGCCGCGGGCGCGGGCTTGATCCAGGGCGGTCTCGAGCGCCCGGCCGAACTCGTCGTTGAACTCGATCTCCACGCCGGGCGCCTGCCGCTGCTGCAGCGAGACGCTCAGCTCGACGCGTCCTCGCGCCACGTGCTTGCTGACGAGCGCCCGCACATCGGCCTCGACCGATCCGAGCGACTGCGGCATGCGGAGCTGCAGGTCCAGAAACCGCCCGTTGAGCGCTCGAATCGTGACCGCGACCGTCGCGCGGTCGTCCTCGCGGGTGACCGCGGCGAAGCCGGTCATGGACTTGATCACGACGGAACCATCCTTCGCTCGGCCTTCCGTCCCTCGAGCAGCTGGAGCTGATACAGCGTGGCGTACGCCCCGTCGGGCTGCGCCAGGAGATCGTCGTGGCGGCCGTACTCGACCACGAGACCACGCTCGAGCACGACAATGGCGTCGGCGCGGCGGATGGTCGAGAGCCGATGCGCAATCACGAACGACGTCCGGTTCATCATCAGGTTCGCGAGCGCCTCCTGCACGAGCAGCTCGGACTCGGCGTCCAGCGCGGACGTCGCTTCGTCCAGCACCAGGATCGGCGCGTTCTTGAGCAGCGCTCGCGCGATCGCGATGCGCTGGCGCTGGCCGCCGGAGAGCCGCTGGCCGCGTTCGCCGATCATGGTGTCGTAGCCCTTGGGAAGCGCGGCGACGAAGTCGTGCGCGTTGGCGGCGTGCGCCGCGGCCTCCACCATGTCGCGCGTCGCGCCCTTGGTCCCGTAGGAGATGTTGTTGGCGATCGTATCGTCGAACAGCACCGTTTCCTGTGTCACGATGCCGACCTGATGGCGCAGCGACGAGAGCGCCACGTGGCGGACGTCCACATCGTCGATCAGAATGGTGCCCGACGTGACGTCGTAGAAGCGTGGCAGCAGGTTGACGAGCGTCGTCTTGCCGGCGCCGCTTCGTCCGACGATCGCGATCATCTGCCCGGCGTTCACGCGAAACGAAATCCCCCTGAGGATGCGGCCGCGGTCGTCGTAGCCGAATCCGACGTCGCGGAATTCGATCTGGCGCTGAAAGCGCGCGAGCGGCGGCGCGCCGGGGAGCTCGCGTACCTCGGTGTGGGTGTCGAGCATGTCGAAGATGCGCTCCGCCGCCGCGATCGCCTGCTGCAGGTTGGCGTTCACGCGGCTCAGCTTCTTGGCGGGCCCGTACATCAGGAATACCGCCGTGAAGAACGCCACGAACTGCCCGGGCGTCAGGTTGCCGCTGGCGATCTGCCGGCTGCCATACCAGAGCGCACCCGCCATGGCGAGTCCGCCGATGAGCTCCATGAGGGGAGGCAGCGTCGAGAGCGCAGCCGTCACCTTCATGTTCGTGCGGAACAGGTGGTATCCGGCACGCGTGAACTTGTCGGCTTCGTGCTGTTCCGTTCCGAACGCCTTGACGATCCGGTGCCCCGTGAAGGCTTCCGCGCTCAGATGCGACAGGTGTTCCAGCGCCTCCTGGCTCCGATGCGTCGTGCGGCGCACGCGCTGGCCGAGACGGATGAGCGGGTACACGATCAGCGGCGCGACGATCAGCGAGAACAACGCGAGCCGCGCGTCGTAATAGAACATCAACGCCGCGAACCCGACGAGCGACAGCGACTCCCGCGCGAGGTCGCCCGCGGTCTCCGAGACGACCTGCTGCACCTGGCCGACGTCGTTGTTGATGCGCGACAACAGCCTTCCCGTCGCGCCCTGGGCGAAGAATCCGGCTGACTGCCGGAGAATGTGACCGAACAGATCGCTGCGCAGGTCCATCACGACCCGCTGCCCCACGTCGGTCATCAGGTACGACGACACGTAGGAGCCGATGCCCTTGAGCAGGTACACCGCGACGATGCCCCACGCGATGACGGCGACGCCTTCCTGGTTCGGAAGGATTCTGTCGAAGATCGGGCGGACGAGGTATGCGAGGCCGGCATTGCCTACTGCGTAAACGACCATCCCCGCCACCGCCCACGTCAGCCGGACGCGATAGGGCCGCGCGTAGCGGAAGAGACGGCGCAGCGCGGTCCGCTGCCTGTCAGTCTCCATAACCTTGCGGGTGGGCGCGGTACCAGTTGCAGGCGGTGCGGACGATCGCGTCGATGTCGGTGAAGCGCGGGACCCAGTGCAGCTCGGCCTGTGCCTTGTGCGGCGAGGCGTACAGCACCGCCGGGTCACCCGGCCGCCGGGGAGCCACGGTCCAGGGCACGGGACGGCCAGTCGCGCGCTCGACCGCGCCGATGACTTCACGCACCGAGTGCGGCCGGCCGCTGCCCAGGTTGTAGATCGCCGACTTCCGCGTGTCCACGATGGCCTCGAGCGCTTTCACGTGCGCGTCGGCCAGATCGCTGACATGGACGTAGTCCCGCAGGCACGTGCCGTCGGGCGTCGGGTAGTCATCGCCAAACACCTGGAGCGCCGGCCCACCCGCCGCCGCGTGGATGGCGCGCGGAATCAGGTGAATCTCGGGTGCGTGATCCTCGCCGATCTCCCCGTCCGGGTCGGCGCCGGACGCGTTGAAGTAGCGCAGCGCCACCGAGTGAATCCCGTAGGCGCGCTCGAAATGCGGCAGCGCGCGCTCCACCGCCAGCTTCGACTCGCCGTAGCTGTTGATCGGCCGCTGTGGATGCGTCTCGACGATGGGGGTCTCCATCGGCTCGCCGTAGGTCGCGCAGGTCGATGAGAGGACGAAGCGCGTCACGCCGGTCGCGGCCATCGCCTCGAGCACGCTCAGCGCTCCGACGACGTTGTTCCGGTAGTACTTGACGGGGTCGCGGACGGACTCGCCGACGTCGAGAAACGCGGCGAAATGCATCACCGCGGAGATCTCGTGCCTCCGCAGCGCGGCCTCGACCGTTCGCGTGTCGGCGATGTCCCCCTCCACGAGCTCGCCCCACTTGACTGCCTCGCGATGCCCCGCCGCGAGGTTGTCGAACACGACGCCGCGATAGCCGGCTTGCGCGAGCGCCTTGCACGCGTGGCTGCCGATGTACCCCGCGCCGCCGGTCACGAGGACCGCACGCGCGTTAGCGGCCAATGGAAAAGTACGTGAAGCCGAGCGCTCGCATGTGCTCGGGCGAATAGATGTTGCGGCCGTCGAACACGACGGGTGACTTCAAGAGCGATCGAATCTTGTCGAAATCCGGCTCGCGGAACTCGTTCCATTCGGTCACGATTGCCAGCGCATCCGCCCCCGACAACGCGTCGTAGCTCCGCTCGCACAGCGCAATGCGGTCACCGAAGATGCGCTTCGCGACCGGCGCCGCCGCCGGGTCGTACGCGCGCACGGTGGCGCCGCGCTCGATCAGGCGCTCGATGATTGGAATCGCCGGCGCCTCGCGCATGTCGTCGGTCCGCGGTTTGAAGGCGAGCCCCCACAATGCGATGGTCTTGCCGGCCAGGCTGGTGAAGTGTCGCTCCATCTTCGCGACCAGCCGCTGCTTCTGCGCCTGGTTCACGCTCTCGACCGCGTGCAGGATCTGAAAGTCGTACCCGCGATCCTGCGCCGACCGCAGCAGCGCCGCAACGTCTTTCGGGAAGCAGCTGCCGCCATAGCCCACACCCGGAAACAAAAACGAAGACCCGATGCGGCGATCCGAGCCCATGGCCTTGCGCACGTGGTCCACGTCCGCCCCGACGAGCTCGCACACGTTGGCGATCTCGTTCATGAACGAGATCCGCGTGGCGAGGATGGCGTTCGCGGCGTACTTGCAGAGCTCGGCGCTCGTCGTGTCCATCATCAGGATCGGCGCCCCGGTCCGGGTGAACGGCGCGTAGAGCTCCCGCATGAGCTCGCCGGCCCGCTCGTCGCCCGGATCGACGCCAATCACCACGCGGTGCGGCTTCATCGAGTCCTCGACCGCAGCTCCCTGCTTGAGGAACTCCGGGTTGCTCAACACGGCGAACGGCTGTTTCGTCTCCTTGGCGATCGCCTCGCGGACTTTACGCGCGGTACCGACGGGTACGGTGCTCTTGTCCACGACGATCGTGTACTTGTTCATCGCGCGACCGATGTCGCGCGCGACGGTCATCACATGTCGGAGGTCGGCGGATCCGTCCTCTCCCTGCGGTGTGCCGACAGCGATGAAAATGATGGCTGACGCTTCGACAGCCCCGGGCAGGTCCGTCGTGAAGCTCAGACGCTCTTCCTGCACGTTGCGGCGGACCAGCTCTTCGAGCCCGGGCTCATAGATCGGCATGTGGCCCGCCCGCAGCGTGTCGACCTTCGCCTGGTCTTTGTCGACGCATGCCACTGCGTTGCCGTTTTCGGCAAGGCACGCGCCCAGAACCAGGCCGACGTACCCTGTTCCTACGACGGCGATTTTCATATCACAATAAGATACTGACTCGGAACGACTTAAACAAGTGCGCGTCCTGATCGACTACCGGCCCGCCCTGCGCGCACGCACCGGCGCCGGCGAGTACACCCACCAGCTCGTACGGGCCCTGTCGACCATGTCGGCCGCGGACGCCTCTGGCACGCCCGACGGCACGCTCGACCTGTCACTCTTTTCGAGCTCCTGGAAGGACCGGCTGACAAAGGACCGGTTGACCGACATCGACGCGCTCGGCGCGGTCTCTGTCGTGGATCGCCGCGTTCCGGTCGCGGTGCTGAACTTTGCCTGGCATCGCCTCGGCTGGCCGCCCGCAGAGCTCGTTACCGGCAGCTCGTACGATGTCACGCATTCGTCACATCCGCTGATTCTTCCGGCGCGCCGCGCCGCGCACGTCGTCACGATCCACGATCTCGACTTTCTGAGCCACCCGGAGCATACACGCGCGGAGGTCCGACGCGACTACCCCGGGCTCGCGCCGGAGCACGCACGGCGCGCGGATCGCGTCCTCGTCCCATCGCTCTTCACTGCGGGTGAGGTGGAACGCCGGCTCCAGGTGCCGCGGGAACGGATCGTGGTCTGCCCGCCGGGCGCCCCCGCGTGGACGCCGCGGTCGGCCGCGCCGCGCGACGGCTACGTCCTGTTTGTCGGCACGCTCGAGCCGCGCAAGAATGTCGGCGGACTGCTCGATGCCTACGAACGCGTGATCGATACGGCCGCTGAACTTGAACTGCTGCTCGTGGGCAGCGCCACGGACGCATCGCGGGCCTGGCTCGAACGGATCGGGCGTCCCCCGCTCAAAGGGAAGGTGCGGCATGTCGGCTACGTGGACGCTTCCCGCATGCGTCAGATGTACGAGGGCGCGCGCGTACTGGTCATGCCTTCCTTCGACGAGGGCTTTGGCATCCCGGTGCTCGATGCCATGACGCTCGGGGTGCCGGTGGTCGCGGCGCGGCGGGGGTCGCTGCCCGAGGTGCTCGGGGACGCCGGCCGGCTCGTCGACCCGGAGGCGCCCGCCGAGATCGCCGACGCCATCCTGCAAGTGGCGCAGGACGATGGCTACGCCGACGCGCTGGCCGCGCGCGGCGTCGCGCGGTCGCGCGCGTTCAGGTGGGACGAGACAGCCCGCCGTGTCTACGGCGCCTATCGCGACGCAGTGGAGCATCATGCGCATCGGCGTTGACGCGCGCGAGTTGTGCGGCCGCGCGACCGGGGTCGGGCGCTATCTGCGCGGCCTGCTCGCCGAATGGGCCGTGGATGACCGGGCCCGCCGCCACGAGTTCGTGTTGTACGCCCCGGATGACATCCCGTTGCCGCTCGACATGCGACGCTTCGCGACGCGGGCAATCTCCGGCACCGGGGGCAGTTTCTGGGAGCAGATGCAGCTCCCCGCGGTGGCGGCGCGGGACCATCTCGATGTCTGGTTCTCTCCGGCCTACTCCGCTCCACTGCGGCTCCGCCTGCCAGTCGTCGTTGCGATCCACGACCTGTCGTTTGTCGCGCGCCCGGAGTGGTTCCGCCTGCGCGAGGGCGCGCGCCGCCGCCTCTTCAGCCGGCGCGCGGCGGCTAAAGCGCGCGCCGTGATCACCATCTCGGAGTTCTCCCGTCACGAGCTGGTCGAGCGGCTGAACGTGCCGGCCGAAAAGATTCACGTAATTCCACCCGGCATCGGCACTGGATCCGCAATCGTCAATCCCCAATCTTCAATCAATCCTCAATCCTCAATCCTCAATCCTCAATTGGCAGCCCGCCTGCTATTTGCGGGCTCCATTTTCAACCGCCGGCACGTCCCCGACCTGATACGCGCCTTCGCGCCCATCGCGCGCGATCGGCCCGATGCCTCGCTCGATCTCGTGGGCGACAACCGCACGTTTCCTCACGAGGACATTGCACGCCTCATCACGATCGAAGGGCTCGACCGGCAGGTGCACTGGCATCGCTACGTTGCCGACGCCGACTTGCGCCGACTCTACAGCCAGGCGCGCGGGTTCGCGTTTCTGTCCGAGTACGAAGGCCTCGGGCTCCCCCCGCTGGAAGCGCTCGCGGCCGGGGTGCCTCCCGTGCTGGTCGACACGGCTGTCGCGCGGGAGAGCTGCCTCGACGCGGCGCTGTACGTCCCGGCGCACGATATTGCCGCCACGACACGGGCGCTCGAATCGGTGCTGTTCGACGACACGGTACGGGCGGCGATTCTCGGCGCCGCGCCGGCCGCGCTCGCGCGATACGACTGGCCGCGCGCCGCCCGCCAGACGCTCGACGTCCTGGAGGCGTCCGCCGGATGACCGCGGGGTCCAGCCTCGACCTCTCGATCGTCATCGTCAGCTTTAACGCGCGGGCCGAGCTGGCGCGCTGTCTCGCCTCGCTTGCTGCCGCGCCACCGGCAACGAGCCACGAGATTCTCGTTGTGGACAACGGATCCACCGATGGCAGCGTGGACGCGGCACGCGCGGCCGGCGTACGCGTGGTCGAGGCCGGAGCGAACGTGGGATTCGCCCGGGGCAACAACCTCGGTATCCGCGCCAGCCATGGCGCCAACCTCCTGCTTCTCAACAGCGACACGGTTGTTGCACGCGGCGCGATTGACGGCCTCGTCGCGAGGCTTCAAGCGCCCGACGCCGCCGACGTCGCCGTCGTCGGGCCGCGACTCGTGGACGCCGAAGGCCGCGCAGAGCTGTCGTTCGGCCGGATGCTCGGGCCGTTTGCGGAGTGGCGGCAGAAGCGCCTTGTGACCGGACAGGCTCGTCGCGATCCTCGGCTATCCGCGCTCGTCGAGCGGATGACGCGGCAGGAGCAGGGGGTCGACTGGGTGAGCGGCGCCTGCCTGCTGGTCCGTCGCACGGACGCAGAGGCGGTGGGCCTCCTCGACGAGCGCTTTTTCATGTACACGGAAGACGTGGACTTCTGTGCGGCCGTCCGCGCCCGCGGCCGCCGCGTCCTCTTCACCCCGTCAGTGGAAGTCGTTCACCTGCGGGGCCGGTCGGCGGCCAGCGCGCCGGGGGCAACCGAGCGGGCGTATGCGCGCAGCCGCCTGGCGTTCTATGAGAAACATCGGCCCGGATGGGCGCCGCTGCTGCGCCTGTTACTCCGGATGCGTGGGACCGATATCTAAGGGGGCCCCGTTCGTTGCGGACGCGTGCCCCGCCGCCATGGATTCCGACTTGACCGCGCGCTTCAAGATGGCCGCCGCCGTGCTCGTCGCTCTCGTCGGGCTCGTCGGGCTCGGGGCTGCGATCTGGCATCCGAAACGCGCGCCAGTCGCGACACCCAAACGCCCGACGACGACCGTCAACCGCGTCGCACCGACCGCCATCGTCGTGCCGCCGCCCGAAGCGCGGACGTCATCCGAACCTTCATCCCAACCTCCGTCATCCGGTCCTGATGCCGTGGCAGAGGCCACGCCCGCCTCGCTCGAAGACGTCATCAGCCGCGCGATGCCGGCCGTCGTCCGCGTGGAAACGCCCGGCGGCGTGGGCTCCGCGTTCTTCGTCAAGCGGGATACGCTGCTGACGAACGTCCACGTCGTGGCGGGCCATGCGGTCGTGACCGTCCACTTGTCCGACGGCCGCGCCGTGCAGGGGCGCGTCGACGCCACGGCGCCCGACTACGACCTCGCGATCGTCAAGGTCGCCGACTCCGACGGATCGCCGGCCCAGCTCCCGCTCGGGTCGGCGCTGCGGACGCGCGTCGGCCAGGAGATCGTCGCGCTCGGGTCGCCGTTCGGCCTGCAGAATACAGTGACGCGCGGAATCGTGAGCGCGCTGCGGCAGGTCGGATCGGTAATGCTGGTGCAGACTGACGCCGCCATCAACCCAGGCAACAGCGGCGGCCCGCTCGTCGACCGCTCAGGCCGGGTCGTCGCCATCGCGACGATGAGGGTGAAGCCAGGCGAAGGACAGGGACTGTCGTTCGGCGTCGCGGCCGAGAACGCCCAGGCTCTTCTCGACGGGCGGCTGCCGACCGCGAGCGCTGACGCGCCGCTTGCCGGAATCCGGGAGCTGCTGGCCCCGCAACCGCCGGCGGCGGGCGGCGAAAGCGTGAGAGACCTGGCCGAGCGGGCGTTTCAGCAGACCCTGGCGCGCGTTGCGCAGGATGCCGACGCCCTGGACGATCGATGGCGCAGCTTTGTCGGCACCTGCTATCGAGGGCCGATTGGCGGCGGGTTCGACCGGCCGTGGTTCGCGCTGTTCGACGCGCGCGCGATGCGGGGGGCCGTGCCCTCCGGCTGCGAGGGCGCGTTCAGCGCCCTCAAGCAGGCTGCTGACCGCGTTCGCGACGCGATCCTCGCCGCAGACGAGGCCGCGCGACGCGCCGACGTCTATCCGGGCGCACGACGTGACGCGCTGCGGCGCCAGCGCCTGGACTACGCCGGATGGAGTCAGTAACGGTCAGCCCGCCTGCTATGATCGCGCCGTGCGTATTGGCATCGACGCGCGCAAGCTGCACGACTTCGGCATCGGGACGTACATCCGGAACCTGCTGCGCCAGCTTGCACGTCTCGATCGAGACACCGATTTCGTCCTGCTCTGCCGGCCCGACGATCGAGACGGGCTGGCGTCGCTGGGCGAGAATTTTCGCCCGGTCGCCGAGACGGCCGGGAACTACTCGATCGCGGAGCAGGTCAGGGTGCCGCTGGCGCTCAGGCGCGAAGCGGTCTCGCTTTTTCACGCGCCCCACTACGTGCTGCCGCCGCTCGTCCGCTGCCGCTCGGTCGTGACAATCCACGACTGCATTCACTTGATGTTCCCGCAGTATCTGCCCAGCCGGGCGGCGCTGGCCTACGCGCGGACCTCGATCGCGCTGGCGGCCAGGCGCGCGACGCGCGTGATGACCGTCTCAGAGAGCTCGAAGCGTGACATCCTGCGATTCGTGAACACGTCGCCGGACAAGATCGACGTCATCTACAACGCGTACGACGAGCGTTTCGCCGTCGAGCCCCTCGAAGAGGACGTCGTCCGCGTGCGGGAGCGGTTTCAACTGCACGACGAGTTTGTGCTCTACGCTGGAAACGTCAAGCCGCACAAGAACGTCGAGCGGCTGATCCAGGCGTTCGATCTGGTCCGGCGCCGGGGGCTCGACCATCTCAAGCTGGTGATCATGGGAGATGACGTGTCGAGGTACCCAGCGCTGCGCCGGGCCGTGCATCGGCATCAGCTCCACAAGTACGTGCGCTTTCTCGGATATCTGCCCGAGGAGACCCTCGCCGTGATGTATCGCCTCGCGGGGGTCTTCGTGTTTCCCTCGCTCTACGAGGGATTCGGCCTGCCACCGCTCGAGGCGATGGCAAGCGGGACGCCGGTCGTGACGTCGAATCTCTCCTCGCTCCCGGAGGTGGCCGGCGACGCCGCGGTCCTGGTCGACCCGTACGATCCAAGCGCCATTGCCGACGGGATCTATTCTGTCCTCACCGATGAGCAGGTGCGCCGGGAGCTTCGGCGGAAGGGCATCGAGCGGGCGCGTCAGTTTTCGTGGGGCGCCTCGGTCCGACGCGTGCGCGAGATCTATACCGAGGTAGGCCGGTAGTGCGTCTTGCGCTCGTTCACGACTGGCTGACCGGCATGCGTGGCGGCGAGAAGGCCCTCGAGGTGCTGTGCGAGCGCTTTCCCTCGGCAACGCTCTTCACGCTCGTTCATGTGCGCGGGTCTGTCTCACCGACGATCGAGCGGCTGCGGCCCCGCACGTCGTTCATCCAGCGGCTGCCCTTCGTCGCGCGCCACTATCGGCACTACTTGCCCCTCTTTCCGACCGCAATCGAGCAGTTCGACTTCGATGAGTTCGACGTTGTCGTCAGTCTGAGCCATTGCTGCGCCAAGTCGATTGTGCGGCCGGGGCGCGTCAGACATCTCTGCTACTGCCTGACGCCGGTTCGCTATGCCTGGGACCAGTTCGACGCGTATTTCGGGCCCGAGCGCATCGGGCGGTTCGCGAGCCGCGCGATGCGGCCGTTGATGGCCCGGCTGGCGAGATGGGATCGCGACACGGCCGGCCGCGTAGACCGCTATGTCGCTATCTCTCATTATGTTGC
>DASZFS010000392.1:0-38663 GCA_035939575.1 Vicinamibacterales bacterium | reverse complement strand
ACAGATACCAGCCGTCCGGCGAGCCGTACTCTCAACTCGCGTCACATAACGTCGATCTCGCCCTCTACGATCACTTGCGAGTCGGCGAGACGATCCGCGTCCGGTACAGCCCTTCAAAGCTGATCCGGCTTACCACCGGTGTAGGGTCCTACATCGAGGGCTCGTCCGCTCTTGCACGCCTGCGGTATGGGCCGATCCGTGCTCGCGATCTCGCGGAACCGGGCGCGGCGGTTGTCGGAGTGCTGCTTGGCCTGCTCGCGTTGAAGGTCAGGAGCAAGGCGGTGGGAGTCCTGGCCTGGCTGCTCGTGGGTGCGGCGTTCCCGGTGGTCCTTCTGGTCGGCTCCGGCCTGTTCCTGATTCCTCAGCTGTTCTGGGCTTCGCGAAGACGGCCCGGCAACCGCTACGGGTGGCTGCTGCTCGGCCTCATCGCCGCGACGATCGCGATCACCTTCTGGCGCGTTCCACACCCGGACCCCATGCCCGCGGCCCCGCAGCTCGCGGCGACCGCCGTCGTGCGCGAGCTCAAGATCGTGAATCGAATCTGGGCGGGGAGCGATGACTCGCCCACCCACGGCGACGGCGGCCAGCCGGTCGGCCGGCCGTTTTACATGCTCGACCTGGAGTTCACCCCGGCTGGTGAACGGGATCCCGTTCACGCGGTCGATCGCATCGATATAGGAAGCGTTCCCGGACTGCGCCGCGGCGGCCAGGTGTCGATCTCGTATTCGTCGACCGATCCGCGCGCGGCGCGAGTCGCGGGAGCCAGCCGCACGTACGATCGATCGGCCTGGCTCTACCTGATGAGCCTCA
The DNA here is from genome assembly GCA_035939575.1 of Vicinamibacterales bacterium. Taxonomy (GTDB): domain Bacteria; phylum Acidobacteriota; class Vicinamibacteria; order Vicinamibacterales; family CAVVIG01; genus DATKHR01. The sequence continues at coordinate 37,853 of DASZFS010000392.1, read as the reverse complement.
CGTTCGGCGCCGCCGCTATTGCGACCTTCGTGATAGCCCCCATCCTCTACGGCCTGCGCAGAATCCGGGACAACCTCCTCCTGGGGGTGACACGATGCTCGTGATCTTTTGCCTCGGCGTTGCGCTGCTGTCGTTCACCCGCATTTCGACCTGGGTACTGACGTTCAATGCGATGCAGTTCCTGTGAATCCCTGAGGCAAGCACAGACCGAGAACCTGGTCTGCGGTGGAGGTGCAGCGTGAGGAACCGGTACATGCTCGCGAGCGCGATCCTGATGTTCGGCCTCGTCGGCGGCGCAAATGGTTTTGCCGACGGCGCACCGCCGGCCGTTCCCCTCTGCCAGGGTTTGACGATCGTCACCGCCGTCAACCAGTTTGACGGCGACTACGAGTCGATCAAGACCATCGAGTCGGTCACTTCAGCCGACGTCCGGTTGAGGTACTCGGTCGAACGGCTCGTCGTGGACATGTTCGGCATCGCGCCGAGCAAGGTGGAACAATTCACGCTGCACCGCACCGTGCGTCAGGCCGACCTCAAGTCGGCCTTCCTGTACCAATTGCAGTTCTCGACGGAGCTGCCCGAAGCCATGCCCGAGACGACCGCCATCGGCACGTCCGCGGCCGTGCTGAACGATCTCAAGACGAAAGGCCAGACCAAGTTCGGCATTTTCATCCCGTACTCGCAGATCAAGCCGCCGATCGATCGCAACGTGCATCCAAATGTCTATGACAACCAGATGGTCGCCACGATCACCCGAGTCGGCGCCGCGCCCGTCATGCTGCCGGTGATCCTGAACGATATGCCGGTGACCTTGCCGACCATTCAAGCAGACGGCGACTTCTTCGGCGACAAGAGCGAGTTCTTCTTCCTCGACAATCCCGACAACCCGCTTACCCTGATGTTCCGGATCGGCATCGACGCCTTCAAGCCGCAGCCTCCGGACGTCCTCAAGATGTGCGAGTCGGCGAAGAAGAACCTGAAGCCGGTCCAGCTCGCGGGCGGACCCTGCGACAAGCCGAATGGCGGCGATCGCGACGTGCTTCGGGTGGTCAAGATCACCGACCGATGCGCCGCCCCGGTCGGAACGCCGTCGGGGAACGCCGGTGCCGGTTCGGGCGCGTTTCCGGGCCCAGGAGCAGTCGCTGCGGCCGCCGGCGCCTCGGGCGGCGCGAATGCGCTCGAGCGAGCGCTGCTCGATACCGGCAAGGTGGACATCTACAGCATCTATTTCTCCTTCAACAGCGACGTCATCCGCGCCGAATCGGAGGCGACGCTCAAAGACATCGAGGAGGTGCTGCGCCGGCATCCGGCATGGAGGCTCACCGTCAACGGACACACCGACGGAATTGGCAGCGATCAGTTCAACGTGGATCTGTCACGACGACGGTCCGCGGCGGTCAAGGACGCGCTCGTCAAGAAACACGGCGTGGACGGTGCGCGTCTGTTGACCTCGGGGTTCGGCAAATCACAGCCCAAGGATACGAACGATACGATCGAGGGGCGCGCGCACAACCGCCGCGTGGAGCTGATCCGTCAGTCGTAACAGATCTACGACGGTTACGGCTTCGGCTTCCTCGTAATCGTTGGTCCGACATCCGGTCGGGGATCGGCGACGAAGCCATCGTGATTCGGCATGATCACCTTGGGAAGGCTCTTGGCATCCATGACGACCTCTTCTCCAATGATGCCGTTGAGGTTCAAGATGTACGCGACGACGGCGTAGACTTCCCCCGGTGTCAACAATCCTGGCTGATCGAACGGCATCGCTCGATTGACGTAATCCCACACAGTCGTTGCCTGCGGCCAGAAACTCCCGACCGTCTTGAGAGGCCGCGCGGTGGCGAGCGTGCCTTTCCCACCGACGAGCGGAGCGCCCACGCCGCCACCTTCACCGTTCGGACCGTGGCAGCTGGCGCAGCGACCCGCGTAGACCGTGCGTCCTTCCGCAACGGTCCCCGAGCCCTCGGGCAAGCCACCGCCGTCCGGCGCGATAGCGGCGCCCAGCCCGCGAACTTCATCTGGAGTCGGTGGCCGTCCTACCCCGAACGTGGGTGACTGCGCCGCCAACGTTGCGGCACCAGCGAACACGATCACCAGCGCCACCGCGCTACGCGTCCACATTGGTCACCGTCCCGTCGGCCTGAACCCGCCAGAATTTCGTCCCGTTGAAGTGATAGACCGAGTTCCCGCCGCGCACGGCGACGAGCTCTTCGCGCGAGGGTTGCACGTAGCCGGTCTCGTCAATGGCGCGCGAGGCGATGACGGCTTCCCGGCCCTCGAAACGCCACGGCATTCGGAAACGCGTCAGAGCGATCGGTAGCCGCGGCTCTTGCAGCTGCGCGGCCGCCCAACTCCGCCCTCCATCGGTTGTGATTTCAACGCGCTCGATCTTGCCGCTTCCTGACCACGCGAGGCCTGTCAATTCGTACAGACCAATTCCTGGCAGCGTCTGCCCTCCTGACGGGAAGGTGATGACCGACTTCGCTTCCATCTGGTACGTGAAGATGCGCGCCGTTCCGTCGGGCATCAGGTCCGAGTACTTCGAGGTTTCATCCCGGGCCATGTACGGCTGATTGGTCAGCTTCAAGCTATGAAGCCACTTCACGTTCGTGTTGCCCTCCCACCCAGGGTTGATGAGCCGCAGCGGATAGCCCTGCGATGGACGAATCATTTCGCCGTTTTGTCCATACGCGAGGAGCGCGTTCTCCGTAGCCTTCCACAGCGGAACGCTGCGCTCCATCCGGCAGGCGTCCGCCCCTTCCGCAATCACCCACGACGCTCCTGGCCTCACGCCCACTTCCGCGAGCAGGGTTGCGAGCGGAACGCCAGTCCACTCGCTGCAGCTCACCAGACCGTAGCTGCGCTGGACGTCAGGACCCGTTCGCGCGGCCCATTCGCCCGCGCTGTTGCCGCCACATTCCAGCACCAGCGTGCGAGTGATCGACGGCAGCCGCTGAATCTCCGCCATCGTCAGCGAGAGCGGTCGATCGACCATGCCGTGTATGACGAGACGATGCTGCGACGGATCGATCGTCGGGATGCCCGAATGATGCCGCTCGTAGTGCAGAGACGCCGGTGTGAGCGTGCCGACAGAGGCGTGAAGCGGCGTGAAGCACGAGCCCGTCTCGGGCGTTTTCGACTCCCTGTGCCAGCGGACCGCCTTCTCGAACGGCGACCGCTCGCCGTAGGGGCCGAGCGGAGCGCCGAGCTTACCGGGAGTCTCCCACGCGAGCAGTCGCCGGCGTTGGGCGAGAACCCCTCCACCGAGCATCGCGGTCATCCGAAGAAGCTGCCGTCGGCTCGACCGGGGAACGTCGTTCATCGTGCCACCTCGCGGAAGATTGTATTGCGAACTCTGTAATACGGTCCTTGTACGACCGCTGACGTTTCTGCTCGCGCGAGCACGTTCGAGACCCATAAAAACATCGGCAAACTGCTGATTTCTGCGCTGGTATTCCCCGTGCTACTCAGCCTTTCGAGTACTTCCGTGCCGAGGCGCCCGGGATCGGCCGACCTCCCGGCTCCAACGAGGTGAAAAAGTCGAGATGCTTCGTCCGCGAAACAGCCTCGCTGTATCGCTCATCGGCGATTTCGCGCCCGCGCGCCGCCATCGCGGCGTAGTGCGCGGCGTCGTCCCACAGCGCGGCGATCGCGTCGAACCACGGCTGCACCTCGCTCTCGGCCGGCAGTTGTTTCGTCTTGAACGTCATCCAGCTGGGAATGGGCAGCACACGGCCGCCGCCGCCCTGGCTGAAATCGCCGCCGACGACGTGCGGCAGCGAGCCGCGCTCGCTGACGAGCGGCGGAATCGAATTGATCATCGCCTCGGCGGCGACGCGGCCGAACGGCTCTTCCCAGACGGACGGGACGACGAGGATGCGCGTGAGCGCGAAGTAATCGGCGGGCTTCGGCACGGGCGGCGCCGCCATGATCTGGGGGTACTTGCCGAAGTCCACACCGCGCACGGCATTCAAAGAGCCACCGCTGTGGCCCGACTGGACGACGAGCACCGGAATGTCGGGACGGCGCGAACCGAGCATGTCGGCGAGCCGTGCGAAGAGATACAGCCCTTTGTGCATCGACGGATTGACGAACGTGACGAACGCGCGCGAGTCGACCGGAGCGACGACGGACGACCAGTCGAGGGGCGGTTCGAGCGGCGTACTGACGAGGCCGACGCGATCGCGGTAGTGATCCGTGAGGAACTGGCTGCACGTGAACGCGTGATCGACGTGCTCGAAGTACCGCGCCTCGTAGTAGCCGAATCCGCGGACGGCATAAGCGGTCGTCACGCCCCGGCGCCGCGCGCGCGCCATCGCGTCGAAGATCATCGGATGGCCGTTGCACGCGATCACCTGCGACGGCGTGAAGGTGTCGAACAGCTCGTCGACGAGCGCCAGGTAGCGTTTCGCTTCCTTCCCGTCGGGCCGCTGCTCGTCGTTGTGCCGCGTGCGCACGAGCGTCACCGGGACGCCGCGAGCGTGATAGCGGACGAGCGGCTCGGAAAGAGCCGCAGGATCGACGCCCTGCGCGCGCAGGTGCTCGTCGATCGTGAACGTAACCGCGCTCTCGAAGCGTGCGGTCGTCAGGATGTGGCAGTCATGGCCTGCATCGGCCAGCCACTCCATGATCGTGCGCAGGCTCTGCGTGACGCCGGCCGTCGCGTCGCTGATGCAGTGGTTGTTTATCAGGAGAAAGCGCACGGCTGAGCGTACAAGTCGGTGAACGACGCGTCAACAGGACCAAGTGTCCCCCCCAAGGAGTATGAACATGTCGCAGGAAGTGAACGCCGAACTTCGGTCGAAAACGCAGCAGCTGCTCGAAGGGCCGCTGAAGCACGTCAGAGCGGCCGCGCTCGCCGCCGCGCTGCTCCCGCTCGCCTCAATCGCGGCCGCACCGGCGTCGGCGCAGACCCTCGCGCCGTGCTCCGGCGGCACGTGCGGGATCGTGTTTACGGACACGAACAGCAACGGCATCTTCGACTTCGGCGTTGATACACCAATCGCAGGGATCACCGTCACTGCGTGCGTCATCTGCAACGGAACCGACAACATTAGCGTGACGACGGACTTGAACGGAGACTTTCAGTTCCCAGCCTTGGCGGGGCTTCCTTCGGCCTTCACGCTCTTCGTGGTGATTCCGACCGGAACGCAACCGTCGCCACTCGGTCCAGACAACATCGGCACGTCAAACGGTGCGGGCCTCAGCGTCAGTCCTCCGAGCGGAGTTGTTCTCGGCTCGGCTTCGAACAACTTCGGGTTCGTGACAGTGAAGGTTGCCCAACCCGGCACGGGAACGCCCGGATACTGGAAGAACCATCCCGGGGCATGGCCGGTCAGCTCGATAACGGTCGGCAGCGTGACATACTCGGTGGCGCAGGCGATCGCCGTGCTCAACATGACGGGCAAGGACAAGACGGTGACAATGTTCCAATCGCTCGTGTCCGCGATGCTGAACGTGAAGATTGGCAACGACGGAAGCTGCATCAACGCGTCCATCGCCCAGGGCAACGCGTGGCTCGTGACGTATCCGGTCGGCAGCAACGTCGCTGGCGGCAGCCAGGCGTGGGCTGTCGGCAATCCGATCCAGAGCACGCTCGACGCGTACGACAACGGCCTGCTCTGCGCCCCGCACCGCCAGTAAGTAGAGTTTGTTCGCCCGATGGCCCTTGGCGAGAGGGTCATCGGGCTTCGTCCTGCCTAATTCTCTTTCGCGCCGAACATCGCGGCGAAGGGCCGCCCGTCGAACGCCGACCGGACCTGCACGATCTTGCCGTTGCGGACGATGTGCCACTCCGCGACCAGCGTTCGCGCGGCCGCCGGTGCGGTCGTCGTCAGATCGAAGAAAAGCGCAGCGTTCTCCCCTTCTGCGATGATCGCGCGGACCTCCAGACTCGTGGTGATGGAGAGCAGTCCCGTCAAGGCCTTCAGATATTCGTCCGCACTCCGGTACGTCTCGAAGAGACCGTAGAAGGTCAAGTGTGGATCCAGAAATGTCCGTGCCGCGGCCATATCCCTGGCGCGAACCGCACTGTAGAAGCCTTCTACCGTCTTGCCGGCGTTCTGCATCGACTACCCCCAGGTCATTGTTTCGTTAGCGCTCGGCCCACGTTTGCAGGGGCCGCCCTGTCTCGAGCAGTGACTTGAGACTGGAAAACACGCGCGGCCAGCCCTGGCTGATCTTCCGCTCCATCTCGGAGCCCGCCTCCAGGTCGTCGTGGGTGACCGTCAGGCGCACCATGTCCGCGACGGTTTCGAGATCGAAGGTGACGCGACTGTGACGATCCTTCCGCGTCCGGTCGGCGGGATCTGCCCATGTGATGATCAGCCGGTTCGGGGGGCGGGCCTCGACGACTTCGCCGAGGGCCGAGATTCTGCCGGTGCCGTCGGCCCGTCTGTTTTCCCACGGCGACCCTCGCTGCCAATCCGAGATGTTGTCGTGCCCCCAGTACTGACGGGTGAACTCGCCGTCGAGTAGTGCCTTCCAGACTGTCTCGGCGGATCCCGCGATGTAGATCGAGTACACGAACGTTGACTTAGGCACTTTGGATTCGCTCCAGCCGCTCTTTCAGATCTCGAAGCGCGCGCACCCGCGATCGCTCGAACCTGCGGATCCACCGGTCGTAAATCTCCTGAAGCGGAACAGGATTCAGGAAATGCAGCTTCTCGCGCCCTCTCCACTGCGTCACCACCAGGTGCGCGGCCTCGAGGACGTTCAGATGCTGGGTGACGGCTTGACGGGTCATGTCGAGATGCGCCGACAGCTCGCTGAGCGTCTGTCCGTTGTTGTCGTTGAGCCGATCGAGCAACATCCTGCGGCTCGGATCCGCTAGCGCTTTGAACACTGCGTCGGTATCACCCATCGGGCGTGCGCACATGATATGCAAGTAAACTCTTGCATGTCAAGTTCCAGCATAAAATCTCCAGTTGGAGGAGTAAGGTCGTGTTCGACAGCTATCGCAACAAGTACGACAACGTGAGGATGAAGCGGGAAGACGGAATCCTCGAGGTCGCGTTGCATTCAGGAGGCGGGCCGCTCGTCTTCGATGGCTACGTGCATGAAGCCCTGGTGGGGGCCTTCCGTGACATCGGCGACGATCCCGAGAACCACGTCGTCATCCTGACGGGCACCGGCAGTGAATTCTGTGCTCAGATCACACCGGATGGATTCGATTTCTTCACGCCCGTTGGATTCGACAAGATCCTCCGTGAGGGCACAAAGATCCTCGAGAATATTCTCGACATCCAGGCCCCGATGATCGCGGCGATCAATGGGCCAGTGACGGTGCATTCCGAGTATGCGCTGCTCTGCGACGTCGTCATTGCCACGGAACAGGCCTACTTTCAGGATGCGCCTCATCCCGCATTCGGCATCGTGCCGGGTGACGGCTTGCATGTCGTGTGGCCCGAAGTCATCGGTGAGATTCGCGGTCGATATTTCCTGCTCAGCGGCCAGAGGCTGAGCGCAGCGGAAGCGAAGGAGTATGGCGCGGTGAACGAGGTTGTGTCCCCCGAGGCCTTGCTCCCGCGAGCGTGGGAATTGGCTCGACACATGAACAAGCAGAGCCCGCTGACGTTGCGATATACGAGGATGGCGCTCTCGACACGCTTTCGCCGCAGACTTCAGGAAGGGTTGTCGTACGGACTCGCGCTCGAGGGCATCTCTGCTGCGCAGGTCGCGTGGCTGAACGCTCAAAAGGCGAAAGGATAAGGCTTCCTTGGCGGCTGAGACCGATGATGCCTTCCGGCAGCTGAACGACGCGGAGTTGGCGGCGTTGGGGTCGCTAGGCGTTCGCCGGGCGGTGTCGGCCGGTGAATACCTGTATCGGGAAGGCGACCCCGGCTACGATTTCTATGTCGTCCTTGCGGGTGCCGTCGAGATCATCGTCAACACCGACGGGAAGGAACGCGTCATCGCCCGCCACTCGCCCGGTCGATTCCTCGGCGAGCTGAATCTCCTGACGGGTCAGCGGGTGTTCGTATCCGCCCGAGTCGCCGAGGCCGGTGAAGTGCTCGCCGTTCCGCGTGAAGCGCTTACGCGACTGATCGCCACAGACGCGAGTCTGAGCGACAAGATCCTGGCCGCCTTCCTCGCGCGCCGAGCGATTCTCATGACCGGCGCCTCCTCGGCGATTCGCGTCATCGGCTCGCGGTTCTCACCGGACTCCGGTCGTGTTCGGGAGTTTCTGGTTCGTAGTCGAATCCCGCACGAGTGGTTGGATCCGGACGCCGCTAGCGACGTCGAGCGCCTCCTGCGCGAGTTCGATATAGCCCCGCGGGACTTGCCCGTTGTCATCGTCTCGGGCAAGGTGCTGCGCCGCCCGACTCCAGGTGTCTTGGCCGATTACCTCGGGCTCACAGTCGGCACCATGCCGGACGGCGGGTTCGAGCTGATCGTCGTCGGCGCCGGTCCGGCGGGGCTCGCGGCCGCGGTGTATGGCGCGTCGGAAGGACTACGCACGCTCGTTCTCGAAATGGTCGCGGTCGGTGGTCAGGCGGGGTCCAGCTCGAGGATTGAGAACTACCTGGGATTCCCGACTGGCATTTCCGGAGGGGACCTCACGCAGCGGGCCACGGTTCAGGCCCAGAAGTTCGGCGCATCTTTCAGCAGCCCGTGCACGGTCGTATCGGTTCAGGAGAAGGCGGGCCATTTCGTTCTTCGTCTGTCCAATGGCACCGAGGTTCCGGGTCGGGCGGTGATTGTCGCGACCGGAGCGCGCTACCGGAGGCTCGATGCGGTCGGCCTCGAGCAGTTCGAGTCCCGCGGCGTCTATTACGCGGCGACTGAGGTGGAAGCCCGAGCCTGCGCGGGTTCACCTGCGGTCGTGGCCGGGGGCGGCAACTCCGCCGGACAGGCCGCCTTGTTTCTCTCCGACGCGGGAAGCGCGGTGACGATCGTGATCCGCGGGCCGGACCTCGCAGCGAGCATGTCTCGCTACCTTGTCGATCGCATCGAAGCCGACAAGCGGATCGTCGTCCGGCGAAACACCCGGATCGCGGCACTCGAGGGCGGCGCATTTCTAACCCGAGTGCGCATCAGCGGTCCCGGCGGCGAGGAAACGCTCCCGAGCACCGCCTTGTTCTCGTTCATCGGCGCCGAGCCTGCCTCGCAGTGGTTGTCCGGCGTCGCCGCCCTCGACGATCGAGGGTTCGTGCTCACGGATCGCGCCATCGGGCGCGACCACCTCAACGGACCCTGGGAAGCCCTTCGACGCTCCCCGCTGCCGTTTGAAACCAGCCATCCCGGATTGTTCGCTGTCGGCGACGTCCGCTCCGGATCGACCAAACGAGTCGCGGCCGCGGTCGGTGAAGGTTCGGCCGCCGTCCGCTCTGTCCACGATTACCTCGCTTTCGATCGCCATCCCTGATTCAGACGGGGCGACCAACCTGAGTGCTTGAGGTTCTCGGGTCGCGCGTGTCGAGGTCGCATATCACGCGGCCAACGTGAGCCAGCAGCGGCCTCCTTCAAGGCTCACCAAGGATCGGATACCGAAAGGAGCAACAGGAATTACCCGATCGGGGTCGATGATTAAACCCGATCGGAGGTTGTCGATCCGCGCCCGGCGACGGCAGAATCGACGTCAACGGAGGGCACCTCCAGGGCCGCAAGTGGTTGTCACCTCGTTCTGACAATAGTTACCCACATCAGGAGTGGCGTCATGACAACAGTCGCAGGAAAAGACGCGATCAAGACAATCACCACCCACTATATCGATGGCGCGTTCGTTGAATCCCATGGCCGCGAAATGATGGACATCATCCGCCCGACCGACGGCCGGGTGATCGCTCGCGTCACGCTGGGAGACGAAGAGGACACGCGGCGGGCGATCGGCGCGGCCAGGCGCGCCTTCGCCACGTTTGGCCGGACGACGAAGGAAGAACGCGCCGGCGCCTTACGCCGGCTGCATGAGGCAGTCTCAGCGCGCATCGATGATCTCACGGCAGCGATGGTGGAGGAGTACGGCGGCGTTGTGCAGTTCGCCAGGCCCATCGTGGAAACGGGGGTCAATGCCTTTCTGGCGGCCGAGAGAGGCGTCCAGGAGTTGCCGTGGACACAGAGCTGGGGCAAGACGACGGTCACCTTGGAGCCGGTCGGCGTGGCCGGCCTGATAACCGCTTGGAACGCCAACGCGCTGTTCATTTGCCTCAAGCTGGCGTCCGCCGTGGCCGCCGGATGTACGGTCGTCATCAAGCCGAGTGAGTTGAGCTCGCTGCAGACGGCGGTGATGCTCGAGTGTCTGAACGCGGCCAAGCTGCCCCCAGGCGTTTGCAACGTCGTGATCGGCCGTGGAGACGTGGTTGGCGCAGAGCTCGTACGTAATCCGGACGTGGATAAGATCTCCTTCACGGGCTCGGTGGACGTGGGCGAGCGGATTATGCGCGATGGCGCCGCAACCATGAAGCGCGTCACGCTCGAACTGGGCGGTAAATCGCCCACGATCCTGCTCGATGATGCCGCTCTTGACCAGGCGATTCCGGCGGCCCTCCTGATGGCCTTCTTGAACAGCGGACAGGCCTGCGCTGCGGGGACACGCCTCCTCGTGCCTGGAAGTCGGCTCGACGAGATAAAGCGGCGCATACGCGACGCGATGCGCGCCTTTACCGTCGGCGACCCGGCTGATCCCAAGACTGCCATTGGACCGATGGTGTCGCAGAAACAGTACGAACGCGTGCAGTCATATATCCGCAAGGGCATCGAAGAAGGCGCTGAGGTTCTCGCGGGTGGGGAGGGTCATCCGGAAGGTCTCGAAGCGGGTTACTTCGTGAAGCCGACGGTCTTCGCGAACGTGAAGAACGGCATGACGATCGCCCAGGAAGAGATTTTTGGCCCAGTGTTGTGTGTCATCGCGTATGACTCCGAGGATGAGGCGATCCGGATCGCCAACGATTCCAAATATGGTCTCCACGCCTCCGTCCTCGGGACCGACCTGCAGCGTGCGCGTCGCGTGGCTTCACAAATACGCGCCGGGCGCGTCGTGATCAACGGCATGACGGATGATCCGCAGGCGCCGTGTGGAGGATTCAAGTACTCCGGGGTTGGCCGTGAATATGGCCGGTACGGGATCGAGGCGTTTCTCGAAACCCGTGCCATCCTTGAGGCCTGAGGAGATCCGTTCATGAGCCAGCACACGACCCTCTCGCCCAGCGAGGCCGCGGATCGCCTTGCCATTCGGGAACTCGTCGAGGCCTACGCACACTGCGCCGATCGCCGGGATGCGAAAGGCCAGATGTCTCTCTTTACCGCTGACACCCATTTCGTGGTGCATATGAACGCCAGGGATCCGAGGCCGTCGCAAGAGCTGCACTCGCGCGAGGCGCTCGCGCCAGTGTTCGCCGCGCTGAACCAGTACGACGCCACCACGCACTTCGTGGGACAGAGCACCATCCACTCGCTGTCGGACGGCCGGGCCACGGGCGAAGCGTACTGCCTTGCGCATCATGTGACGGTTGACGGTGGCAAGCGGCGTTTGATGGTTGCGTCGCTGCGCTACCTCGACACCTTCGTGAAAACAGACGGGGCGTGGCTGTTCGCCGAGCGCCTGTTATACGTGGACTGGGTGGACGAGCGGGGCCTGGCATGACGGTGACCGAGAACCGGAAGCGGCTGGTCATCGTCGGTGCGACCGGAATGGTCGGTGGCTGCGCGCTTCGCTATGCGCTCGATCACCGTGCCGTCGCCAGTGCGACCGCGATCGGCCGCAAGCCGACGGGCATCACCCACGAAAAACTGAAAGAGGTGCTTCATCAAGACTTCGCGGACTGCTCCGCGCTCGCCGGCGCGCTCTCAGGCCAGGACGCAGCGCTCTTTTGTCTGGGTGCCTATACCGGCGCGGTCCCGGACGCGGAGCTTCGCCGGATCACCGTGGACTACGCCGTCGAGTTCGCGCGAGTGCTCGGCGGCAGCAGTCCCAACGCGACGTTTGCGTTCTTGAGCGGGAGTGGCGCGGATCCGACCGGGCAGAGTCGACTGGCGTTCGCACGCTACAAGGGCGAGGCCGAGAAAGCATTGTCCGCGGCAGGATTTCCCCGCGTGTACATCTTTCGCCCCGCGTACATCTACCCGGTCCAGCCGCGCAGAGAACCCAATTTCAGCTATCGCCTGCTGCGCGCGATCTATCCCGCATTTCGGGTGTTGTTCCCCAACCAGGTCATTCGAGCCGACGACTTGGCCCGAACGATGGTGAATGTCGCCGTGGGAGGCACTGGAGAAGGCAAAAGGCTGGTGCTCGAGAACCGTGACATCCGCCGTCTCGCGCTCAATTCACGTGAGCACGAGTGACCCGTGCGCGTCGAGTAATGGCCGTCCGCTGCTGGCGACGCCTGGCGATCTACATTCTGGCAATCTTGCCAATGCTGCAGGGGTGCACGGCAGGGCAAACGCCGACCTCCGATCATTTTGACGGCTCCAGGTTTCACAATCGAGACGGCGCTTCAGACTACTCACTGTGGCAGGAGGTCAAGATTGGGTGGGAGCTGAGGACCAAGAAGAAGAACTGGCCCGCGCGTTTCGAAACAACGCCTTATCGAGCGCCCGCAGAACCCGTGGTCCATGGAATGAGGGTGCTCTGGATCGGCCACTCAACGACACTGATCCAGACGCCGAGCCTGAACATCATCACCGATCCGATCCTGTTCGACTCCATCGGACCCAGTGTGTTCGGCATGAACACCGTCACAAATCCTGGCCTGCTCATCGAGAGTCTTCCAACGATCGACCTCATCTTGATCAGCCACAATCACTACGATCATCTGGATCTCCGATCGCTTCGCGCTCTGTTTGATCGACAGCGAACCGCGCCGCCGAGAATTCTGGTCGGCCGCGGAGTTGGACCGTTCCTGAGGAACGCGGGCCTTTCATCGTATGCAGAACTCGACTGGGAGGAATCTGTCACGGTGAAGGACGCACGCGTCCATTTCCTCGAGGCCATCCACACGTCCCGGCGGGGGATGTGGGACACGAACAAGACACTGTGGGGTTCCTTCTTGATCGACACGCTGGAAGGCAGAATTTACTATGCTGGTGACACCGCGTACGGAGCGCACTTTCGCCACGTCTACGAGAAGTACGGCGCCCCCCGAGTCAGTCTGCTGCCCATCGGTGCGTACGAGCCGCGATGGTTCATGTATCGGATGCACATGAACCCTGACGAGGCTGTGCGCGCGCACCTCGATCTGCACAGTCAGAGCTCGATCGGTGTTCATTTCGGCCTGATTGACAACGCGGGTGAGAGTTACGAGGCGCCCCTTCAGGACCTCATCGCCGCCCGGCGAGCCCATGGGGTCGAGGCGACGACCTTCGTCGCGCCTCAATACGGACAGGTCTTTCGATACTAGGGGGCTGTACGGGGCGCGGGAACGCTGTTGCCCTAACCGGCGTCTGAACTGTCAAAATGAGAGGCGCATGGTAGAGAGCGCTGGTGACGATCTCGGCCAACTGGCCGCATTTCATGACCTCTTGCCTGCCCTGGCCCGCGGGCTGGATGTCCGCGAGATCTTCCGCCAGCTCAGTGATATCGCCGCCCGCATCGTTCCGCACGACGAGGCCACCCTCCTCCTGCAGAAGACCGACGGGCATTTCGAGATGCTGGCAAACACCGGCACGCCGCGCGCAATTGAGTGCCGTCACGATCCCGAGCACGCACTGAACATTCACGAGCCGCGGCTCCTCGATTCCCTTCCGGAACCCGACCGCGGACTGCAGTCAGGGCTCACGGTGCCCGTCCGCATCAACGATCAGTTCTTCGGTGTGCTCGCGTTGTTCTCCGAGCGGCCGCAGGCATATGCGGACCGGGACCTCGTGCAGGCTGAGCGGCTCGCCGCGTACCTCGCGCTGGCGATCTCGCATCAACGGCTCGCGGACGCCGCTCGCGATGCCGCGCTCGATCGCGAGCGCGCCGCGAGCATTGAAACGTCGGTCGAATTGCTGCGCACAATCTCAGACGTGCTCGACGTCCGCAGCGTGTTTCCGCGCGTTTCGGAGATCACGAACAAGATCCTCCCGCACGACGCCCTGGCGATGGTGTTCTTCGACGCGAACGGGAAAGTCGTGCACGAAGCCGCGACAGCAGGCGTGCCCAGACTCACGCCGCATGCCGCGCCGGGACCTCAACCCGATCACTTCATCATCGGCGATCTGACGACCGCGGACTTGCCGCTGGTGATTGTCGGCGAGAGTCCGCGTGAGAAACTGCTGGCAGCCGGCTTCCGATCGCTCCTCGCGATCACGACGCGTGCACGCGATCAGCTGATGGGCGTTGGCTTCATTTCCAAACGGGCGTATGCGTTCTCGGAGGCGGACGTCCCGGTCGCACGACGCGTCGTGGATCACATCGCGCTCGCCATCTCGCACGAACAACTCGCGGAAGCCGCACGTCAGGTGGCGGAGGCGCAGGGTCGTGCCGAACGCCTCGAGGCGCGTGTGCAGATGCTGGCGGACGAGCTCGACTCGAAGACCCACGCGCGCGTCGTCGGCGAGTCAAGGGAATGGAAGGACGTTCTGAAAAAGGCGACGCAGGTCGCGGCGACGGATACCACGGTGCTGTTGACCGGCGAATCAGGGACCGGAAAAGAAGTCGTCGCGCGCTTCATTCATCGAGCCTCCGGACGAAAGGCCGGTCCGTTGGTCGCGATCAACTGTGCCGCCCTGCCCGAGCAGCTGCTCGAATCCGAGTTGTTCGGTTACGAGCGCGGCGCGTTCACGAGCGCGCAGCAGTCAAAGCCCGGGCAGATCGAGCTTGCGGCCGGCGGCGTGTTGTTCCTCGACGAAGTCAGCGAGATGAGCCTCAGCGCACAGGCGAAGTTCCTGCGGGTCCTGCAGGAACGCGAGTTCCAGCGGCTCGGCGGTACGCGCATGATCAAGGCGAACGTCCGCGTCGTCGCGGCGACCAACCGCGACCTGCGCAAGGCAGTAGACCGCGCCGACTTTCGAGAGGACCTCTTCTATCGGCTCCAGGTCTTCGACATCCGCATCCCGCCGCTGCGCGAACGACCTGATGACATCCTGCCGCTCAGCGAGACCTTCCTGCAGGAGATCGGCAGGTCATTCGGTCGGCCGCCGGCGGGTCTGACAAAGGACGCACGCGAGACGCTGCTCGGGCACGGTTGGCCAGGTAACGTCCGCGAGCTGCGTAACGCGCTCGAACGCGCCGCGATTCTGGCGGAAGGCGGCTTGATCCACACGCAGCACCTAGCGCTGCAGAGTCCGAGCAAGCCGACAGCCGCCCAGGAGACGAGCGATCTCGGGACGGTCGAACGCGAAACGATCGCGCGCGTCCTTCGCGAAGCCCAATGGAACAAGTCGAAGGCGGCGAGGCGCCTCGGCTTGTCGCGCACCCAGCTCTACGTGCGCATGAAGAAATACGGTCTCGAACAACCGCCGCACCTTCAGAACTGATTGCGCCGCGCCCACGCGATCGCCGCCGCGCCCGCCCCCAGCACGAGCGCCGGCAGCGGCGAACCGCCGGCGATGAAGAGATGCGTGAAGACCGCACCCGTCATCGTCGCGACCAGCGCAACCGCACCGTATGGCGCCAGCGACGGCACGAGCAGCGCGAGCGCCGACCCGACTTCGATCGCCCCGGTCACGTAGCGGAACCACTGGCCGATCCCGACCGCGCTGAACAGCGAGACCATCGCCGGCGCGCCCGCGAACTTCGATCCGCCGGCGATCAGAAAGGCGGCGGCAATCAGGAACTGGCCCACCCAGAGCACCACGCGTCCCTTGCTCACCGGCGCGATGTCGTTCGTTCTGTCCACACTTGCTGTCGTCGCAAGAAGCGTTGTCATCGTCTGACCTCCGCCGTGCCGGGAGTTCAACCGATGTGCCTCGTGCCGGTGCGCTGAAATAGGCCGAATAAGGCCGAATATTGCGTCGCCGTTCATGGAGGCGTTGCGCACGGACGGGCAGGTTGCTTACGTGTAAGCAGCGATTTCTAGCGCCTCAAGGTAGCCGTGCCCGCGGTGACGGCTCTCAGCTCCTTGAGCGCCGCCTGGATGTGTCCCGGCAGGGGGCGATGTTGCTTGTCGTCGACCCACCGTTCGAACGCGTTTCTGAAGACAGCGATCCCCGCCTCGGCCGCCAGGGCGGCGGTCGGAGCGGGGACGCCACGCTTGCGCAGGCTTGCAGCGATGGCCACCGCGAGCGAGGCCAATTTGATCAGCTCCCGTTCGCGAAGCTCTGCGTGGGCGGCGATGACGGCTCGCCGCTTCCGCGCGTAGCCGCGGCGCTCCTCGAACCGCGGCGCCGTGGCTTCAAGGGCTGCTGCCACCGCATCAAGCGGAGCCATCGTCTTGGGCGCACGCCCGACGATCTCCACGATGAACTTCTCGAGATCCGCCGAGCCCGAGAACAGGACTTCGCGCTTGTCGGCGAAATACCGGAAGAAGGTTCGCTCCGTCAGCCCCGCCCGCGCGGCAATGCCCTCCACCGTCGTTCGCGCGTACCCGAGCTCCTGGAAGAGCTCCATCGCGGCCTCCGCGAGCCGCCCGCGCGCGTTGGGTTCCCAGCGGCCCATGGGCACCGATACTACCCGATCTGATTGCAGCAACTGACATCACGTGATATGGTGATGTCAGTATCTGTCATCAGGAGAACTCGCCATGCGCGTATTTGTCACGGGCGCCTCCGGCCACATCGGTTCCGCAGTTGTCCCCGAGCTCCTGTCCGCTGGCCACGAGGTCGTCGGTCTCGCACGCTCCAACGCGTCAGCCGCCGCGCTGACGGCCGCCGGGGCCGTCGTTCGGCGCGGCGACCTCGATGACCTCCGTGGGCTCCAGGAGGCCGCTGCGGCCGCGGATGGCGTCATCCACCTGGCGTTCAAGCATGACCTGTCGTTCACCGGCGACTACGCTGGCGCCGCTGCGGCCGATCTGCGCGCCGTCGAGGCCATCGGCGCCGGGCTCGATGGCTCGCAAAAGCCGTTCGTGAGTACGTCCGGAACGTTGCTCCTCGCCAGGGCGGCGCCTGGTCGCGTCGGCACCGAACAGGACCGCCTCGATGGTGGCCCGCGGGTCGATTCGGAGAACGCCGTGATCGCGATGGCCGCTCGGGGGGTGCGCTCCTCGGTGATCCGCCTCGCACCGACGGTGCACAGTTCGCTCGATCATCACGGTTTCGTGCCGACGCTGGTCGCGATGTCGCGCAGAAACGGCGTCGCCGCGTACGTCGGCGATGGCTCCAACCGCTGGCCCGCGGTACACACGCTCGACGCAGCACGCCTCTATCGACTGGCGCTCGAGGCGGCGCCCGCCGGCTCTCGACTGCACGGCGCCGCAGACGAGGGCGTTCCGTTCCGCGAGATCGCGGAGGCCATCGGTCGCGGCCTTGGAGTGCCGGCTGTCACGATCACCGCGGAGGGCGCTGCGCAGCACCTCGGCTTTCTCGCCGCGTTCGCGCAGCTCGATAATCCGACATCCAGCGCGCAGACGCAGAAGCTGCTCGGCTGGCGGCCAACACGCCCGGGCCTTCTCGCCGACCTCGCCGAGCGCCATTACTTCGAGCCGTTGCCGTCCGCTCGATCGGAGGCTCGATGAACAGGGCCTTGACGATTGCCCTGGTGGCTGGAGGGGAAGACCAAAGGTCCGCGGCGAGGTGAAACAACGAACGAGAGTTGCAAATCGCTTCAGCACTTGCGCGCTTCAGCATGACCTATCATCCACGACAAACCATCAACAATGGTCCGTTGCCAGGACGGTTGGAGTCTCATCGATATTTAGCGTGGGCTGAGAGCCAGACCCACGAAACCGCACGCCCCTCCGGCCTTCCCCACAATCCGCCTTGTGTCAGGACAGCTCCCCCAACGCAGCGTCATCCTGGTCGTAGGCCTCGATCACCGTCTTCGCGTTCGTCGTCTTGAGTGCCTGTTCGAGTAAACGGATCTCGCGGGCAACCCGCGTCACAAGACGGTCGAGCACTTTCACGTCGTAGATCGGCTCCTTCACGATCTCTTTATCCGCTGACGCACCGTAGAAGCGGCGCTCGCGATGCGCGTTGTCATTTCGCAGCGTCAGGAGCTCCTCGTGTCGCTTCTTCAGCGTCTTGAGCCACGCCAATCCTTCGTTGATGGTGATGTGCGCCATACGTCGATTTCCCTTCGTTGACGACGACGATGGCATCGTCGTCAAGAGGTTGTCAACAGACCGGGTGGCGGGAGGGCATCGACTACCCGATGGGCCGGAGCTGCCCGCAGTGTCCGTTCTGGGCGGGCATTGATCGGCTGACGCCGGTACCGCTGGAAGCCCTTGTGTCCACTCCCCTTTAGATCGCACAATGACATTTGTGCGTCGGACCGGCCGAATGCTCGTGCTCGGAAGAGTCCTGTTGATTGTCACGGCGGTGGTAGCGAGCTCGCTCGCCGATCTTCGATCGTCGACGGCAGCCATGGCCTGCTGCGCCAAGACGCACAATCAATGCGCGGGACTCCGCGCACCCGACGATTGCTGCAAGGGGATGGGTCACGCGACCGCCGCGAGCGTTGCCGGTACGCTATCGGCTGCCCAGCCGCATGTCCTTCCCGCAACTGGTCTCGTCGCGTGGCTGCCGGCGAACCTGTCACCCTCCCGAGCCTCGTCGACACCTGACTTGGCGTTCAAGCGCCCGCACGATCCTCCGCACTTGCACCCGTTCAGCCTGCTGATCTGATTCCCTCCGACGCCTTCGTGGGTCGTGGTGTGCCTCGCCGTCCGGAAGGAAAGGGAATCATGCGTGAACGCCTCATCAGCCTCCTCGGGCTGACATCGTCGTTGACGACACTCGTCTGTTGAACGCTGCCGATAGTCCTCGCGAGCCTAGGTCTAGGCTCCGTCATCGGTTCGGCGTTCGAAGTCGCCCCGTGGCTGATGGAAATCGGCCGCCACAAGACTCCTGTATTCGTCGCCGTTGGCGCCCTCCTGAGCGTCAACTACTGGCTGGCGATCGTTCGGCCGCGGCGGATGAACTGTGCGCCTGGCGAGACCTGTCACATTGACAGTCCCGCGATGCGCGTCAATCGCGCGCTCTTCTGGGTGAGCGTGGTCATTTATGCCGGGGCCGTGACGTTCACGTACGCGGCGCTCTGGTGGGTGCGGATGCAGCCATGAACATGAACCGGGTCTGTTTATTTGCGCTCGGCGCGGTCCTCATCGCTGGATCCGCTTCGGCTTCGGGGCACGGGCCGCTCTTCGGCGCCGCGACCCCGACACTCGGCCGCGGTGGATGGAGCGTCGACCAGGCGTGGACGCTTCGTGCCGGGAGCGAGGATGAGCGCGAGCAGATGCTCAAGACAATGCTGTCGTTTGGCGTCACCGAGAACCTTCAGATCTCGGGATCGTTTCCGCTCACGATGAACGACGGACGCCTCGCAGCGGCGCGCATGATGAGCGCCATGTCCAGCGATCGCGAGCTCGAGGGCCTGGTCGCCTACCGCTTTCAACGGCGCGCTGTCGGCATCGGAGGCCGCCAGGAAAGCACGTTCTTCGCCGGCGGTACCGGCCCGCTCGAGTCTCGGCGGAACGGCATTGGCGTAGGACCGTCGTTCGAGGCTGGCGCGGCGAGCGGCTACGCCTCGCGCGCGCACTACGTGTGGGTGGGCGGCGGAGTGCAGCACTTCTTCGAGCGCGGCGGCGACCAGTTCGGCGACTCGCGGCTGCTCACGGCCGTCTACGGCTATCGGCCGGCGGCGCTCCGCACGGAGGCCGGCAAGCCGGATCTGAGATTCTTCGTGGAAGCGACGGCGGAGGATCGCACCGCTGCTCGCGTGTCCGACGTCGAGTCTGGCGGGCGCACGCGAACCGTCTTCGTCGGCCCAACGAGCCTGCTTCTTCACAAAGCCGTCGGCCTCGAAGCTGGTGTGCTCTTCGCCGCGTATCAGACCGTGGGTTCTGGCTCCGTTAAGGAGCGTGTCAGAATCGCCATCAACGTGGCGTATTTCTTCTGGTTGAAGTAGGAGTTGTTCATGACGCGAAAGACTGTTCTCGGGTCCGCGCTGGCCGTCGTTCTCTTCGCCACGTCGGCGCAAGCCGAGCTTCGTCACGTCGAGATCAAGACGCTCGGCATGGACTGAGAGATCTGTGCCCACGCCGTGCGCGTGGCGATGCAGAAGGTGGATGGCGTTCAGGCTGTTCGTGTGAGCCTGAACGACGGGTTGACCATTCTCGACTTGAAGCCAGGGAATACCGTCACGTTGGCGAAGGTCCGCCAGGTCATCAAGAACAACGGGTTCGTGTCGAAGGAAGCGAACGTTTCAGCTCGGGGTGCCGCCAACGGCCTGCTGGCGTTTGTTGTCAGTGGAACGAACGAGGCGCTGCTGCCCTCCGTCCCTCCACAACCATCCGGTGATGACTGGAGGTTCACAGTACCAGCGCCGCGACCCTGAACGCTATGGATGAGGCCTCGAAGCGCGACGCAGGATCGGGACCGAGCTATGGTCGGAGCGCAATGATGAAACACGCCGTTTGCTCGCTGCTGATGTCTCTGGCCGTGTGGTCGCCATCGGCCTCCGGCCGTGACGTGACGATCGCGACGCAGTCGGGTCGGGTACGAGGCACCGGTACGGACGTGATCGCGTACCGCGGTATTCCATATGCCGCGCCGCCTGTTGGCCCACGGAGGTGGCGGCCACCGGCCCCTTCCGCTCGATGGAGTGACGTTCGAAATGCGACCGAGTTCGGACCAGTGTGTCCTCAAGCGCCGCTCAATACGTCGCCCATTCCGGCGCCGACGAGCGAGGATTGCCTCACTCTGAATGTCTGGACGCCGGCGAGAGCGGCTACGGAGCGCCTTCCGGTGATGGTCTGGATTCATGGCGGCGGTTTCTTCGGCGGCTCCGGCTCGGCCCTTTCCTACGACGGCGAAGCCCTGGCCCGTCACGGAGTCGTGTTGGTCACTCTGAACTATCGGCTGGGCGCGCTCGGTTTCCTCGCGCATCCTACGCTCTCACGCGAGTCGCCCCATGGAGTCTCCGGTAATTACGGCCTGCTCGATCAGATCGCGGCGCTCCGCTGGGTCCGGACGAACATTGCCGCCTTTGGGGGCGATCCTGCCAACGTGACGCTCTTCGGTGGCTCGGCCGGCGCTTATAGCATCTGTGTGCTGACGGTGTCGCCGCTCGCGAAGGGCCTGTTCCGTCGCGCGATTCTGGAGAGCCTGCCGCTGTTCTTTCGACCGGTGCGTGAGCTCACCAGGAATCGCAACGGTCTTCTCTCAGCCGAGAGAGAGGGGCAGGCGTTAGCGCCCGACATCGCCGGGTTGCGTGGCATCGACGCGCAGCAGATCGTTACCCGGCTCGCCCCAAGCCCGACGTTGAGCACGGGCACCCACTTCTATCCAATTGTCGACGGATGGGTCCTCCCCGAGGACCCGGCCTCATTGGTCGGGACGACGCGGCAGGCGCGTGTGCCGCTGTTGATGGGCTTCAATGCCGAAGAGGGACGCTTCTTCGCCAACAACGCGCCGAAGTCTCTGACGGAGTTCCACGATTTTGTCCGCGCGAAGTTTCCGCCAGCCCTCTTCGACCGCATCCTTGCGATGTACCCAGCGAACACTGACGCGGAAGCGCCCTCGGCGCTGACGCTTTTTTTCGGTGACTACGAGCTTCTCGCGTCGACGATTCTGACCGCGAGGGCAGCTTCACGAACCAACGAGGTCCACCTCTATCAGCTCTCCCGCGTTAGTCCGCTGGCACGCCGAACCTGGGGAGGCGCCGCGCATACCTCGGAAATACCCTATGTGTTCGGTCATATTGGGGCGCAATCAAGCGATTTCGATGGCCAGGACGAGGTCGTCTCCAAAGCGATGGTCGGCGCCTGGGTGAACTTTGCGAAGACCGGAAGCCCGAACAACCACGACCTTCCCGTATGGCCTGTTTATGCCGCGCCCACGTATCAGTACTTGGAATACGGCGATGTGATTGCAGTGGCATCAGGCTTCCGCGACGCGCAAGTCGATTTCTTCCAGCGCGCCTTCGCGCGGATGCGGGAAGATCAGGCTTTCAAGTAGCCGGACCTACGGTAATGCAAACACGTAGATCGACGAGCTCGGTCTCACCGGCGTGGCGATATCGGGCACGAGCTGCACGAAGCCTGTCGACTGCATGGAGCCAAAGCCGACGACCATCGCCACGTACTGTTTGCCATCCACCATGTAGGTGATAGGCGCTGAGCTGGGCACGTCGCTCAAGCGCGTGCTCCAGATCTTCTTCCCTGTCTTGTCGTCATACGCGGAGAACATCTGGTCGAGCGCGCCGGAAAAGACCACCCCGCCCGCCGTCGCGAGCACACCGCTCGTCATGGGGGCGTGCTGCCGCTCAGTCCACAGTACTTTGCGATTCTGCAGATCGAAGGCTTGCATCCGTCCGTACCTGCCGTCGCTGTTAGGCACCGGGCGCGTCTGGGGCATGACGCCGCTCGACAGCGCGGCGGTTTCGCCGGGATACACCGGCTTCAGGTCCATGCACGATTCATTTCCCGCCACGAAGGCCACCTTCGAGTCGGGATTGATCGCACCCGGCAGCCAGTTCTTGACGCCAATCCAGTTTGGACAGACGGTCCTGACCTTCTCCTCGCCAGGTGCCGGAATGAGCCTGGGATCGATCGTCTTCGCTCCGGTCACCGGATCGATGCGCGTGATGAAATTCTGCACGCCGGCGTCGAGCGAGAAGAGGTACTTGCCTGTCGCTGCGTCGACGGCGTCGAGCACACCCGCTTTGCCCATGGTGACCAGGACTTTGGTCATTTTGCCGTCGATGGACAAGGGCAGGATCATCCGCTCGAACGCATAGTCCAGATCGAAGGGATCGCCCGCCTGGTGCTGGAAATACCAGGCCACCTTTCCGGTATCCGGATTCAGCGCGATAGTGGAGTTGGTGAAGAGCGCCTGCTTGGTCACGCCGGGCGTCCTGGTCGGCAAGGCCAGCCAGGCGGTGTCATACGTATTCGCGGTCCCGAAATAGACGAGATTCAACTCGTGATCGAAGTAGGCGGTCGTCCAGATCCCGGCGCCGTTGCGCTTGTCGTCCGGGATGTCACCCCAGGTGTTGCCGCCCGGCTCACCTGTCTTGGGGATCGCAGACCAGCGCCACAGCGGCGCGCCGGCCTTCGTATCCAGCGCTTGCATGGCACCGTGTGCACCAGGGAAAAACCCAACGCCCTGAAAGATCTTGCCGTTGACGACCAGAGGACCACCCGAGGCGCCCGCTGGCAGCTTCGACTCCCACAGGAGCTTTCCGGTTCGTGCGTCCAGCGCCCCGACACTTCCTCGCCCCAGGGTGAGGTACAGCTGGTTGTCATAGAGCGCCATGTTTCGGTTGGAGGCGCCGGCCCCGGCTTCCGGCTTGTAGGTCCAGATCAGTTCGCCGGTCTTCGCATCGATCGCGTCGATGTTGTTTCCCGCGCTGGCGACGAAGATCACCCCGTCATGCACGAGCGGCGTCCCAAGGTTCGAACCCTGAACGAGGGTATGCGACCAGACCAGCCGCAGGCTCGAGACGTTTGCCTCCGTGATCTGGTTCAGCGGACTGAACCCGAGACCATCCTGCGTGCGGCGCCACGTCAGCCAATCGCCAGGCGCGGGGTTCCTCAACATTTCATCAGTGACCGGCGTGAGGCGCTGCGTGGGATCTGGTGTCTTCGGCCACGCAGGCAGCACGACACCCAACGCGAGCGGGCCGCCAGACGATCCGCGTACCCCTGGAAATTGCATGCGCATCGTCACGACCGCCGTGTCATCGGTCGGAAGCGAGACCTCGCCCGGCGCGTACCCGTTCTCCTTCAAGAGCAGCGTCACGAGGTTCGTATATTGCTCATTCGTGAGTAAGCTGGCCTGTCCCGGCGGCATCTGCCGCCGAACGTAGTCGCGCAATGCGGCGGGCGATTGCCCGTTCCAATGAGCCTTGAAACCGCCCCCGGCCAGCGACGGCGCGATACCGTCGGTCAAGTTGGTCCCGTGGCACGAGGCGCAGCTGGCGTCGTACACCGCCTTGCCCTTCTGCACCTGGTCGCTCGTCAGCGGCATCCTCGCCCTGCCGCCCGGCGCACCTTGCTGCCCGGCAGCCTGCGGCGCCTGCGCCGCGCCGATCGCCCGGAACAGGAGCGCGACGATGATGAATCCCGGTAGCACCCTGGTCATGTTTTTCCTTCGCTACTTCTTGCTCAGGACACCACCAGGAAGATTGCCGTCGTCGGTGCTCGAAATGAGCTGCAGGTGAAAGCCATCCGGATCGTCGATATAGATCGAGCGATTGTAGGTCGGCGAGGTCGGCGAACCAGGCGAAGTCACTTTCACGCCGGGGAACGCATTCCTCAGCGCCGTCCGCAACGCCTCGGGGTCGTTCGGCCAGTCGATGCCGATGCCAATGTGATCGAGCTTTCCGGCCTTGGCCTTGTCCTCCGTGGTGGAGAAGCTGAGCCAGGAGCTGGCGCCAGGCAAGGTGAGCGTGATTGACCGTCCATTCGCGCTCTTGTCGCGGAGTGTTGCGCCGAGCAGCTTCGCATAGAACGCCTGCGTCTTCGCGGCGTCCCCGATTGGGAACTGCAGATGATTGATCGATCGGACGCGCACCACACCCGTCGCTGGTGTGCGGGGAACGGCGGGCGTTGGGTCGGGGCGCGGAAGATGCCCATCGTCGGTCTTGGACACGAGCTGAATGCTGAGACCATCGGGATCGTCGATGTAGATGGACCGGTCGTACGTGAGGTCGCCTGGCTTGCCCGGCGAGTGAACGTTCGAGGACGGGAATGCTTCCGTCAGGGCCTTGCGCAGCGGCTCGGGCTTGTCCGGCAGGTTGACGCCGATACCAATGTGATTCAGCGTCCCCGGTTTGATGTTCGGCATCTGGGGTGGTACGCCGCTGAAATTAATCCAGCGCCCGGTATCACCGATCATGAACGTCCACCCGCCCCGGCTCGTGTCGATGATGTGCCCGCCGAGCAGCTTCGAATAGAACTCGTACGACTTTCTCGAGTCGCTGACATGAATGTGGAGGTGATTGAGCGACATCACGGGCGCCACACCCGAGGGCGCGGGCTGCGCGCGCGCGATCAATACTGCGGCCAATGCCGCACCCAACACGGCGGACAGACGGACAGAAACCCTGTTCACGATGCTCATGGACGTCCCGATACAAACGGACCGGCCCCCTTCGGAGCCGGCCCGCGTTGCACCGCGATTGTCTCGATTACCAGTCGATCTGGGTTCCCAACTTGAAGAGCCGCCCGGTCAAGATCCCCGTCGCGTTCAGCCAGGGGCCGCCCGCGGGCAGGACATACGTCGAATTGATGGCCTGCACAGGCCGCGCGTTGAGGATGTTGTAGACGTCGAGGATGCCCTGGATCCGGCGCTTGCCGGCGAAGCGCAAGGCTTTCGTGATCCGGAAATCAACTTCATTCAACCGCTGGTCGTGAAGGAGTGAGCTCCCTGACCCCGCGTTTGCCGCGTTGCCCACGGGAAGCATCGCCACCGTGAACGTCGCATTCGGGCCGGCAGAGAGATTCCGTCCGAGGTACGGAAACACTTGCGCATTGGTCAGCGTGACGTTCGCGGTCTGCTGGATACCAGGCAGATTCTTGAACGTGCCGCTCACCTGGATGTCGTACGGCAGCGGATAAACGACCTGCCCCTTGATTTGGGAGCCAATGCCATTCCACCACGATCCTGTGATGTGACAGTAGGCTGCGGTCCGCGGGTAGTTGATGGTCGCCGTGCCCGTGAACGACTCGGGAGTCACCTCCGGGTGCGCGTTGGCGTAGCAGAAGTCCAACGTTTCCCTGCCGAGACTCAGCCCTCCCGAGACAAGCGCGCCCTGGCCCCAACGCGCGTTGACGCTCGTCTCGATGCCGCTGTATGCCTCCTGCGGCGTCCCGTAGCCAAGATCCTTGGCCAGCACAATCTGGCGATTCACCTGGCCGAACTTGGTGGTGTCGTAAAGACCGCAAATCGAGCTGCCGCTGACGTCGCCCAGACGGGAGTCGCCCGGCGCGGGGACGCAAAACTGCGTAAAGTCCGCCGACGTGACGGCGGTGTTGACGGTCGCGGTCAGATTGCCCCACCACGTGTGGAAAAATGCGGCGCTTACGCCGAGTCCCGGTCGGATCTCGTGTTGCAGCCCGACCGACGCCTGATAGTTGTACTCGCGAACATTCCATCCGGCGCGCGCTGAGTCGGCCACGGTGATGTTGGGCACGCTCTGCCCGAACGCCAGGTTGTTGACCTGTCCGCACTCGCCGTTTTGGGTGAGCACCGTGAGATTGCAATCCGGGACGAAGTTTTTGTTCGCGTCAATCCATGTGCGCGTGACACTGGTCACCAGGGCGGCCGAGGGTTCAACCATGCTGGTCAAGCCGCTGCCCTGGCCCTGGAGATACCTGCCGAAGAACGCCTTCACGGCCGTCTTCCCGTTGCCGAACAGATCGTACGCGCCGCCGACCCGCACCGTGATGTCCTTGTAGTTCGGAGTATCCGCGAGCTCCGGCAGATTGCGGGCGCCGACGTACGGCCCTGCCGGCAGCGAAAGCGCCGGGGCGCGTCCGTTGAACCAGTCGTACCGCAGTCCCAGGTTCAGGGTCAGCTTCCGGAGCGTCCACTGATCCTGCGCGTACAGGCCCATTGACTTCATGCGCACCGCGTCGCTGTACGGCGTCGCGTACTCGGTCAGCGCCACTGGCGCACCGCCCCGGAAGGTGTAGCTGAGCGATCGCCCGACGATCTGATTGACGGTGCTCAACGGCACGCCGATGTTGTCATGCACGCCCTGCAGCGTCTGAAGCCCCGCCTTGAAGGCATGCGACCCGGTCACGTACGACGCCGACACGCGCTGGTTCCAGTTGTGGTCGGGGCTCCCCGGACCATAGTTGTTGCTGGCAGGCGCCAGGGCCCCCCACGTATACCCGGCCGGGATGACGTTGCCGGCGGGCGTCGTAAAACCGATCTGCTCGCTGATGCGGATCGCGTCCGGTGAGGGGTTCAAAGGGGTGACGAATGTGAACGGGTTCTTGTTGAGCGCGGACAGGCCCTCGTACGCCACGTCCTGGTGAAGGAAGTTCGCGCTCGCTTGCAGCAGCAGCTTGTTCGAATGGATACGCGTCCAGGTGACCTGCGACAGCACCTCGCCTCTGTACAGGAAATCCGTCGCTGCTTCAGGAGAACTGAGACCGCTGCTGCCAATCGAGAGCCAGCAGCTGCATCCGTCCTGGCGGTGCTCTTCAACCGACACCTTGTCCTTGCCGGTCGCCTGCCAGGTCACGCGCACCGACGTGTCGCGATAATACTGATCGCCATACGCAGGTTGGCTGAGATCCGGTACGTAATACCAGTTGCTCGTCGACTTGTTGAAGAAATTGCTTGGCCCCGGATTCTGGGCACCCCACCACCGGTTCGTCGCGTAGAACCACACCTTGTCCCTTTTGATCGGTCCCCCAACGCCGATCCCGTAGTCGAAGATCTCCTTCACCGACGAGAACGGGATCGCGCCCCGCGCTTTGAGCTCGTCGGAGATCGACGTCGTCGACAGATTGTGGTTCGTCCAGTTGGCCGTCCCATACGCCGAGAACCTGTTGCCGCCTTCACGCGGCACGATGTTCTGGTTGGCGCCGCCGCTGTCGCTCTCGGCCAGGGCCCCGCCGGTGTCGATCACGACCTCCTGCGCCGCGACCATGTTCGGGTAATACACCCGCATGCGGCCGCCCGAGTCCCCGGTGAAGTTGTTGATGTTCATTCCGTCGAGGTTGACCTTGCCGTCGTCGCCACGGCCGCCGTGCACGAGGATGCCGGTCGCCGACTCGCCCTTGTCGCCGCCGACATCCTGAAGACCCGCGGTCGATGGCGCGGCGCCCAACGTCATATTGACGAAGTTCAAGACGGTCCTCGAGCCCGTGGGCAGCGAGTCCAGGACGTCGCTCCTGATCAACTGCTGAGCGCGCGAGTTCTGCACATCCACGATGGGAGTCGCGCCAGTGACGGTCACCGTTTCTTCCATCGCGCCGACCTTCATGTCTGCGTTCGCGTTCGCCGTGAAACCGGCCGTCAGCTCGATCCCATCACGCTTGTACGTGGAGAATCCCACTAGCGTGAACGTCACCGAGTAGGTCCCTGGCCGCAGGTCGATGATCTTGTAGTTGCCCTGCGCATCGGTGACCGCGGTTCGAACTTTCTCGATGAGGGCCGGGCTCGACGCCTCAACCGTGACCCCGGGAAGTACGGCCCCTGTGGCATCGCGGGCGACCCCCGCGATGGCGCCTGTGTCAGCGGACTGCGCCAGCGCGTATACGGGGAACGACCAAACCACCAGTAATAGTGGTAGCAGCATTCGGCGACACGTCGGCTCTCTCATGAAAGCGCCTCCTCGGTGCTCAGTCGATGGGCGCGACACTAGCACCTGACACGTTGCACAATTGTCACGAGTTGTGACGAGAGCCGCCGGTTGATGGATACCATCCCAGGCAAATCCAATCGTTGGTAGGCTCGGGACCCTGCGCGGTAGTCCGTAGACAGCCTTCTTGGCCCGTCTCTGGGGTCTTTCCTGCTCGCTTACCCGACTTGCTTCACTTCAGCGTCGCTCACCGGCTGCAGCGTCGCCTCGGCCCGACCGGCGGCCGGTGAGGTGATTCGCCCACTGGCGAAGCGCTCGGCGGCTCGCGCAACCTCCGCACCAAGCGTCCGCAGCTGTTCGGCCACGCTGTCGTTCAAAACCTGCCCGTGCTGGATGACACGCCACGCCTGCGGAATCGGAATGACGAGCGGCACCGCCCAGCCGCGGAGTGCACGCACGATGAATTCCATCGTGTTCACCGCCTGCAGTCCCTGCGTACCTCCCGCTGTGCTGATCAGACCAATGACCTTGTCGGTGAGATAGGGCGGCTGTCGATCCCCGAGCAGCTGCAACCAATCGAGAGCGTTCTTGAACGATCCGCTGATCGTGCCGTGGTAGAGCGGACTGCTCCACAGCATGCCGTCGCACGCATAGACGGACTCGCCGAAGCGGCGAGCGGCGGGCGGTACGTCCGGTTCGTACGGCACGTACATTGGCAGATCAAGTTCACGGACATCGAACAGCTCCGTTGTCGCGCCTGCGGCGGCCGCGCCCTCCAGCGCAACACGAACCGCCGCGAGGCTGGTCGATTGCCGGCCGAGAGAACCTCCAACGGCAATTATCGTCACGGCCATGGAACCTCCGTTGAGGCACTGATTCTAGTCCCGTTTCTCAGCGGCACCGTCCAGGGTGTGTGCGTGGCTTACGACACTGCGAGAAGGGCGAGCGCTTGCGCGGCGTCACTATCCCCCGTACATTACGGCTGGATGGCGCGCGCGATCATGTGGAATTTCGTGGCGCGCACACCCGACGAGATCCGTGAGGCTCGCGAGGATTGGGAAGCTCATCGTCGATTCGGGGACGTCGTCGCCTATGCTGGACCTCGTCTCAATGCGCCGGCGCTGCTGAAGTTCGCGGCGCCTGATCCATTGAGCTAGTCGCACTGTAGGTTCTTCAGAGAATCTCCTCGATGATGTGAACCGGCCCCTCTCGGTGACCCTCCCCAATACCCACCGCGAGCAGGCGATTGAGGAACGCATACTTCGGCGCGGCAGTCTCGAAGCGCGGTAGCGTACGGAAATAGTGGTTCGTGTCGTCGCGCACGCCAGTGAATGTCATGTGGATCAACGCGTGGTCGTCTGTTTCGAGCGTCGCCCGGAGATCGAGCTCGAGCGCTCCGTCGGCGGCCGCGGTCACCCAATCGGCGCCGCCGAGGACGATTCCGCGCAAGCGCTCGCCTTCAAAAGACCCGCCCGTAATCGGAAAGATCGAGAGGACGCCATGCGGCGTCGGACCGATTACCTCGGTTGCAGCGGTCGTCAGACGCAGGCGCATCAGCGGACGGGCGTTCATAGAGCCCTCAGCTTTCGGAAGCAGGTTTAGAGTAGTTCATGAATGGTGTAGATCGGACCTTCAGCGCGGCGGTCGCCGCTCGCCACCGTTATGAGATGGTTCAAGAATGCGTACGCCGGGTGTGCGGTTTCAAACCGCGGCGTCGTCCGAAAATAGTAGGCTGCCGGATCGACCGCCTCGCCACGTGCCAGGGCCTCTATCACATCCGGCGGACCGTGACGCAAGCCGAACGACCTCATGGCAATGAGGCCGCCGTCGTCGGTCCGCAGCGTGGCGCGAAGGTCCAGCTCGAGAACTCCATCCGATCGAAGAAGGAGCCAGTCGGCGCTTCCACCGGGTAACACAGATCCGCGCAGTCGCGGGCCCTCAAAGTCGCCCCCAGCGATGGGGACTGTCCGGCGAGTTCCATGGGGCACCGCGCCGACGCTCTGCGGCGCCGCGACCGTCACGCGCAGGGTCATGAGCAAACGCGTGTTCATCACTCACGCCACAAAGGGCACCAATTCGGCGTTCACACGCTCGGCGTGCGTCCAGCACAGACCGTGTGGACCGCCGGCGATTTCGGCGAACTTGACGTGCTTGATCATCTTGGCCTGCCTCCGCGACGTCGCGTCCGGAGGCAGAATGCGATCGGCATCGCCGTGGATGATCAGCGTGGGGACTGTGTTCTTCGCCATGTCTTGCCGGAAATCCTCCACCCAGGCATCGACGCACTGCAGCGTTCCAATCGCGGAGGCACCGGCGGCGACGTTCCAGTTGTCCTCCAGCACGCGTTCGCTCACGAGCGTTCCGCCGTTCACGTCGTAGTTGTAGAAGTTCTTCAAGAAGTCGAGAAGAGTCGCCGGGCGGTCCGCGCGGATGGCGTTCTTGAGGCCTTCGAACACGCTCGGGTCGACGCCCTCGACGTTGTCGGGAGCCTTGACCAGATAGGGCCCAAGCGTGCCGATCAGCACCGCCTTGCGCACCCGGTCAGTGCCGTACTTGCCAATGTATCGCGTCACTTCACCAGTCCCCATGGAGAAGCCGACGAGTGCCACGTCTCGCAGGTCCAGGGTCTTCAACACCATGTCGAGGTCGGCTGCGAACGTGTCGTAGTTGTATCCGACCGCGGGTTTGCTCGACCTGCCGAAGCCGCGACGGTCATACGCGATCACACGGTGGCCGGCCTTGAGCAGCGCAACAGTCTGTTTCTCCCAGGCGGCTCCGCTGAGGGGCCACCCGTGAATGAGCATCACAGGGCTGCCTGCGCCGTGATCTTCGTAGTAAAGGTCGATTGCTGTGGAATTCTCTTTCCCGACGGTAATCATGCCCATCGTTGTGGTCCTCGATTCTGGACGACGTTGTCGACTGCTTCGGGATTGGGTATGTCTGGAGCGGAAGGCCAAAGGTCCACGGTCAGGTGAAACAATCAACGAGAGTTGCACATTGCCTTGGCGCTTGCGCGCCTCCGCATAACCTACTCGGGACGTAGCGCGTCATCCGCGTCGTGGATCACGACCGTCGCGATTTGCCAGCCGGCGTGTGTCTTTTGCAACAAGTAGACGACGCCCGCCCGCTCCAGTTCCTGTCCGTCGGTCTTGCGGCGTACGGCGACGCCCCCGGCGATCACGGTGGTTGCGCTCAGCCGTTTGAGGTGGAGGTTGGTCAGCTCGCTTTTAGCGAAGCCTCGCGCCCGCAGAGCTTCCATGACCGGTTGAAACACAGCGGCTACAGCGTCGCGCGTCGGTGTCGGCACGACTCCCGCTGGGCTGACCAACTGCGATGGCTCATGGAAGTAGGGCCCGACCGCTTGCGCGTCGAGCGTGCTGAAAGCCTTATAGTAGTCGG
This sequence comes from Vicinamibacterales bacterium, assembly GCA_035939575.1. Classification (GTDB taxonomy): domain Bacteria; phylum Acidobacteriota; class Vicinamibacteria; order Vicinamibacterales; family CAVVIG01; genus DATKHR01. The sequence continues at coordinate 6,178 of DASZFS010000392.1, read as the reverse complement.
TGAGCACCTGCACCACAGCCGCTTTGTCGTCACCTGCTAGCTTCATCTGAGGATCATTCTCGCGGCGCAGATGGAGGTGTCAGCAGGCGCACCGTCCGGCTTCATTGTTGTTCGTCGCTGAACATTTTTTTGTGATCACCGCTCTTGGCCCCGTGGGCCAGGTTCTCGAACACCTTCCCGCCCTTCATGACGAAGAGCACACGGCGCACCGCCGTGATGTCGTCCAGCGGGTTTCCCTCCATCGCGATGATGTCGGCCGAGAGGCCCGGTGCAATGGACCCGATCGTGTCCTGCATCCTCAGCGCCTTCGCAGCGATGGACGTCGCGCCCTCGATCGCCGCCATCGGATCCTGTCCGCCATCGCGGACTCTGACGATGAACTCCTCTTCGTTGTGTCCATGCGCGCCGGCGGTGGCATCGGTGCCGAATACGATCTTCAGGTTCTTGTGCTTCAGCGCCTTCTTGAAGGTGTCGAGGGTGATCTTGAGTCCCTTCTCCATGAAGGCGAACCCTTCCTCGTTGTAATTGCCAACACCGAAATATTTGTCCTTGTTTTCGAGGTAGTTCTGCAGCACCACGCCGATGTTGGGGTCGTAGTACGTACCGCGTTGCTCCATCAGGCTGAACACCTCGTCGGTCACGTACGCGCCGTGCTCGATGCTCGTGCACCCCGCCAGCGTCGCTGCTTTGGCCGATTCTGCTGAGTGCGCGTGTACCATCGTGCGCAAACCGAGCGTATTGGCTTCGCCGCACGCCGCTTGCAGCTGCGCGTCGCTCATGGTTTGCTCGCCGCCTTCGCGAATGCTCTTCGACGCGAAGAGCTTGATGAAATCAGCACCCTGCGTCTTGCGCTCGCGCACCAGCTCCCGCAGTTTGTCCGGCGTGCCGCTGTTCTCCATGAGCGGCTGCAGCGAGGTCAACAGCCGCGGCCCGGGGATGATGCCGCGCGCAATGGCGTCGCGCAGATCCTTGTCCGCCAGCGCGCCTGGGCTCTGGATCGTGGTGAAGCCGGCATCGAGTGTATGGACGCTGTTGTCCACGCCGTACAGCATCGACTGCGCGGGCGGCTCCCCGCGCGCGCCGTAGCGGCCGTTTGCGCCGAAATGGTATCCGATGTGCGAGTGCGTATCGATCCAGCCGGGCGAGATGGTCAGCCCCGTGAGATCATACATAATCGCGTCGGTCGGCACCGGCCCGCCAATGCGCGCGATCTTGGACCCTTCGATCACAATCGTCGTGTTCCGCAGCACCTTTCCGCTGCCGTCGATGATGGTGGGTGCTTTCAGCACAATCTGTCGCGTTTGCTGGGCGGCAGAGGTGAGTACGAGCGGACCGAGGAGTAGTGATGAGCGGAGTAATGATGAGCGGAGTAATGTTGAGAGCGAAAGTCGCCCTAGTGTGGGCATGACGGATCCTTTCGAGATACAACCCATCTCATAAACGGGCTGAAGGCTCTGAGGCCGGCTGAAGAACAGGTCGAAGACTCCTGAAGCGGGCTGAAGACTCGTGGCCGCGTGCAGTTGCCTACGCCCTCGGTTTCTGAAGACCCTGTCCAACCGTTGAGAACCTTGATCTTGGGGCGAGGCAACTGCACGCGACCATGAGTCTTCAGCCCCTGCACGCGGCCATGAGTCTTCAGGCCCGTTCTGAGTCATAGCTTCTAGAACGTGATGCGTCCGCCCACTCTGAGCAGGCGGCCCATCACGATGGCTGACGGGCGTCCCAGCGATGAACCGATCGTGGTATTGGCACTGGTGATGGCGTTGTTGTTGAAAATGTTGAAGAGGTCCACAGTTGGCTCGAACCTCGTCGCGCCGGTCTTGATTGACTTCGTCAAGCGCAGGTCGACGAGGTTCTGCCACGGGTAGCGGAACTCACCGGCGGCCGCCGCCTTGACGTTCTGCGTCACCTGCGTCAACCCGGGCACGATCGATGTCGTGATGACGTAGGTGCGCGACTGCGGGAGCCCCGTCGCCTCGCGGATCGATCCAGCGAACATCACGTCGGCCGGCAACCGGTAGCTGAAGCCGCCGCGGACTTGATACGTCGAGTCGTAGCCGATCGCGCCGTTGTTGTTGATTAGAACGTTCGGGTTGTTCAGATCACCGCTGTCCAGATCCCCGTGGTCCCGGCCGATGGTGACGCCGCCGAACACGGTCGCGTTTTGGAGCCGCGTGTTCACCTGCACTTCGACGCCGTTGTACGTCTGCAGCAAATTCGGCAGCGTCGTCACCACGTTGCGAACCTGACCGCGCGTCGCCGCGCTCTGGTTGTACACCGTGAGCGGCGAGCCATCCAGCGGATTGGTGATCGTGACGGGTGTATACGCCGACGGCGGCACCGCCGCGTTCACTGTCGTGTAAAGATCGCTGAACCGGCGGCCGTAGTAGCCGACACTCAGCGACGTGCTCGGCCCAACCTGGCGCTGCACCATCGCCGTGTATTCCCACTGATGCGGCCGCTTCAGGTTCGGATCGACGTTGCCAAGCGCAGGCTGAAGGGAGCCGCTGCAGCTCGCCATGACGATTTCGCTGGTCTGTACCGTGAGGTCGTGGTTGGCGTCGTTCCATGGACACGTTTCGTATGAGATGTTCCGCAGGTTGAGCGGCTGGATGATCGTGATGCCCTCGAGGCGATCGTACCGGCTCACGCCGCCCTTGATGGCTGTCCGGCCGTCTCCGAACACATCCCACGATGCACCGAGGCGCGGCGACACGGTGTTCCAGTTGACGATGCCGTCCTGCGCCGGGAAATCACGGGCGGGCACCCACGTGCCGGCGGGCGCGCTCTGCGCCGGAATCGACATGACGAAGCGCTCGTAGCGCACACCGGGGTTCAACGTGACGCGGCCCATGTGCCACGAGTCCTGTATGTACACACCGCTGTTCACGCCCGACTCCTTGTGACCGCTCGGGGTATTGACCAGCCGCACCGAGTTCGGGACGCCGTTGTTCGTGATCTGCAGGATGTCGCCGTTGATCGTGAACAGCTCCTGCGACCAGCCGGTGCGAACCTGCGCGCCGACCTTGAGGGCGTGCGAGCCGGTGACGTAGGACATGTTGCCGGAGTAGGTGAACATGCGCGCGCTGTCGGTGTCCATGCGGGGCGACACACCGCTGATCGACGACTGGATCTGGTCGTAGGTCGCGTACGTTCCGGGCACGACACCGGGCTCGAAGCCGAGCGTGTAGTTGACCGGCATCGTGAACACCGCCGCTTCCACGAGCAGCCGGTTGCTGATCGGCGACGACCACTTGACCTCGCCGATGTAATTGAGCTGCGTGGTCTGGACGACATCGGAGATCGGATCGTTCAGAGTCGCCGACAGCCAGTTGTTCGGCCGATGGCCGCGCCACTTGACGCTGCGGTCGTAATGAAACGAGAACTTGTTCTTCTTCGACGCCTGCAGCGTCAGGCGGATCGTCGAGTCCGTGAGGCGCTGATCGTCCACCGCCTGGCTGCCGTCCGAGGCGAACGTGTTGCCGAGATAGTTGTTCGCGCTCCATCGCCGCACGGTGCCGAAGAACCAGAGACGATCCTGTTGAATCGGACCGCCAAACGTGGCGTTGATGTCGTAGACGCTCTTCACCTTGTTCTGCGCCTTGAAGCCGAGCGCCTGAAGGTCCGGCGTCAGGTTGTTGGACTGCATGCTGCCGTTGCCGCCGGTCGCGAACACGCCGCCGTGAAAAACGTTGCCGCCGTCGCGCGGGATCATGTTGATCTGCACGCCGCCCACCGGCGCCTCGGCCGGCAGCGAGCTCGTCTGGTAACTGATCTCGTCCATCAGGCCGTCGTTGAAATAGAAACCGGTCTGATTGCCGCCGAAGCCGATGTGCTGAATCTGGACGCCATCCACCATGAAGACGTTGTCGTTGTTCGACGACCCGTGTACCTGCAGCGTCGGCTGTTGCATCACCTGCGTCCCACCGACATCCGGCGTGTTCGTCGTCACACCCGCAATCAACTGACCGACCGCGAACGGATCCTTGCCCGTGGGAATGGTATCGAGCGTTGTGCGGTTCATCACCGACTGCGAGACGGAGCCGCGGACGTCGACAAGCGGCGACTCACCGGTGACCGTGATGGCTTCCTCGAGCTGACCGACGGCCATATCCGTGTTCACCGTCGCCGTGAACGAGGCAGGCAGCGTGATGCCCTCCCGCTTCACGGTGCGGAATCCGGTGAGCGTGAAGGTCACGTCGTAGTCGCCGGGTCGAAGATTCTCGATCCGATAGCTGCCGGCGTTGTCGGTGACAGCGCCGCGCGATCCTTCGATCAGCGCGGCACTTGCCGCTTCAACGGTCACTCCGGGGAGCACGCCCCCGGAGGCGTCGCGGACTGTGCCCGCGATGGCGCTTCCCGTTTGTGCCGAGGCCGGCGGGCTTGCGACGGCAACGCACACCGCCAATGAAACCAGAATCAGGAATTGTGTCCGGCCGCCACCAGCATCTGTCATGTGGCCCCCTCGACGGAACATCGTCATGCCCCGGCGAAGGGATTCTATGCTTGGAGGTGAGTTCGAACAACCAAGGACGACCGCAGCCGGCTCATCCAGAACCCACTACGGCAGTTCCTTGAACGGATTGAAGATTTTGAGCCCGGACCGTTTGAAGTCTCGGTCATTCCCAGTGGCGATCGTGAGTCCGTGACGGCGCGCCGTCGCTGCGATGTAACTGTCCTCGACCGGCATGCGTTGGCCGGCCTTGTCGAGAAAGCGCTCTTGTTCTGGCCAAACGTGGGCCACTGAAACGTTGAACCCATGGATCCGGCCATGCAGCGCTTCGATGAGACGGGTGAGCCACGCCTGCAGCGCCTGTCGCTGTCGACCTTCCTTGGTGCGGACCCAGTACGCCAATTGTGCGATGACCACCGCGCTCGTGTAGCAGCGGTCCCGCTCCGCCTCCAGCCAGGCGACGACCTTCGCGTCGCCATGTTTCTTCGCCGGCTGGCAGATGACGTCCGTATCGAGCAGCCAGTTCACAACTTCCGGCGCTTCGCTGGAGTGCGCCGACGCGGAGGCACATCGTCAGGACTAACCGGGCACTCCTGCATGACCGTCAGCCAACTCTCCTGGCCACCAAGCCGACGGAAAACGATCGCGTCCTCCTCGGGATCGAAGCGGGCGTCAAAGTAGTCGCCTGGCTTGGCCGGTGCGAGCGCAGCGGGCACGGTCAGACGGCGTTTGGCATCAAGTGTAACGACCATGGTGGGATTATCCCACCATTGCGGCCGCACGCCAAATCGGGACTGGAAGCCCAGGCCAGTCTCGGACGCAGACGCAAGGGACCTAGTACGACACCCGGTTTCAGGGAAAGCCCCGGGGTACCGGGACCTGGTCAATCCCGTAGCGCGCTGGCGTTGCGGTCGGCCAATCCTGGACGTTCCGTGTACACTCCTGGTGTGTGCGCCTAGGATTGATCCTCACCGCCGCGATCTGCGTTTCGCTCGCGGCGAGCCTCGACGCTCAACAGGTCGTCTTCAGCCATCGCACGTACGCCGCACACGGACGCAGCTACCAGCAGATCTGGATCTGGTCGTCTGACACCGGCGCGCTGACACAGATCTCGCATGCTGGGCGGGATCATCATTCCCCAATCTGCGACGCCGATGCACAGCACATCCTGTTCGAGAGCACCGAGAACGGACTGTCGACCACACGATGGCGGCTCGATCGCATGACCGGTACCGAAGAGCCGCTCGACGCAGGCGCGATCGGGACCAAGCTCGCGCGAGAGCCCACCCCTTCGTCCGTCCCGCCGGAATGCGATGCGGGCACCGCGCGAGTGTCGCCGGACCACACGCGGGTTGCGTGCGCCGTCAAGGGGACCGACATACTGGTGGTCGACGCCCGCACGCTCCGGGACGTTGCACGCGTCCCTTTTGGCCAACGGTATTCGACCGGCGAGCCATATCCTCCCTGGTCGATGGAATCGCTCTGGTCACCGGACGGACGCACGCTGCTCGTCGGCATTTATGGTGAGAACGGCAGCAGCACGACTCCCCAACTGGATTACTTTCTGCTCGATCCGACGACCAGCACGTGGACACGTGCCTTCACAGGCATCGAGGCTGTCTGGTTGAGGCCCACGCTCATCGTCTACGTCACGCCGCGGGATCTGTCGCGGCTATCCGGAGCTGGCGCGCGCTCGGTCTGGACGGCGCATCTCGCCGCCTTCGA
>DASZFS010000391.1:0-3360 GCA_035939575.1 Vicinamibacterales bacterium | reverse complement strand
TAAATTAGGGACAGTACACTCAATCACCATTTTCCCAGGCTGAAAATGGTGATTGAGTGTACTGTCCCTAATTTCATCGCACGCCATCGGCGACGTACAACTCCGACATCTTCACAAGAAAGTTATACGCATAAGCGCGGCCGTCCGGCGTGACTGCGACTTTCAGCACCTGATCGACGGGGCGTGTGGGGTGAATCTCCTTCCACTCCGTCTTCCGGCCGCTGGCAAGGTCGAGAGCCGAGAGTGGAATGGTCTTATTGTCGTCGTGGTGTGTGATCAGGAACAGCGACCGATTGTCATCGCGCCACCCGATCGGAATGTCGTGCGCGGAGAGTCCCTCAACCGCGCGAGCTTCTCCGCCCGAGACCGGGTAGACCCACCAGCGTCCGTCGGGTCCGATATCGAGAATCTGCCGGCGATCTGGCGACACAAAAGGCAAGATATCGGCGACTCCTTCCGGACCGATCGGCTTCAGAGCGCCTGACGTCAGACTCCACGAGTAATTCTGGAAGCCCTTTTTCGGGCCGGGTCCATGGAGGAAAACCGTTTGATCGTCGCTTGACCAGCCGTAAACGATGTTCACGTTCTTCAACTCCGTAATTGCCACCTCGCGCTCCTCTCCCGCACCGGTTGGCTGCAGTACGTAGCGCCGGGTCGCCGGGTCGGTGGAGGAAAAGCCCGAAACCCAATTGCCATCCGGCGACAGCGCGAATGCCTTGCCGTCCCCCAGACGTATCGGCGGCGAGCCATCCGTCCTCCTCAAATACACACTTCCCTTCGGCCCGCCACTCTCGCCGACAACGGTTGCGACAATGACGCGCCCGTCGTCGGAAATCCCGTTGAGATTGCTTTCGTCCAGGCACGAGAGATCGCGCTCCATCATGTCGCCCGGTGTCCCGCCGAGAATGCCGAGCTGCCGCGTGTCGGTACGTAAAAGAAGCCGTCCGTCGCGCGCGATGTCATAGAGCACGAGATGCCCCGGCAATCGCGTGACCACGCGGCGGTGGCCCTTCAGATCCACGGCGTAAATGGTGCCCCATTCCTTCAGATCGAAGGAGCGAAACCAGATCTCTTGGCCGTCCGGAGTCCAGGTCAACAGAGGGTCGACGATGTCGAAAGTCTGACCCGCCACGATACCGAGCGACGTTATCTTGCCTGCGGTGTCGACAACGCTCAGTCCGATACTGGAACCCTGTTCATAATGCGCAAGGGCCACGCGCGCACCGTCGGGCGAGACGCGCATGCCCAGCAGGGCCTCTCCGACGTTGGGAATCAAAACCTTCCCGGCCGGGTATTCGAGCCGATTCTTTCCGTCAACCCGCCGCCAGATCGCCATGGTGGAGCCATCCGGCGACCAGTTCGCGCTTTTCACGCCCTCCAGCCAGGGCCGCATGTGTCCACCGGAAATCGCGCCGCGTGAGAGGACGCCGGATCCATCTTTGGCGTAGGGGCCCGTCACGAATGCGATCTCATCCTTAGACGAAACGTCAAGCAATAGACTTCCGTCCGGCAGGTCGAGATCGCGAGCCTCCGGATTGCCGGGTGTCGCCATGAAGACACGGCTGGGAGCGCCGTCCCAGATCGCGCTATAGATCACGTTGCGGCCATCGGGCGTGAAGCGGGCGTTCGTGATCAGTCCCTTGCGGAATGTGATGCGCTGGAACTTTGGCGGATCGCGGCGCAGAGTACGGTCGCGCAGGAAGTAGCCGGCGGCGAACAGCGCGATGCCCGCGAGCGTTGCGATTACGGGCCACAACCATCGCTTGCCGCGCGATGGGCCAGCGATGGAAGCGGCTGGCAGCGGTCCGGATGCAGTGGAGGGTGAGATCGATCTGAGTGCAAACGCAAGGTCGGCGGCAGACTGAAACCTCTGTTCCGGCTGTTTCTCGAGACACCGCCTGACGATGGTCCAGAGCGCCAGAGGCAATGTGATTTGACTGCCTTCGATTTCGCTCGGCTCCTCGCGCAGAATCGCGTTCATCGTCTCTACAGACGACGCAGCCTGAAATGCGCGTCGGCCCGTCATCATCTCGTAGAGCACGCAGCCGAAGCTGAAGATGTCGGAGCGGTGATCGAGCGCCGCGCCGCGCACCTGCTCGGGCGACATGTAACCGGCGGTGCCCAGCACCGTACCCGGCTGCGAAAGCGCAAGCGTGGCGGTATCCCCGGTGGCTTCGGTCACGGTCTGTTTAGCGAGCCCGAAATCGAGCACCTTGACACGGCCATCTCGGGTGACCATGACATTCTCAGGTTTCAAATCGCGATGCACGATGCCGACCGAGTGCGCCGCCGCGAGGGCGTCCGCGATCTGCACTCCCATGTCAAGCAGCTTTCTCAACGGAAGCCGTCCGCGATCGACCACAACGCGCAGCGACTCGCCGTCAACCAGCTCCGAGACGATGTAAGCTTGACCGTTCTCCACTCCGGTGTCGTAGACAGCGACGATGTTGGGGTGATTGAGCGCGCCCAGCGCGCGGGCCTCCTGCTCGAAACGTGCACGCCGATTCGGATCGTTCGCGACGTCCGGGGGCAGGATCTTGATCGCGACACTACGGTTCAGGCTGCTGTCCTTGGCGCGGTAAACCTCGCCCATACCGCCCTCGCCGAGCTTATCGACGATGTCGTATTTACCGAGACGCATTACTCTCCTTCATCGCCGACGTGGCGTACGCACTCCTGCGTGCCGCGTTCACACTCATGTGAACGCGTTTTTGCAAAGGGCCCGTAAGACGATTCCCCATGAGTGGGGACGCGGCACGCAGAAGTGCGTACGCCACATCGGGTCAATGGATTCGCCAGCCATTCACGGGCCCGCTGTTGAAGAACTTCTCCGGTGTCATCACTCCGTCGCGTTTGAAAACCATGCCATCCTTCATCACGAACTGAACCTTGCGCAGACTGTCGATGTCTTCGAGCGGGTTCCCAGCCACGGCGATCAAGTCTGCCGGAAGTCCCGCCTTGATGGGACCGCGCTTTTCGTAAATATCGCAGACTTTGTAGCCGTTAGTCGTCAGGATTTTCAGGATCTCTGGAGCCGGCATCTCCGCCGCCTTCCAGCTTCGCAGAAAATCGATCACGATCTGCCCGCGCGTCATCCCCGGAATGTAGTAATCGGCATCGGTCGAGAACGCCATCTTGACGTGGTTCTGATACGCGTTCTTGATGCCCGCGACTGTGCGGTCGAAGCGATCCTTCGTCCCCATGTACTCCGTGAACGGCGTCTCCGTGCCGACCCGCCAGATTCCTTTCTTGGCCATCGCCTTGTGTGTCTCGTCGTCGAGAGCGGTGCTGTGCTCGATCGACCATATGCCGGCCTCGATAGCGCGGCGAGCGCCCGCCGGAGTCTGGACATGCCCCGCG